>NZ_JBDJMM010000001.1:0-293434 GCF_039673865.1 Pseudomonas sp. TWI628 | reverse complement strand
GCATGGATGCCCGTCAAGCGCTGCGGCCCAGGATGGGCCGTTCAGCGCGGTCCTCCCGGGAGCAAGGCCGGAGCGAGGGAACCCCGGAGCGCAGCGTAGGGGCCGGATGATGGGAGCCGGGGTTTTTGGTTACTTTTTGCCCAGTCAAAAAGTGACCCGCCGTAAGGGCGGAAAGGTGATTGTGCGTCGCCATCGCGAATGAATGTACTCGAAATAATCGAAACCGCCGCAGTCGAGCTTTTGGCTTTTGGCTTTTGGCTTTTGGCTTTTGGCTTTTGGCTTTTGGCTTTTGGCTTTTGGCTTTTGGCTTTTGGCTTTTGGCTTTCAGATCAGGTGCGCATTCATTTGCGATGGTGGCGCACAATCACCTTTCCGCCCTTACGGCGGGTCACTTTTTGACTGGGCAAAAAGTAACCAAAAACCCCGGCTCCCATCATCCGGCCCCTACGCTGCGCTCCGGGGTCCCCTCACTCCGGCCTTGCTCCCGGGAGGACCGCGCTGCAGGCCCCATCCTGGGGCCCAGCGCTTGACGGGCATCCATGCCCGTCACCTCCCTCCGCAAGACCTGCGTTCGGCCTCCTGAAGTCGCAATCTGCGTCGCCTGAACTACCGCGCGCTTAGAAGCAAAAGCAAGAGCAAAAGCAAGAGCAAGAGCAAGAGCAAGAGCAAAAGCAAGATCAAGAGATGTCGTTCAGCTGCTTCAGCCCTGATTCTGAAAGCGCATGAACAAATCTTCATGTTGACCGTTAACGCCCTAATGGTGGGGGGGATGCGCGATCCGGGGCAGTGAGCGGAGCGCGCTTGCCTTGAGGCGCAGGGCCGGGTTGCGTAGCATCGCCGGCCCCGGGGCCGCTGGGCGGCCCAACCGCGGGCGAAGCCCTCGCCTGCCGAATCCGCTACTGTACAGAGCCCCCATGCCGCAACCGATCCCCCTCAAGGACCACGAAAAGGAAAAACACCTGGTCAACCGCCGGCTCCTGGCCTGCGCCGCCCTGGTGTTCAGCCTGTGCGCCGTCCTCGTGGGCCGGCTCTATGTGCTGCAGGTGCTGCAGCACGACCAGCAAAGCGCGGTTTCGGAAAACAACCGCGTACACATCCTGCCCATCGCCCCCGAGCGCGGGCTGATCTACGACCGCAACGGCGTGGTGCTGGCCGACAACAAACCCAGCTTCGACCTGACCATGACCCGCGAGCGCGCCGGTGACTCAGCCAAAGTGCTCGACAGCCTGGCGCAAATTCTTGGCCTGGGCGAAGACGACCGCAAGCAATTCGACAAGGACCTGCGCCGCGGCCGCAAGCCGTTCGAGCCGGTCACCCTGATGGTCGGCCTGACCGAAGAACAGATCGCCCTCATCGCAGTCAACCAGTTCCGCCTGCCCGGCCTGGACGTGGAACCGCAGTTCATCCGCGAATACCCACTGGCCGAACACTTCGCCCATTCGGTCGGCTACGTCGGGCGCATCAACGAAAAAGAAGCCAAGACCCTCGACAGCACCGAGTACCGCGGTACCCAGTCCATCGGCAAGACCGGCATCGAGCACTTCTATGAAGCCCAGCTGCACGGCCATGTAGGCTACGAAGAAGTGGAAACCAATGCCCAGGGCCGGGTGATGCGCGTGCTCAACCACAAGGACCCGATCCCCGGCAAGGACATCATCCTCAGCATCGACTCGCACCTGCAGGTGGCCGCCGAAAAGGCCCTGGGCGACCGCCGTGGCTCGGTGGTGGTGCTCGACCCGGCCAACGGCGACGTGCTGGCGATGGTCAGCAACCCGAGCTTCGACCCCAACCTGTTCGTCAAGGGCATCAGCTTCAAGCAATACGCCGCACTGCGCGACTCGATCGACCGGCCGCTGTTCAACCGCGTGCTGCGCGGCCTGTATGCGCCCGGCTCGACGGTCAAGCCGGAAGTGGCCATCGCCGGCCTCGACAGCGGCGTGATCACCCCCGGCAGCCGGGTGTTCGACCCGGGCTACTACGAGCTGCCCAACTACGACCACAAGTACCGCAACTGGAACCACAGCGGCGATGGCTGGGTGGACATGTACACCGCCATCATGCGGTCCAACGACACCTACTTCTACGACCTGGCGCACAAGCTCGGCATCGACCGCCTGCACGACTACATGGCCGAGTTCGGCCTGGGCCAAAAGGTCTCGCTGGACATGTTCGAGGAAGCGCCCGGGCTCATGCCTTCCCAGGCGTGGAAGCGCGCCACCCGGCGCCAGGCCTGGTTCCCGGGCGAGACGCTGATCCTCGGCATCGGCCAGGGCTACATGCAGGTCACCCCGCTGCAGCTGGCCCAGGCCACCAGCCTGCTGGCCAGCAAGGGCGTGTGGCACCGCCCGCACCTGGCCATGACCGTGGGTGGCGAAACGCCGGTCGACCCCAACCCGATGCCCGACATCGTGCTGCACGACAAGCACGCCTGGGACCAGGTCAACGTCGGCATGCAGATGGTCATGCACGACCCGCGCGGCATCGCCCGCGCCGCCGCGGCCGGTGCCCAGTACCGCATTGCCGGCAAGAGCGGCACGGCGCAGGTGGTGGCAATCAAGCAGGGTGAGCGCTACAACCGCAACAAGACCCTCGAACGCCACCGCGACAACGCCCTGTTCGTCGGTTTCGCCCCGGCCGACCACCCGAGCATGGTGGTGGCGGTGATGATCGAGAACGGCGAGGCCGGCGGCCGCGTTGCCGGGCCGGTGGTGCGCGAAGTCATGGATGCCTACCTGCTCGATGAACAGGGCCACCTGAAGCCTCAATATGCCGGCACTCCGGCGGCCAAGGCCGTACCGCACAGCTGAACCACTGCTGCGCTGACCGCCCAGCAGGCCGTGAGCGAGCCTTTGCTTTACTCACGTTCGAAGAAGCTGCTGCCCTTTTCCTTGAGCAACGTCACCAAAGCCTCTGCCGCCGGCGACAGGTAGCCGTCCGTGCGCACCGACACTGCCACGGTGCGGCGCATGGTGGTCTGCTTGAGCGGCACTTCGCGCAGCCAGGACATGCCCAAGCCATGTTCGAGGGTTTCCCGGGCGGCGAAGCTGAGCAACTGGGTACGCGCAATCAGGCGTGGCAGCAGCGAGATGGCGTTGGTCTCGATCTGCACCTGCGGCGCTGGCAACTGGTGGGCGATGAACACGTTGTCGATCCAGCGGCGGGCGGTCACCGTCGGCCCCGCCAGCACCCAGCGGTACTGGCAGAGGCGTTGCAGGGTGATGGGGCCGGCGAAGATCGGGTGCTCGGCGCTGGCCACCACGATCGCTTCGTCTTCGAGGATGGGATAGGTGGTGAACTCGGGGTCCATGGCGATCTGCGGCGAAATGATCACATCCAGGCGCCCGGTACGCAGGGACTCCTTGAGCACATCGTCCTGGCCGATGGACAGCTTCAAGGTCACTTCCGGTGCCCGTTCCAGCAGCGCTGCGGTCAGGTGCGGCAGCAGGTGATCGGCCATGCTCGCCGCGCAGCCCAGGCGGATGTTGCCGACCAGACCGCTGGCGAAGTCGCGCACCTCGCGCTCGGTTTCGGCGATGTTCAGCTGCAGTTGCCTGCCCCGCGCCAGCAGCAGCTTGCCGACATCGGTGAGCTTGATGCGCCGGCCATCACGCTGGAACAAGCGGGTGCCCAGCGACTCTTCCAGGCGCTGGATGCTCTTGCTCAGTGCCGGCTGGCTGCGGTTGAGCTTCTCCGCCGCCCGGCCCAGGTGGCCCAGCTCGGCGATGGTTTCGAAATAGGTGAGGTCACGCAGGTCCATGATTCATGAATTTCAGTTATGGATTCATCGAAAGTAGAAAATAGACTTGATCGATTGCGCCGTCGATAATTTTCTCCGCTGGCGCTGCCAGCCCGCGTTATCGCTGCGCAAGGAGTATCCACGTTGCAGACCGCCCTACCCGCCTCTTCCAGACCGCTGTTCCAATGGCTCGCCCTGCTGATCTGCGCCGCTGCCTGTGGCCAGCTGCTGCATGCCCTGGCTGTGCCAGCCGGGTTGTTCCTCGGCCCCATGCTGGTGGCCATCGTCTTTGGCGTCGCAGGCGCCCAACTGCACCTGCACCGCCAGGTGTTTCGCTTCGGCCAAGGCTGCGTCGGCCTGCTGGTCGCCCACTCGGTGACCTGGGCGGTGCTGGTATCGATGGCCCAGTCCTGGCATCTGATGCTGGTCGCCACCTTCATCACGGTGGTGCTCAGCGCCTTGGTCGGCCTCGGCACCGTACGCTTCGGAGGCATCCCTGGCAGCACTGCCGCCTGGGGTACGGCACCGGGGGCGGCTTCGGCGATGGTGCTGATGGCCGAGGAAAATGGCGCCGACGGCCGCGTGGTGGCGACCATGCAATATGTGCGGGTGGTGTGCGTGGTGATGATCGGCTCGCTGGTCAGCCACCTGCTCGGCGCCACGCCGGGCGCTGGCGCAGTGGCCAATGCGCCAGCGGTTGTGGAAAGCCCGCATTTGCTCGACAGCCTGTTCAGCCTTGGTGTGGTGCTGGTAGGTATCACCCTCGGTAACCGCCTGCCTGCCGGCGCCTTGCTGACTCCGCTGCTGCTCGGCGGCGCCCTGCAACTGAGCGGGCTGCTGACCATCCGCCTGCCTGAACCCTTGCTGGCCGTTGCCTATGGTGCGATCGGCTGCTACATCGGCCTGCGCTTCGACCGGCAGACCGTGCGCTATGTGTGGAAGCGCCTGCCAACCATGATTGCCGGGGCGGTGGCGTTGATCGTGCTGTGCGCCGCGTGTGCCTACGTGCTGGCCCTGGCGATGGGCACCGACTTCCTGTCGATGTACCTGGCGACCAGCCCGGGTGGGCTGGATGCCATGGCGATCATTGCGGTGGAAACCCATGCCGATGTCGGCCTGGTGCTGGCGATGCAGACGCTACGGTTGTTCGGGGTGATCCTGACTGGGGCCTTCTGTGCGCGGCAGATCATTCGCCTGACCCGGGGGTAGTGGGTAGAGGTGCAGGTCTGGAGAGTGGTGGCGCCCGGGGTGATCGAGCGCCGTGCTACACCATGGTCGCCTGCCGGCATCTGGCCAGGCCTACCCTCTCAATGCAGCCTCGATCTTCGCCACGTCGATCTTGCCCATGGTCATCATGGCTTCAAACGCTCGCTTGGCGGCGGCCTTGTCGGGGTTGGCGATGGCTTCGATGAGGACGCGCGGGGTGATCTGCCAGGAGATGCCCCACTTGTCCTTGCACCAGCCGCAGACGCTCTCGCTACCGCCGTTGCTGACGATGGCATGCCAGAGCCGGTCGGTCTCGGCCTGGTCCTCGGTGCTGACCTGGAACGAAAACGCCTCGCTGTGCTTGAACGTGGTGCCGCCATTGAGCCCCACGCAAGGGATGCCCATGACGGTGAACTCGACCGTGATCACGTCCCCGGCCTTGCCCGAGGGGTAGTCGCCAGGGGCCGGGTGCACCGCCACCACCTGGCTGTCGGGGAAGGTCCGGGCATAGAAGTTGGCCGCTGCTTCGGCATCTTTGTCGAACCACAGGCAGATCGTGTTCTTGGCAGTCATGGCAAGGCTCCATGGAGAACAGAAAGCCTTGAGTCTAGCTCTTCAGCTCAGGCTGACGATGACCACAGCCAAGCTAACGCTCAGAAGCGCCCTACTAACCGGAGAGAAATATCCTACAACCCACCGATTCCCAGGCATTGCATCATTCCTGACGAACCTCACAAGCGACTTTTCGCAGGGAGATACAGGTTTGTCGGATTTCAAATCAAAGTTGCAGCACCTCAGCGCCGAACAGATCGAGGCGTTATACAGCGACTACATCGGCGGTGAAAAAATTGCCCTGCTGCTCGAACGCTACGCCATCGACCTCGCCCCCAGCAGCCTGATCAAGGCCTTCCCCCCGGTGCCTTGCGCCGAGCTCGAGTGCCCTTACTGCGAAGTCAGCCTGTACGAGCGGCGCAAAAGCCGCTCGGCCAACAGCTGGAACGACAACCTTGCCTATTGCCCGAACTGCGCCCACCGTCATTACTTCCCGGGGCGCAACCAATGGCATCGCAATTGTGCCTGCCAGCCTTGCCTGGCGGCGCGTGAACGGGCGAGGCAGGCCAAGGCCATCGAGCAACGCAAGCGCATCAAGGAGCACTGGTCATTGGCCAAGCGCCTGCCGGTGCCGTTGCGCACGCTGTCGATCACCCGCCAGTTGCAGTTGCTGGCCGTGCTCGAAGTACGCATGGATACGCAAAGGGATTGCATCCTGGCTGCGGAAAAAACCAGCGGGGATGCGCGTGTCAGCCCCTCCCCGGGCATGGATTCAACCATCCTGCTGGCACTGCACGAGGACCAGATCCTGCTGGTCGACCCCGATTCGCCGCTGGAGGCCTTCAGCGACGACCCGACACCGAAGGCCTGGCAGAACAAGGTGCGCTGGATCGCCAATGTCAGCCTGGATGACCCCCAGCGGGCCGGCGTTGGCCCCCTGTATCGCGCGTTGCACAAGGCTCTGTCCGCTGGCCCGCAGCCGCAATGGCATGACCAACTCGTTGCCGCCATCAAGCTGCTTTGCACCGAAGAAGTCTGCGCCTACATCGCCAGCCGGAGCGCGGAACACGGCCTGCCCTTCGAGGCCAGGAACAAAGCCGCCGAGGCCGCCGCGCAGCTGCTCGACACGCACCCCGTACGGCACATCTGGTCACTGGCCAATACTGCCGTGCGTGGGGCGCTGTCATTCGTCGCTCGCGCCCATGTCAACAAACTCCATGCCGCCAACACCATTCCCGGGAGCATGCTGTCGCTGAGCGAACGCGCCATCCGCGAGGACTGGCAGTTCACTGTATCGAGCTACGACAACCACGCCCCGCGTTCAGGCTTCAGCCAGGCGCTGTTCGACGTGCTGTTGCAACAGCATGATCATGGCCTGAGCCGCACGGTCAGCGACTACATCGCAGAGCTGCCGGGGAGCGCGGACAGCAAGGGCTGCACGCTGTTCTGCGCCATGTGCGGGTCGAGCCTGGTACATGTGAAGGCGGGGCCTTGGGAAACCATCGTCAATTGCAAGGACTGCCTCGCCAGGACCCTCATATCGACCTGAAAAAAAAAGCGCCCCACACGGGGCGCCAAACCATCCACCTCTTACCAAAGGAGCTTGAACGCTTCCAAAGGTGAATTCACAGCACAGACAGCGGGTATTCAACGATCAGCCGCACTTCGTCCAGGTCCGACTCGAACGCCGTGGCCCGCGTTGTAGCCTGGCGCACGCGCAATGACAGGTCCTTGGCCGCGCCGCTCTGCACCACGTACTTGACCTCGATATCCCGCTCCCAGCGCTTTTGGTCGGTCAACGGGTTGCCATCCGCGTCGCGGCGCATGTAGAAGGCGTTGGCGTTGGAATAGTCGGCATCGGTACCTTTTGCGTAACGGGTCATGAACGACAGCCCCGGCACCCCGTAGGTCGCCATGTCCAGGTCATAGCGCAGCATCCACGAGCGCTCCTTTGGCGAGTTGAAGTCGCTGTACTGGATGGAGTTGTCGAGGAAGATCGAGTCGGACTGGCGCAGGTAGTCGAAATCGTCATCGCCATTGTTGCGCTGGTGGCTCAGCGCCACGGTATGCGCACCGAAGCGCACCCCGACTTTGGCGCTCCAGATATCGTTGTCGAATTCGCCCAGGCGCTGCTGGCCTTCATCGACGGCCTTGTAATAGTTGAAGCCGCCGATCAGGGCGAGGTTTTCAGCAAGCGGCCAGCTGGCACTGGTACCGGCGTAGTACTGGTTCCACACATCCTTGAGCCGGCTGCTGAACAGGCTGACGCTGATGTGTTCGTTGAGGTTGTAATCGCCACCGCCATAGGCGATCCAGGGCGAATCCACCGGGCCACCGTAAAAGGTCACGAAATTCTCGCGCATGTCGCTGGAGACCGGCTGGCTCATCGCATGCAGGCGGCCGCCCTGCAGGGTCAGGTCCTTGAGGCTGGTGTTCTCCACGGTCACGCCGCGAAAGCTCTCCGGCAACAGGCGCGAATCGCCCGCGGCCACCACCGGGTTGGCCGGGAATACATCACCCACCTTGAGCACGGTATCGAACAGTCGCACCTTGGCGGCACCGCCCAGCTTGGTGTATTCGTCACGCGCCTGGCCGTCGTGGTCCACCGGCAGCACATCGAACGAACTGCGCCCGCCGTTGCGCCCACCACCGGTGTCCAGCTTGAGGCCGAGCATGGCGAAGGCATCCAGGCCGAAACCCACCGTGCCCTGGGTGAAGCCGGATTGGTAGCGGGTGATGATGGCGTGCGCCCAGGCTTCGGAGTAACCATTGCTCGCTGGCTTGGTCGCGCTCTGCACCGGGGCTGGCCCGTCGCGGTTGTCGCGGTTGAAGTAGAAGTTGCGGTAGAGCACATTGAGCTTGCTGCCCTCGATGAAATCTTCGGGTTCAGCTTCGGCTGCATTTGCCAGTGCACTGACGCCAGACAGCGTCAGGCATGCAGCCAGGGACAGGGGGGCGGTTCGGGACATCCGAGGCTCCTTGGGTGACGGATTTTTGTTGTGTCGGCGCAGGCAGAGAGTGGGGCCTGGCGGATAACGTCAAGGTGATCGGAGCATTACAATCGTGTCATGCGCAGGCAGTGCCTCTAGCCCGGCATTTGCAACATTCTGTAGGCAATTCCTACGCTCAGCAGTGAACCTGCTTACAAAAATGCGGTCTGTCCCTGACGGTCAATTCACCGACCGGTTCGCCGGCCCCGTCGCTGATCTACAGTTTCCGGGCCTATTTTTCCTGTTGCAGCGAAGACCCAACATGCCTGAATCCCGCCCAGCCTCCCTTGCCCTCCCTGCCCTGCGCGGCAGCCTGCTCGCCGCCCTGGTGGCTCTTGCCGTTCCCGCGCATGCCGAAGAGCCGGCCAGCGATGCGCGCTGGGTCAGCGACAGCTTGAGCACTTACGTGCGCAGTGGCCCGACCGATGGCCACCGCATCGTCGGCACGCTCAAGTCCGGGCAGAAACTCACCCTGGTCGGCAGCCAGGGCAACTACAGCCAGGTGCGTGGGCAGAATGGCGACCTGGTGTGGATCCTCACCAACGACCTGCAATCGGTGCCGGGCCAGAACGAGCGCCTGCCGCAACTTGACGCACAGGTGGCGGAACTGTCCGGGCAGCTCAAGACCATCGATGACAGCTGGAAGAACCGCGTGCAGGGCATGCAGGAAACCCTCGACTCGCGCAAGAAGCTCATCGATGAGCTGGAAGCACGCAACCAGGCGCTCAATGAACAGCTCGAGCAGAGCCAGTCGAGCCTGCGCGATACCCAGGCACGCCTGGGCGACGAGAACAAGCAGGTGATGATGCGTTACATGGTGTATGGCGGCAGCATCGCTGGCGCTGGCCTGCTGGTGGGGCTGATCCTGCCGGCGCTGACCCGTGGGCGGAAAAAGAACGACCGCTGGTTCTGATGACGGCCATGCCGGCCTCGCGCAGAGGCCGGCATGAAAAAGGCGCTATCGGCTGCGCGCCTTGTTATAGATAGATTTGGCCTGGTCAGCGGCAGACTGACACTTGGCCATATCCCCCGCATCCCGAGCCTTCTTGGCTTCTTCCCATTTCACTTTGAAATCATGAGCCATACCACCGTGCATGGCCTGGCCACTGGCTTTGTGGTCGTCTTCCAGTTCCTTGATCTTCGCATCGCAGTTGGTTTTGGGGTCAGCATGTGCGGCAAAACTCAGCACTGAAGCAATTACCAGCAATAGGATGGATTTCATGGAGCGTTCTCCTGGGAAATCGGAAGGATCATCGAGAGACAATTGGCTCGACGCAGGGGGAAGCATAGTCGGCGATGGGGTTGCAGGGGGCTTGCCGTGACAGATTCAGCGCTCGATTTCACAGGCGCCAAAAATGCCATGGCGAACCCTGCCAGCCCTACTGCCGCAACCGCTCCAACGCATCAAGCACAAACCCCGTCGCCCGCTCCAATTCGCCCTCGCGGCAGGCAATCCCCAGCTGCCGCCACAACCCCGGCCGCAGCGGCCGACGGGTAATCCGCCGGTCCAGCTCGGCGGCCTCGCCTTCCTGCGGCAGCAAGGTCGCGCCATAGCCGGCCCCTACCAGGCTCTTGATCGCATCGTTGTAGTTCAGCTCGATCCGCGGCTCGGGATACAAACCCGCCGCCGCGAACCACTCACCTGTCACCCGCGACAACTGGGTACTGTTGTCATTGAGGATCAACGCACGCTGCGCCAGCCAGGCGGGGGTGACCTTGGCCGGCGGCTGCCAGTCGGCCGGCACATACGCCAGGATCGGGTCGCGCCGCCAGGGCGTGAGCCTGACGCCTTTGCCAGCCACCTGCGGCAGCGCCACCAGGCCGATATCCAGGCTGCCTTCGCGCAAGCGCGCCAGCGAAGCCTGGGAAGTCAGCACCTGAACCTGCACGTCGATACCGGGGTGCGCCTCCCGCAGATGTTCGAGGGCCTTGGGCAGCAGGTGAGCAATGGCACCCGTGGAGGCCCCCAGGCGCACCCGCCCGGTCAGGCCCTCGACCTGGCGGCGCACTTCGTCCAGTGCCAGGTCGGCATCGGCCAGCAATCGACGGGCCCTGCCCAGCAGGGTCTCGCCGATGGCCGTCGGGCGCACCTGGTTGCGGTTGCGGGTCAGCAGCGGCGCGCCAACCCGCGCCTCCAGCTCGGCCACGTGCAGGCTGATGGTGGGCGGCGCCAGGTTGAGCTGGCGGGCGGCTTCGGCAAAGGAGCCCAGGTCGGCGATCACCACCAGGGTGCGCAGGCGGTCGAGGCTGATTTCGCGCATGGGCAGCGATCCTTGATTCATGAAAACTGAACGTCAGCATCATGATATGCAAATTTTCTTTCGCAGCGCCACAGGCGAGCATAGGCCATCCCCTCCCCTGACCGGACCCCGACCATGCACACCCCAGTTGTCTTCATCGACGGCGACCAAGGCACCACCGGCCTGCAGATCCACGCCCGCCTGCAAGGCCGCACCGACCTGCGCCTGCTGACCCTGCCGGAAGGCGAGCGCAAGGACCCACAGCGCCGCAGCGATGCCATCAACAGCGCCGATATCGCCTTGCTGTGCCTGCCCGACGACGCCGCCCGCGAGGCCGTGGCAGCCATCGAGAACCCGGCCGTACGGGTGATCGACGCCAGCTCCGCCCACCGCACCACGCCAGGCTGGGTCTACGGCTTGCCAGAACTGGACGGGCCACAGGCAGAACGTATCGCCCAGGCCAAGCGGGTCAGCAACCCCGGCTGCTACCCCACCGGCGCCATCGCGCTGCTGCGCCCGCTGGTCAAGGCTGGCCTGCTGCAGGCCGACTACCCGCTGAGCATCCATGCCATCTCCGGTTATTCCGGAGGCGGTCGCGCGGCTGTCGAGCGGCACGAGACACCGGGCGCCGAACAGGCCCCGACCTTGCAACTGTATGGCCTGGAGCTGGCGCACAAGCATGTGCCGGAGATCCAGCTACACGCCGGCTTGTCGGCACGGCCGATGTTCCTGCCGGGTTACGCGGCCTATCGCCAGGGCATCGTCCTGAGCATCCCGCTGCAGCTGCGCCTGCTGCCCGGCCAGCCTCGCGCCGAGCAGTTGCAGGCCTGCCTGGAACAGCACTACCAGGGTGCCCGCCATGTGCAGGTGATGCCCCTGCACCAGCAAGGCCCGGCCACTGCGCTCGACCCTGAAGCGCTGAATGACAGCAACGACCTGCGCCTGGCGCTGTACGCCAACCCCGAGCACGGCCAGGTGCTGCTGACGGCAGTGTTCGACAACCTCGGCAAGGGTGCCTCGGGCGCAGCCGTGCAGAACCTCGACCTGATGCTCGCCGCGATGCGCGGCTAAAAAGGGTTTAGACTGTGCACCCCGCGCCAACCCGGCGCGGGGTGAGCCAACCGCAGCCGGAGCCCGTCCACCGATGTTCATCCTGAGCCGCCTTGAAAGCGTGCCACCCGAATCCTTCCAGAACCAGATCCGCGAGTTGGTGATCCACAACGTCGGCGCTCTGAGCAGTGTCGCCATTCGTACCGAAAACCCGCTGTATCCGCTGTACCAGTACGGTGTCGGCATGGAGGTGCACCAGTACCTGCAAGCCATGGACGGCACCCGCGGCCTGGCCGCGGAACTGACCCTGGCCCTGGATGCCGAGGCCCCGGACCAGTTGCTCGGTTTCGCCCTGACCTTGCCGGCCCAGGACAACCCCCAGGCCTGCGCCCTGGCGTTTCTGGCCGTGGCGCCCAGCCACCGGCGCCAAGGCATTGCCCGTGCCCTGCTGGGTGACGCGCAGGCGCGCTATGCCAGCGTCGAGCTGAATGCCTTTGCCAGCCAGGTCCCATGGTTCGAGAACATGGGCATGCAGGTGGTTGCCGCCAGCGGGCCGCAGGTGCTCATGAGCAGCACCGGCCAGGCCAGTGGTGCGTTGATCGGGCGGCTGGACATTGCGCCGATCTACCAGGCTGCCGAGGTGCTGCAGATTCACACCTACCTGCTCAACCAGCAGGGTGAGGAAGCCATGCTCGATGCCGAGCAGCAGCGCGATGAGTGGCTGGATGAGTTGACCGCCCAGGCCAAGGCCTGTGTGCGGGAGCGCAAGTCGGTGCATTGAAGTGCCGGGGCTGCAAGGCGGCCCCAGCATGCTTCAGGCATGCACCCAGCGCCGATGCAGCCCACGGGCCAGGGCATCGAGCATGAACCCCAGCACGCCGATCAGCAGCACCATCGCCATCAGTTCCGAGTAAGCCAGGCGGTCGCGGGTATCGAGAATGAAATACCCCAGCCCCGCACTCACCCCAAGCATCTCGCACGGCACCAGCACGATCCACAGGATGCCGATGGCCAGGCGCACCCCGGTCAGCACATGGCCGATCACCCCAGGGATGATCACCTTGCACAGGGTTTCCCAGCGCGTGGCACTCAGGCTGCGGCTCAGCTGCAGCCAGCGCGGGTCGAGCTGGCGTACGCCCGCGGCGGTGTTTAGCAGAATTGGCCACAGTGCGGCGAAGGCCAGCAGGAAGTAGATTGGCTGGTCGCCCACGCCCATCAGCATCACCACCACCGGCATCCACGACAACGGCGAGATCATCCGCAGGAACTGGAACGCCGGCGTGGTCGCCGCCTCCAGATGCCGGTAGCTACCAACCAGCAGCCCCAGCGGCACACCGACCAGCAGCGCCAGCAACAAGCCGACCAGAATGCGCTTGAGGCTGACCCAGACGTGCCCATAGACCTCGCCCTGGCCAAGCAACTCGACCAGGCTGGCAAGGGTCGCCTGGGGCGAGAAGCGCGCCGACAGGCCATCGGCCTCGCCGAACCACTGCACACCTGCCCACCACAGCACCAGCAACCCCAGCAGGCCGGCCAAACCCAGGCCGGCATGTACGACGTGCTTGCGCATCAGACCGCGAACTCCTCGCTACGCTGGAAGTTCTCGGCAATGCCGAATACCGAGGGGCCACCGACGGCGGCGATGGCGTTGCGCACGAAGCGGTCATCGACCAGGTCGCGAGCCGTCTGCGCCGGGTCCAGCCCGGCGAGAAAGCCGCTTTCGCCCTCGATCAGGGTGTGTTTCAGGCGCTTGACCAGTTCCTCGGTGTAGCTGGGGTATGGGTAGGGCTGGAAGTCGATGCGCTTCTCGTCCCACTGCTGATGCTGGATCGCGCCACTGGCAATGTAGCTGGCGCGGTCTTCGGCGGCCGGCGCCAGCACCTTGGTCAGCACCGCTGGCTCATGCGGGGTGTACTTGTTGGGGCCCGCCTTGGACAGCAGCGCCGCCGCTTCGGCGCGGTGGTCGCGGGTCCATTGCTGGGCCTTGACGATGGCGTTGACCACCTTCTGCGACCACTCCGGGCGGTTGTTCAGGTCGTGTTCATGCATGAACACCACGCAGCAGGCGTGGTTGCGCCAGACATCGCCGGTAAAGCGCTGCACGCGGCCGACCTTGAGGTTCTCGGCCAGGGCATTGAACGGTTCGGCGACGATGTAGCCGGCGATGCGCTTGCTGGCCAGGGCTGGCGGCATGTCCGATGGCGGCAGCACCAGCAGGTTGACTTCGTTGGCCGCCAGCTGGGCATTGGCAGGTTTCGACACCGGGGTCAGGCCGTTGTCGTTGAGCATCTGCTGCAGCACCACGTTGTGGATCGAGTACCAGAACGGGATAGCCACGGTCTTGCCGCCCAGCTGCTTCATGTCGCTGATGTCCGGTGCCACGGTCAGGCCTGAACCGCCAACATGGTTCCAGGCCACCACCTTGGCCGGCACTTTGCTGCCATAGCGCGCCCACACGGTCATCGGCGACAGCAGGTGAATGACGTTGACCTGGCCAGAGATGAACGCCTCGATCACCTGCGCCCAGCTGCGCAACAGCACCGGGCGCTCGGCCTTGATGCCTTCGGCCTCGAACAGGCCGTTGTTGTGCGCCACCAGTAGCGGCGTGGCGTCGGTGATCGGCAGGTAGCCGATGCGCACCGGCGCGTCAGGTTCGGCGGCGGCGCGGGCCTGCAGGCTGGAAAGCAGCGGTACGGCACCGGCGGCGGTGAGCATGGCGCTGAGCTTTAGGAAATCGCGACGCGAAGTGGAGGAACAGCAGTCATCCATGCACATGTGCAGGCTCCGAAGGCAACGAGGTAGGGGAAGGTTCAGCTGTGCGGCTTGCCCGCCGAAGGGTCTTGAGAATCTCGATTCGCAGCGCACCCAGCTCTTCGACCCGCTGCGAGCGCGGTTGCGGCAGGTCGATGTGCCATTGGCCAAGGATGTGCGCCGGGTGGTTGCCCAGTAGCAGCACCCGGTCGGACAACAACAGGGCTTCGTCGATATCGTGGGTAATCAGCACCGCCGCCGTGTTGTGGGTAGCGATCAGTTGCAGCAGCAATTGCTGCATGTCGGCACGGGTCACTTCGTCGAGCGCGCCGAACGGCTCGTCGAGCAGCAGGACTTCGGGCTGGCGCGCCAGGCAACGGGCCAGCGCGGTGCGCTGGGCCATGCCGCCAGACAACTGCGCCGGATACTGGTTGCGCGCATGGTCCAGGCCCACCGCGCTGATGGCGTGGTCGATGCGCGCACGGCGCTCGGCTGCAGCCAGCTTTGGCTGGCGGGCGAAGTCCAGGCCGAAGGCGACGTTCTTTTCCAGGCTCAGCCAGGGCAGCAGGCTTGGGTCCTGGAAGGCCACCGCCAGGCGCGGGTGCGGCCCTTGCAGCGGCTCGCCATGCAGGGTCACGCGGCCGCCGCGCGGCTGCTGCAAGCCAGCCAGCACCCGCAGCAGGCTGGACTTGCCGACGCCACTGGGACCGAGGATGGTCACCACCTCACCTGGCGCCAGTTGCAGGTCGAAGCGTGCCAGCACCTCCTGCCAACCGCCCTCGCGCGGGTAGCCCAGGCTGATCTCGCGGGCTTCGAGCAACGCTTGGCTCATGCGCTGGCGGCCTGGCGATGCAGCTCGGCGCGCAGTTGCACCAGGCTTGGAGTGACGATCGGCACAAACGCCGACTCACGCCAGCGGCGGGCGAAGCCGGCACCGAACTCATCCAGGTAGGCCTTGCCGCCGCTGGCCTGCAACTCTAGCTGCACGGCATCGGCAGCACTTTCGGCAAGGGTGATGCGCAGCTTGAACAGCGCCGCCGGCTGGGCCTGGAAGCGCCCGTCGAGCAGGCCTTGCTTGAGCTCGGCCACGGTGTTTTCCAGGCGTTCCTTGAGCACCTGACGGTGTTCTTCGAGGAACGACAGGCGCCCGTGCAGGTGTTCATGCACTTCATGCAACGACCGCCGCGCCAGGCCAATGGCCATGCCGCACTGCAGGGCGAGAAACGCCGGGCGCACCTTGGGCAGGAACTCGCGGGCATTTTCGTGCAGCAGCCAGTCGCGGCTCAGCTCGACCTGGTGGAACGCCAGCGCTGCCGTGTTGCTCGACTGCAGGCCCATCAGCTCCAGGTCGTCAGAGCGCTCCAGGCCCTGGCTGTCGGAGGGAATGGCCATCACGAAAGGCGAGCCACCGGCGTCGTCCTCGATGGCTGCCGCCACGACAAAGCCGCTCTTGCGCAAGTTGGTCACCCAGTGCAGACGGCCTTCCAGTGCCCAGCCCGCTGCCTCGGCGCGGCCACGCACTTGCAATGCCTCGATCCCGGAAAGGAACTTCATGGCGTTGGACAACCCGGTGGCGCCGGCCAGTTCGCCGGTCAGCAGGCTGGGCAGCAAGCGCTCGCGCAAGGCCTGGTTAGGGCTTTGCAGCAGGTATTCGATGAACGCGCGCTGGCCCCAACAAACGAAGGCTGCGGCCAGTGAGCGACTGGCGATGGCGGCGATGGCTTCGACCGCGTGGGTAACTGCGCCGCCGCTGCCACCCAGTGCCGGGGGGACGCCAACACGCAGCAGTTGCGATTCGGCGATGTGCCCCAGCACCTGTTGCGGGTCGCATTGGCCCTGGTCGATTGCCTCGGCGTTGGCATCCAGCCATTGACGAAATGCAGCATCAAGCATGTCCCTACTCCTTTTGAAATCGCAGGCGCCACCAGCGCCAGGCGTCAATTACGCAGTTGGCAGCCAGCGGTACTTGCTCAGCTCGTCGTTGAGCGGCGTCTGGGCGAACACATTAGCAAAGTTGCACAGGGTTGCGAGACTCACGCCAAGAATCACTTCCAGGGCGTTGCCTTCGGTGAAACCGGCTGCGCGGAACGCCTGGTAGGTGGCGTCGCTGACATTGCCGCGGGTTGCAATGACTTCACGGGCGAATTCGGCCAGGGTCTCGTAGCGCGCATCTGGCAGTTCGCCACGAGCCCGCAGGGCGTCGACCACCTCGGCGGGCAGCTTGGCCTTGTTCAGGGCCACGGCGGTATGGCCGGCAACGCAGAAGTCGCAACCGTGTTGGGTCGCGGCAATCAATTGCACCACTTCACGCTCGGCCAGGGTCAGCTCGGATTTGCCGTTCAGGGCCGAGACAGTGACGTAGGTTTCCAGCGCCGCCGGGGCATTGGCCAGCACGCCGAGCAGGTTGGGAATGAAGCCGGAGTTCTTCTGGGCATTTTCGAGGAATGGGCGGGCCGCTTCCGGGGCACTCTGCAGAGTGTGTAGAGTAATGCGCGAGGTCATGGAGTGGTCTCCTGTCGATGTATGTGCCTACAGTCTGTTGGTTATAAGAAATACCCTCCATATTCATCAGTCGCCTTTCCTTGCTCCTGAGTCTTTGCATTAGATGATTTCATCCAGCCATCTTGTCGATTGGTTATTAGAAGGCCTCGAACTCGACGCCAGCCTGTTCCATGTCGGCCGCTATTGCGGCGGCTGGCATGCCAGCACCCAGGGCATGGGCCGCGCCAGCTTTCACCTAGTGGTGCAAGGGCATTGCTGGTTGCACCTCGATGGCCACGCCGAGGCCGTGCGCCTGGCAGCCGGCGATGCCGTGTTCCTGCTGCGCGACCTGAGCTATCGGCTATCCAGCGACCAGGACCCGATCACCGCCTGCGACCAGCCACGCCAGCAGATGCAGGCGCTGGATGCGACGGCGAGCGATGGGGTGGGCCTGGTCTGCGGGTTTTTCGACTTCCGCGCCGGGTTGTCGTCACTGATCGTCGAGGGGCTGGCCGACTGGATCGTGCTGCGCGCCGATGAGCCGGCCGGCCATGCGGCGCGGGCGTTGTTCGGGCTGATTCTGGAGGAGTGCCAGCGCTCGCCCTCGCAAACCATGCTGGAGCGCCTGACCCAACTGCTGTTTCTGTATGTGCTGCGCCAGCAGGTGCACGGGGGGCAATCGCTGGGCGGACTGGTCGCCCTCGCCCGCCAGCCGGCGTTTGCCGGGTTGCTGGAGCAGTTGATCGAGCAGCCTGGGCAGGCCTGGACGCTGGAGAGCATGGCGGCCTGCACCGGGTTGTCGCGCTCGGCGTTCTTCAAGCGCTTCAATGAGCTGGCCGGGCAGTCGCCGGGGCAAGTGCTGTTGGCACTGCGCATGCGCCACGCGTGCCGGTTGCTGAAGGCGGGCAATACCGTGGAACAGGTGGCGGTGCAGGTGGGGTACCAGTCGGTAGCGGCCTTTACCCGGGCGTTTGCCAAGGCCATGGGGGTGCAGCCCGGGGCCTATCGGCGGCAACAGGCTGGAACATTCTGACCTGGTAGCGCAGGGGCCCCGCCGCTGCTGGTGATCCTTTGACTGCAAAGTCCTGACAGATCCGTCAAAGAATGACGGATATTTCAGAAGATGTTGTTACATTGAATGGCTGGTCAATATTGATGGCCATATGGCATCATCGAAATCAAAAAAGCATACATGAGGGTGAGGCACACACTTAAATCCGCAGCGCATCGAGAGCCTGGCGCCATTCCCTGGTGGCCCGGCTACCCGCCCATGCTCTTGACGCCTGCACGCCAACGTCAAGGAGCATTCCATGCAGTTACGGAATATGAAGATCGGCACCCGCGCGACCAGCGTTTTCGCCCTGTTGGGCGCATTGGTCCTGGCCATGGGCCTTATCGCAATCTATGAAACCCGGCAGATGGACGCGGCCACGGACGAAATCCGTGTCACCTGGATGCCCGCCGTGGTTGCTCTCGGTGAAATCAGCACCAACCTCGGCCGCGCCCGCGCCGTCACCCTGCGCGCTGCGCTGGATGACAACACCGGCGAGCGTGCGCGCAACATCGACATGCTCAAGGGCATCAACGAGCAGCTCGGCAGTGGCCTGAAGGATTACGAGGACACCATCATCGCTGCGGATGACCGCGCCCTGTTCAACGCCTTCAAAGCTGCCCACCAGCAATACCTCGAACTGCAGTCACGCGTAGTGCAGGATATCGCTGCCGGTCGCATGGACCAGGCCAAGCAGCAGATTAGCGGCCCGCTCACCCAGTACGCCGACACCATGATGAAAGCCATGACCGCACTGATTGCCTACAACGGCAAAGGCGCCGAGGATGCCTCGCAACGCAGCAGCGATGTGGCCGATGAAGCCTTCACCGCCATCATCGCCTCGCTGGTGATCATCATGCTCGCCCTGGCCGCCATCGCCACCGTGCTCACCCGCAGTATCGTGATGCCGCTGGCCGATGCAGTTGCTGTGGCCGAGCGTGTAGCTACCGGTGACCTGACCCAGGACATCCGTGTCGTCGGCCGTGATGAACCGGCCCTGTTGCTGCGCGCCTTGAGCCGCATGCAGGACAGCCTGCGCGACACTTTGCGCAAGATCGCCGCTTCCTCCGACCAGTTGGCCTCGGCCTCGGAGGAGCTGCACACCGTGACCGAAGACACCAGCCGCGGCCTGCACCAGCAGAGCGCGGAAATCGACCAGGCCGCAACCGCCGTCAACCAGATGACCGCCGCAGTGGAAGAAGTGGCGAACAACGCGGTGAGCACGGCCGATGCCTCCCAAGGCGCCGACCGCACTACCCGCGATGGTCGTGACCAGGTCAACCAGGCCCTGGCCTCGCTCCAGCATCTGGTCAATGACGTGACGGGCACTTCCACCGAGATCGAGCAGCTGGCCAGCAACGCCAACGAGATCAGCCGCGTGCTGGACGTGATTGGCGCGATTGCCGGGCAGACCAACCTGCTGGCGCTCAACGCTGCCATCGAAGCCGCACGCGCAGGTGAAGCGGGCCGCGGCTTTGCCGTGGTGGCCGATGAAGTGCGCGCCCTCGCCCACCGCACCCAGCAGTCGACGGCAGAAATCGAGCAGATGATCGCCGGCATCCAGAACGGTACCGAGCGGGCAGTGTCGGCGATGCACAGCAGCCGCGGCCGGGCGAACGGCACGCTGGAAGTGGCGCAAGGCGCTGGCCAGGCGCTGGAAGTGATTGCCGAGGCGATCGCCTCGATCAACCAGCGTAACCTGGTGATCGCCAGTGCTTCCGAGGAGCAGGCGCAGGTGGCGCGGGAGGTGGACCGCAACCTGGTGAACATTCGCGATCTGGCGATGCAGACGTCGGCGGGGGCAAATCAGACCAGTGCGGCGGCGCAGGACCTGTCGCGCCTTGCCGTGGACCTGAATGGCATGGTGGCGCAGTTCAAGGTCTGATCCAAAACAGCTGGGGCCGCTTTGCGGCCCATCGCAGGCAAGCCAGCTCCCACAGGTACGGCGCAAGCCTAGGGCTATGTGTAATCCTGTGGGAGCTGGCTTGCCTGCGATGGGCTGCAAAGCAGCCCCTGTCACAGCAACAATTATCTATCAGTCGTTGACGCTTACAACCCGCCCCGCCTGCTCGGCAGCCTTGCCGCGCGTCGCCAGGCAGTAATACAGCGGCACCGTCACCAGCAAACCGAACAGCCACGACAGGTCAGCCCCTTCGACGATGTTCGAGTACGGCCCCACATACAGCGATGTGTTGGCAAACGGCAGCTGCACCAGGATGCCGCAGGCATAGGCAATGATCGCGTGGTGATTGAAGCGGCCATAGATGCCGCCGTCAGCGCGGAAGATCGACGCAATGTCGTACTGGCCCTTCTTGATCAGGTAGAAGTCGATCAGGTTGATCGATGCCCACGGCACCAGCACCAGCAGCAGCGCCAGGATCAGGCCGATGAACTGGCCAATGAAGCCCGCCGACGCATTCAGCGCGACCATCCCGCAGCCCACCAGGATCACCGTAGCCAGGATCACCCGCACCTTGATGCTCGGCGTCCACTCGGCAATGAAGGTCTGGATTGCGGTGACGATCGACAACACCGCGCCATACAGGTTGAGGGCGTTGTGGCTGATGATGTTGAGCAGGAACAGCACCATCAGGATCGGGCCCAGCCAGCCGGTGGCCTGCTTGACCGCATCCATCGCATCGGTGCCTTCCGGCACGCACAGCACCGCAATCGCACCAAAGCTGAAGCACAGGATGGTGCCCAGGGTGGCGCCGAAGTAGGTCGCCCAGAACGGCTTGGCGATGCCCACTTCACGCGGCAGGTAGCGCGAGTAGTCGGAGGTGTACGGCGAGAAGCTGATCTGCCAGATGATGCCCAGCGACACGGTGGCAATGAAACCCGACAGGTTGAACGCGCCACGGCTGAAGAAGTCGGCCGGCAGCTCCTGGACGAACATCATGATGAAACCGGCCAGCAGTGCCGAACCCATCACCCAGGTGCCGATGCGGTTGAGGATGTGGATGAAGCGGTAGCCGATCACACCGATAGCCGTCGCACTCAAGGCGCCGATCACGATCGCGCCTGGCATCGGCATGCTGGGGGCAATGCCGTGGATGGTCTTGCCCGCCAGGACGATGTTGGAAATGAAGAAGCCGACATAGATCAGCGCGGTGAAGAACACGATCAGCAGCGCGCCATACCGGCCGAACTGGCCACGGCTCTGGACCATCTGCGGAATGCCCAGCTGCGGTCCCTGCGCAGAGGCCAGGGCAATGAACACGCCCCCGATGAGATGCCCCAGCACGATTGCGATCAGCCCCCACAACAGGTTCAGGTGGAACACCTGGACCACCATGGCGCCGGTGACGATAGGCAGTGGCGCGATGTTGGTACTGAACCAGAGGGTGAACAGGTCACGCGCCTTCCCATGGCGCTCGGCAGGTGGAACGTAATCGACCGTGTGATTCTCGACAAACTGGTGTTGCGACGACGGTTGGGACATAGGATTCAGCTCGAAAGGTCGTTTTTATCGTTGTAAGGAAACCGCATCTAGGCGGCCTCTCAGCTGCGGACCATATTATGGTATTCCAAGCTTTTGACAACACTGATCCGTAGGAAAAAACGCCCGCTGATCTCCTCGCACAACCCCTGAGACAAACCGCCTCACGGCTCAAGCCCACGGTTTACGTGGCCTTGAGCCGTTCATCGTGAAAAACCAGGGCTGAAAATTCCGCTTGCAAAATAGGTATTACGGTATACCATCAGACACATCAACGATAAAAACCGCGGACCACCGCAGCCCTTTAGAGGTACACCAGATGATCGACGCAAGCATCTACAAGAACGTCCTGGGCTCCTTCCCGTCCGGCGTGACCGTCATCACCACCCTGGACGACGACGGCTCGGTCGTCGGCCTGACCGCCAGCGCCTTCTCCTCCCTGTCGATGGACCCGCCGCTGGTGCTGTTCTGCCCCAACTATACCTCCGACTCCTACCCGGTCCTGATCAAGAACAAGCGCTTCGCCATTCACCTGCTCTCCGGTGAACAACAGGCCGAAGCCTATGCGTTCGCCAAGAAGGGCAAGGACAAGGCCGCCGGCATCGAATGGACCCTGAGCGCACTGGGCAACCCGATCCTGGCCGGCGCCACCGCCGTCATCGAATGCGAACTGTGGCGCGAATATGAAGGTGGCGACCACGCCATCATGGTCGGCAAGGTACACAACCTGATCGTCCCTGAAGAAGCCCCACGACCAATGGTCTACTGCCGCGGCAAGATGGCCAGCCTGCCGGCGTTTGCCTGAAGCCTATTCTGAATCGAGACACCTGGCGCCGCCCCTGCCCGGCGCCAGAAACTTTCAAGCGTTGAGGAAAGCCCCATGAAATTTTCGTTGTTCGTGCACATGGAACGTTGGGATGAACAGGTCAGCCACCGCCAGCTGTTCGAAGACCTGACCGAACTGACCCTGATGGCCGAGCACGGCGGTTTCAGCACCGTGTGGATCGGCGAACACCACGCCATGGAATACACCATCTCGCCTAGCCCGATGCCGCTGCTGGCCTACCTGGCTGCACGCACCGAGAAGATCCGCTTGGGTGCCGGCACCATCATCGCGCCGTTCTGGAACCCGATCCGCGTTGCCGGCGAATGCGCCCTGCTCGACGTGATCAGCAACGGCCGCATGGAAGTGGGCCTGGCCCGTGGCGCCTACCAGTTCGAGTTCGACCGCATGGCAGGCGGCATGCCGGCCACCGACGGCGGCAAGGCCCTGCGCGAAATGGTGCCGGTGGTGCGCAAACTGTGGCAAGGCGACTACGCCCATGATGGCGAAGTCTACAAGTTCCCCACCTCCACCAGCGTGCCGAAGCCGTTCAACGCCACCCCGCCGATGTGGATCGCCGCCCGCGACCCGGACTCGCACAACTTCGCCGTGGCCAACGGCTGCAACGTCATGGTCACCCCATTGATGAAGGGCGACGAGGAAGTGCTGGACCTGAAGAACAAGTTCCAGGCCGCCCTCGACAACAACCCTGAAGTGCCGCGCCCACAACTGATGGTGCTGCGCCACACCCACGTGCACAGCCCGTCCGAGCCTGATGGCTGGAAAATCGGCGCCCAGGCCATCTCGCGCTTCTACCGCACCTTCGATGCCTGGTTCGGCAACAAGACCACCCCGGTCAACGGCTTCCTCGAGCCGAGCCCGGAGTCGAAGTTCGCCGAAGTGCCGGCGTTCCAGCTGGAGAACATCCGCAAGAACACCATGATCGGCACCCCGGAAGAGATCATCGCCCGCATCAAGTACTACCAGGAACTCGGTGTCGACGAGTTCAGCTTCTGGTGCGACAACAGCCTGCCCCACGCCGAGAAGAAGAAGTCGCTCGAGCTGTTCATCAAGGAAGTGGTGCCGGCGTTCGCCTGAATTCCCATTGCCTGAGTCATTGCGGGACACGCCCGCTCCCGTGGGCCCCTGTGGCCCGCGTGAGCGGGCTTTTTTTTAAGTGGGTGACCGCCTGGGCCAGTACAGACGCCGCAAAAATCAAGGCATCAGGCCACCTTTCGTCCCCTCGCAAGAGAAATTTCCTGCCACCTCTTGCACAACAAATATTATGGTATACCATCAGACAACAAGAGCTGATAACCCTCACCAGGAGCCACCCATGAGTTTCGAAATCCGCAAGATCGTCACCTACTCCGAAGAGACCCGCATCGAAGGCGGCAAGGCCACCGACAAGCCGGTGACCATGGTCGGCCTGGCCGTTGTGATCAAGAACCCATGGGCCGGTCGCGGTTTCGTTGAAGATCTGAAGCCGGAAATCCGCGCCAACTGCTCGGAGCTGGGTGCCCTGATGGTCGAGCGCCTGACCGCTGCCATTGGCGGTGCCGACAAGATCGAAGCCTACGGTAAAGCTGCCGTGGTCGGCGCCGACGGCGAGATCGAACACGCCTCTGCGGTGATCCACACCCTGCGCTTCGGCAACCACTACCGCGAAGCGGTACAAGCCAAGAGCTACCTGAGCTTCACCAACAAGCGCGGCGGCCCAGGCACCTCGATCCAGATCCCGATGATGCAGAAGGACGACGAAGGCCTGCGCTCGCACTACATCACCCTGGAAATGCAGATCGAAGACGCCCCGCGCGCCGATGAAATCGTCGTGGTCCTGGGCGCTGCCGACGGCGGCCGCCTGCACCCGCGCATCGGCAACCGCTACATCGACCTGGAAGAACTGGCTGCCGAAAAAGCCAACGCTCAATAACAACAACCAAGACGGGCCGGGGCGTGGCGTGCTTACCCGCCGCGCCCGACCTTCAAGGAGCGCCCTCCATGATTCAGCCTGTCGCTGAACGTACACCTGCCGGCACCAGCTACCTGTCCGTCGGCCAGGGCCAACCCGTGGTACTGATCCACGGCGTGGGCCTGAACAAGGAAATGTGGGGCGGGCAGATCGTTGGCCTGGCCAACGACTACCGCGTCATCACCTACGACATGCTCGGCCACGGCCAGAGCCGCGTGCCGGCTGCAGACACACCACTGGAAGGCTACGCCGACCAGCTCGCCGAACTGCTCGACCACCTGCAGATTCCACAGGCCACCGTGATCGGTTTCTCCATGGGTGGCCTGGTCGCCCGTGCATTCGCCCTCAACTACCCGCAGCGCCTGGCTGCCCTGGTAGTGCTCAACAGCGTGTTCAACCGCACCCCCGAGCAGAGTGCCGGCGTTATCGCCCGCGCCGCCCAGGCTGCGCAGCTCGGCCCCGACGCCAACGTCGACGCCGCCCTCGACCGCTGGTTCAGCCGTGAATACAAGGCTGCCAACCCGGCGCAGGTCGCCGCCATTCGCCAGGTGCTGGCGAACAACGACCCGCAGGGTTACCACACCACTTATTCGCTGTTCGCCACCCAGGACATGTACCGCGCCGGCGACCTGGGCAGCATCCAGGTGCCGACGCTGATCGCCACCGGCGAACTCGACTCGGGCTCCACCCCGGCCATGACCCGCCAGCTCGCCGCCAGCATTCCTGGCGCACAAAGCGTGGTCCTCGCCGAGCAACGGCATATGATGCCCGTGGAAGCACCGCGTGAAGTCAACAAGATGCTCCTGGACTTCCTCGCCCACGCCCGCACCCTCACCGAATCCGCCAAGGGGATTGTTGCATGACCCTCGTTCGTTTCCAGATGTGCATCGACGGCCAATGGCTCGATGCCCAGAGCGGCAAGACCTTCGACAGCCTCAACCCGGCCACTGCCCAGGCCTGGGCGCAACTGCCCGACGCCGACGAAGCCGATGTCGAGCTGGCCGTACAGGCCGCCCAGCGTGCCTTCGAGAGCAAGGAGTGGCGCAGCATCAGCGCCACCGCGCGCGGCAAGCTGCTGCGTCGCCTGGGTGACCTGATTACCGAGAACAAGGAACACCTGGCCCAGCTGGAAAGCCGTGACAACGGCAAGCTGATCCGCGAAACCCGCGGCCAGGTCGGTTACCTGCCGGAGTTCTTCCACTACACCGCGGGCCTGGCCGACAAGCTCGAAGGCGGCACCCTGCCGCTGGACAAGCCGGACCTGTTCGCCTACACCGTGCACGAGCCAATCGGCGTGGTGGCCGGGATCATCCCGTGGAACAGCCCGCTGTACCTGACCGCAATCAAGCTGGCGCCGGCCCTGGCCGCCGGCAACACCATCGTGCTCAAGCCGTCCGAGCATGCCTCGGCGACCATCCTCGAGCTGGCTCGCCTGGCCCTCGAAGCCGGCTTCCCGGCGGGCGTGGTCAACGTGGTCACCGGCTACGGCCCAAGCACCGGCGCGGCGCTGACCCGCCACCCGCTGGTGCGCAAGATCGCCTTCACCGGCGGCGCCGCCACTGCCCGCCACGTGGTGCGCAGCAGTGCCGAGAACTTTGCCAAGCTGTCGCTGGAACTGGGCGGCAAGTCGCCGAACATCATCTTCGCCGACGCCGACCTGGACAGTGCCATCAACGGCGCCGTGGCCGGCATCTATGCCGCCTCCGGCCAAAGCTGCGTGGCCGGCTCGCGCCTGCTGGTACAGGACGAGATCTTCGACGAGTTCGTCGAGCGCCTGGTCGCCCGCGCCAAGCGCATCCGCATCGGCAACCCGCAGGACGATGCCAGCGAAATGGGCCCGATGGCCACCGCACAGCAGCTGGCGGTGGTCGAAGGCCTGGTCGCTGCAGCCAAGGCCGAAGGCGCCAAGCTGCACATGGGCGGCAAGCGTGCCGAGGTTGAGGGTGATGGCTGGTTCTACGAGCCGACCCTGTTCGAGTGCGACAGCAACTCGATGACCATCATGCAGGAAGAGGTGTTCGGCCCGGTCGCCGCGGTGATCCGCTTCAAGACCGAGGAAGAGGCCCTGGCCATCGCCAACGACTCGCAGTTCGGCCTCGCCGCCGGCATCTGGACCCGCGACCTGGGCCGTGCCCACCGCCTGGCCCGCGACGTGCGTTCGGGGATCATCTGGGTCAATACCTACCGCGCCGTGTCGGCCATGGCGCCGATTGGCGGCTTCAAGAACAGCGGCTACGGCCGCGAGAGCGGCATCGATTCGGTGCTGGCCTATACCGAGCTGAAGACCGTGTGGATCAACCTGTCCACCGCGCCGATGCCCGACCCGTTTGTGATGCGCTAAGAGGTAGCACGAGATGATCGAACCAGGCATCTACAAAGACGTGATGGGCTCGTTCCCGTCCGGCGTCACCGTGGTCACCACCCTGGACGCCGACGGCGGCATCGTCGGCATCACCGCCAGCGCGTTCAGCGCGCTGTCGATCGAGCCGGCGCTGGTGCTGTTCTGCCCCAACTACGCCTCGGACACCTACCCGATCCTGCGTGACAGCAAGCAGTTCGCCATTCACCTGCTGTCCGCCGACCAGACCGCCGAGGCCTATGCCTTTGCCGGCAAGGGCAAGGACAAGGCCAAGGGCATCGAGTGGCAACTCAGCGAACTGGGTAACCCGCTGCTGACCAAGGCCACGGCGATCATCGAGTGCGAACTGTGGCGCGAGTACGACGGCGGTGACCACGCGATCATCGTCGGCGCGGTGAAGAACCTGGTGCTGCCGGCCGAGCCGGTGACGCCGATGGTCTACCACAAGGGCAAGCTGGGCGCCCTGCCCCCGCTGGGCTGACCTTGAGACTGGCGGGGCTGCTTTGCAGCCCCGTTTCACCCCTTTTTCAGGGGCCGCACTAATCGTCTCACCCTCGGTTGCGGCCCCTGTTTTATTCCGGAGTACTGCGCATGAGCAACGAAAAGTACGAGAAAGGCCTGCAGATCCGCACCCAGGTGCTGGGCGAGGAGTACGTCAACCGCTCGATCCAGAATGCCGACGAGTTCACCAAGCCGTTGCAAGAACTGGTCACCGAGTATTGCTGGGGCCACGTCTGGGGCCGCGAAGGCCTCTCGCTGAAAGAGCGCAGCATGATAAACTTGGCCATGATTTCCGCGCTCAACCGGCCCCACGAGCTCAAGTTGCACATTCGCGGCGCATTGCGTAATGGCCTGAGCCGTGAACAGATTCGCGAGATCCTGCTCCAGGTCGGCATTTATTGCGGCGTGCCCGCGGCGGTGGACAGCTTCCGCCTGGCCCGCGAAGCGTTCGCTGAAGCCGATGCGGAGTCAACCCGTTAACCGCGGGCTGTTCGAACCCACGCAAGGAGCACCGATGGTTCGGGGTGCTATTGCGGTGGCGGCCGGGCAGCCTCATTCAGAGCGCACTTGATGAAACGCCAGCCTCTCGACGACAGCTTCAAGGTCAACCGCAACCCCGTTACCCTGCGCGAAATCGTGCTCGACAAGCTGCGCGGCGCGATCATGAATTTCCACCTGCTGCCAGGCGACCGCCTGGTCGAGCGCGACCTCTGCGACCGCCTCGGCGTCAGCCGCACGTCGGTCCGTGAAGCCCTGCGCCACCTGGAGTCCGAAGGCCTGGTGGAATTCGCCGACGCCAAGGGCCCGCGCGTGGCCATCATCACCCTGGAAGACGCCCGCGACATCTACGAGCTGCGTTGCGTGCTCGAAGGCCTGATCGTGCAGCTGTTCACCCTCAACGCCAAGGCCAAGGATATCCGCGCCCTGGAGCGCGCGCTCGAGGTCAACCGCGAAGCCCTGGAGGAAGGCGAGCTGCAGCAGGTGCTGGACTCGGTACAAGGCTTCTACGACGTGCTCCTGGAAGGCTCCGGCAACCAGGTGGCGGCCCAGCAGCTGCGCCAGCTGCAGGCACGCATCAGCTACCTGCGCGCCACCTCGGTGTCGCAGGAAAACCGCCGCGGCGCCAGCAACCGTGAAATGGAAAAGATCGTCGAGGCGATCAAGGGTGGCGACCCGCTGGTGGCCCACCAGGCCTCGGTCGATCACGTGCGCGCTGCGGCCAAGGTGGCCCTCGACTACCTGCGCCAGAAGCAGGACGACAACACCAAGGTGCGCGACATGGTCGAGCCCCTGGCCATCAAGGATCCACGTATATAAAACCCGCATAGGCCGCTGACCATGCCCAACGCCCCGCGCTACTGCCCACACTGCACCACGGAACTGGCCCGGGGCGTTCCTGCCGGCGACACCCACGAACGCCTGCACTGCCCCGGCTGCGGCTATATCCATTACATCAACCCGAAGATCATCGCCGGCTGCATCATCGAGCGCGACGGCAAGTACCTGCTGTGCCAGCGCGCCATACCGCCGCGCCCCGGCACCTGGACCTTGCCGGCCGGGTTCATGGAAGCTGGCGAGACCACCGAGCAGGCGGCCTTGCGCGAGGTGTGGGAAGAAAGCGGCGTGCGCGCCGACATCGTCTCGCCCTACTCGATCTTCAGCGTGCCTACCATCTCCGAGGTGTACATCATCTTCCGCGCCATCGCCACTGAAGAGACCGGCCAGTATGGGCCGGAGACGCTGGCGTACAAGTTCTTCGCACCTGACGAGATTCCCTGGGATGAAATCTATTACCCGGCGATCCGGCAGATTCTCGAGCGCTACATCCTTGAGCGCCAGGCCGGGGTGTATGGCATCTACATGGGCAATGACGATACCGGCAAGGTGCACTTCATGCGGTAAGCCCCCCGCCAGCCGTGCATTCTGGGTGCATCCCGAAGGCCTTGAGCAGGAGGACCGGCAGCACACATGGCAAGGAGGCCAGTGAACTCAACCCAATTGCCCGGCGATCAAACCCAGGGCCACGGTAATCATCGCCACCCCCGACACCCGCCCGACCATCTTCGCCGCCCCCGGCCGAGTGCTCAGCACCGCTTTGGCGCCATAACCTACCAGCGAATAGATCACCAGCGAGCTGCACAGGTGCACCAGCCCCAGCAGCAAGATCTGCACCGGCACCGGCCAGCTCGACTGCGGGTCGGTGAATTGCGGTAACAGGGCCAGGAACAGCAGGAAAACCTTGGGGTTCAGGCCACTGACGCAAAAGCCCTTCAGCGCCCAGCGCGAGCCCGACTCCCCTGCGCCATCCTGCCCGGCCGACGGTAATGCCGGGCTCAGCAACAGGTTGCCACCCAGCCACAGCAAGTAGCTGCACCCTGCCAGGGTCAGCAAGGTCAGCGCCAGCGGGTGACCCGCCAGCAGGCTGCCCACCCCTGCCGCCACCACCAGGGTGGCCAGAAAATGCCCCGACAACATGCCCGCCACGGCAGGCATCACCCAACGCCCGCGCATCCCTGCGGAGATCGCATAGGCCCAGTCGGCACCAGGGGTGATCACGAACAGCATCGACACGGCCCAGAACGCCGTCAGCAGGCTGATTGCCACTTGAGTCTTCCTTTCACACAGTTTGGGAGGTGAAGAAAGCCTACGGATTCCACCGGGGGATTTTCTTTCGTATATTTCCCCTCAAGCCATTTTTCTGGAAGATTCTTCTCAATGGACAGAACAGACCGAAAGATCCTTGCCGAGCTGCAAAAAGACGGTCGCCTCTCGGTGACCGAGCTGGCCGACCGCGTCGGCCTCAGCCTGTCGCCCTGCCATCGGCGATTGAAGGCGCTTGAGGAGTC
Source organism: Pseudomonas sp. TWI628 (assembly GCF_039673865.1). Lineage (NCBI taxonomy): Bacteria > Pseudomonadati > Pseudomonadota > Gammaproteobacteria > Pseudomonadales > Pseudomonadaceae > Pseudomonas > Pseudomonas sp. TWI628. The sequence continues at coordinate 263,437 of NZ_JBDJMM010000001.1, read as the reverse complement.
CGGCGCCATCCTTGGCTACCACGCGCGCCTGGCGCCCAGCGCCTTGGGGCTGAATTTTGCCGCGCTGGTGTTCGTCACCCTGCGCGAGGTAACCCGCCAGCCGGTGGCGGATTTCGAGGCGGCGCTGGGCGAGATACCGCAGATCGTCGAAGCCCAGCGGCTGTTCGGTGACCCGGATTACCTGCTGCATGTGGTGGCCAAGGACTTGCCGGCTTTTCAGAAGCTGTATGACGAGCAGCTGACCAGTATTCCCAATGTGAAACGCCTGAGTTCGACCTTGGTGATGAAGGACGTGATCCAGGACCGGGTGCTGCCGATGTAGATTTTCAACCTGCACTGTTAATGCCCACGACGCACCAGTGCAGCTCACCCTCTCTAGCGCGGGAGGCCGCAAACCCCTCTACCCCAAGCCCTCCCGCCAACTGGCACCGTCCTTGCTACCGTCCACCGCTTAAGCTTTTGTCAGCCTTAGGTTTTTTAAGGTTTATGGGCACATATTTACTAATTTCTCGTTATCCCCGCGCCCCGCATCATCGCTCCAACAAGAACGCGTCGCCCTTCGCCGGCACGCATCCGGGCAGCACCCGATGCCCCACCTTGCCTTGGAGTCAGTCATGACCAGTGCAGCCAATTCGGCACCCCTCATAGAAAAACACACGATCGGCTATGTGCCACCGGAAGACCGCCACGGAAAGGTAAGGGATCTGTTCACACTGTGGTTCGGCGGCAATATCGCGCCGCTGCCCATCGTCACCGGCGCGCTGGGCGTGCAGCTGTTTCACCTGAACCTGGTGTGGGGCATCGTCGCCATCCTGGTCGGCCACCTGGTCGGCGGCGTGCTGATGGCGCTGCACTCGGCCCAGGGCCCGCAGATGGGCATCCCGCAGATGATCCAGAGCCGCGCCCAGTTCGGCACCCTCGGTGCGTTGCTGGTGGTGGTAATCGCCGGGGTGATGTACATCGGCTTCTTCGCCTCCAACATCGTCCTCGCCGGCAAGTCGCTGCATGGCGTGGTCGAGGCCGTACCGGTGCCAGTGGGCATCGTCATCGGTGCGCTGGGGTCGGGCATCATCGGCATCATAGGCTACCGCTTCATCCACGTGCTCAACCGCATCGGCACCTGGGTGCTGGGCATCGGCATCGTGGTGGGCTTTGGCTACATCTTCAGCCATGTGCAGAGCGACGACTTCCTCACCCGCGGCGGCTTCAACCTGGCCGGCTGGCTGGCCACCGTATCGCTGGCGGCGCTGTGGCAGATCGCCTTCGCCCCGTACGTGTCGGACTACTCGCGCTACCTGCCGGCCGACGTGAAAGTCAGCTCGACCTTCTGGACCACCTACCTGGGCTCGGCCCTGGGTTCGAGCCTGTCGTTCATCTTTGGCGCGGTGGCGGTGCTGGCGATCCCGGCTGGCGTAGACACCATGGACGCGGTCAAGCTGGCCACCGGCACCCTCGGCCCGGTGATGCTGGTGCTGTTCCTGCTCAGCGTGATCAGCCACAACGCCCTCAACCTGTATGGCGCGGTGCTGTCGATCATTACCCTGGTGCAGACCTTCGCCTACCGCTGGATTCCCACTGCCAAAAGCCGCGCGGTGCTGTCGCTGATCGTGCTGGCCGCCTGCTGCGTGGTGGCGGTGTTCGCCTCGGCCGACTTCATCGGCCACTTCGTCGACATGGTGCTGGTGCTGCTGGTGGTGCTGGTGCCGTGGACGGCGATCAACCTGATCGACTTCTATGCCATCCACAAGGGTGACTACGACATCCAGTCGATCTTCAAGGTCGATGGCGGCATCTACGGCCGTTACAACCCGCAGGCGCTGATTGCCTATGCAGTGGGTATCGTGGTGCAGATTCCTTTCATGAACACGCCGCTGTACGTCGGGCCGATCTCCGAGCACATCAACGGGGCTGACCTGTCGTGGTTGGTGGGCCTGGCTGTGACCTCGCCGTTGTATTGGTGGTTGGCCAGCCGTGACAGTGCCTACCGTCGTCGCCAGACCAGTGCCAAGCTGGCCATGGGGCACTGATTCACTTGCACCGGCCTCTTCGCGGGTTCAACCGCGAAGAGGCCGGGACTGGCAACACATCACTCAGAGGTTATAAGCCCGCTCATTGTGCTCAGCCAGGTCCAGCCCCTGCTCTTCCTCTTCCCGGCTGGCCCGCAGCCCCACAGTCAGCTTGATCGCCCCAAGAATCGCCCAGCTCACCACGAAGCAATAAACAAAGGTGAACGCCACGCCCTTGAGCTGCACCAGCGCCTGCCCGATCGGTGAAGCCCCTTCCACATACCCGCCCAACGCCGGCGCCGCAAACACCCCGGTCAACACCGCCCCGACCATCCCGCCAACCCCATGCAGCCCGAACACATCCAGGCTGTCGTCATACCCCAGCGCCTGCTTCATGCGGGTCACGGCAAAGAAGCAGATCGCCCCCGTCAGCAAGCCGATCACCACCGCACCCAACGGCCCGACAAACGCACAGGCCGGCGTGATCCCCACCAGCCCGGCCAATGCCCCTGAGGCCGCACCCAACGCGGTAGGCCGACCATGCATGACCTTCTCGGTCAGCAACCAGCCGACAATCCCGGCACACGCCGCCACCATGGTCGCCAGCATCACCACCCCAGCCCCTTCATTGGCCGCAAGCCCGGAGCCTACGTTGAAGCCGAACCAGCCAACCCACAGCAGCCCCGCGCCGACCAGGGTGAAGCCGAGGTTGTGCGGCGGCATGGCCACCTGCGGGTAACCCTTGCGCTTGCCCAGCATCAACGCGGCGGCCAATGCCGCTACACCGGAGTTGATGTGCACCGCAGTGCCGCCAGCAAAGTCCAGCACCCCCCAGTTGACCATCAGCGCCCCCGGCCCGCCCCACACCATATGGGCGATCGGCGCGTACACCAGGACGAACCAGGCCGCCATGAACAGCAGCGAGGCGCTGAACTTCATGCGCTCGGCAAAACCACCGGCGATCAGTGCCGGGGTGATGATGGCGAAGGTCAGCTGGAACACCGCGAATACCCCTTCCGGGATGGTGCCGACCAGGCTGTCGTGGCCGATGTTCAGCATCAGTGCCTTGTCCAACCCGCCGATGAAGCTGTTGAAGGTCAGTTGCCCCTCGACCATGCCCGTGGTGTCCACCACCAGGCTGTAGCCGAACAGCACCCAGAGGATGCCGATCACCCCGGCCACGGCGAACAGCTGGGTGAACACCGAAAGGAAGTTCTTCGCCCGCACCATGCCGCCATAAAACAGCGCCAGGCCCGGGATGCACATCATCAGCACAAACATCGCGGCGCAGATCATCCAGGCGGTGTTGCCCGTATCCAGGGCAGGTTCGGCGGCGTAGGCCAACGGCGTCAACGCGCACAGCACAACAGCTAGGGCAAGCTTCATGGAGTCACTCCTGTGCAAATTAAAACCGCCGGCGCGAAGGCCGGCGGTGTCGAGGTGGATCAGTACTGGGCCTGGCCCGGCACCCAGGCGGTGCCGGCCAGCGGCACCCGGGCCATGGCGGCGGCCTCGACGGTCAGCGCCACCAGGTCCTCGGGGTCGAGGTTGTGCAGGTGCGACTTGCCGCAGGCACGGGCCATGGTCTGCGCTTCCAGCACCAGCACCCGCAGGTAGTTGGCCAGGCGCCGGCCGGCCTCTTCCGGGTTCAGGCGCTTGGCCAGTTCCGGGTCCTGGGTGGTGATGCCGGCCGGGTCGCGGCCGTTCTGCCAGTCGTCGTAGAAGCCGGCGGCCGAGCCGATCTTCTTCAGCTCGCTGTCCAGCCGCGGGTGGTTGTCACCCAGGGCAATCAGCGCCGCCGTGCCAATCGCCACGGCATCGGCGCCCAGGGCCATGGCCTTGGCCACGTCGGCACCGTTGCGGATGCCACCGGAGACGATCAGCTGCACCTTGCGGTGCATGCCCATCTCCTGCAGCGCCTGCACCGCCTGCGGAATGGCCGGCAGGATCGGGATGCCGACGTGCTCGATGAACACTTCCTGGGTGGCTGCGGTGCCGCCCTGCATGCCGTCGAGCACGATCACGTCGGCGCCGGCCTTCACCGCCAGCTTGACGTCGTAGTACGGGCGGCTGGCGCCGATCTTCACGTAGATCGGTTTTTCCCAGTCGGTGATTTCGCGGAGCTCGGCAATCTTGATCGCCAGGTCGTCCGGGCCGGTCCAGTCCGGGTGGCGGCAGGCGCTGCGCTGGTCGACACCGATCGGCAAGGTGCGCATGCCGGCGACGCGCTCGGTGACCTTCATGCCCAGCAGCATGCCGCCGCCGCCCGGCTTGGCACCCTGGCCGAGGACGATCTCGATGGCGTCGGCCTTGCGCAGGTCATCGGGGTTCATGCCATAGCGCGATGGCAGGTACTGGTACACCAGGTGCTGCGACTGGCCGCGCTCTTCCGGGGTCATGCCGCCGTCGCCGGTGGTGGTGCTGGTGCCGGCAATGGTCGCGCCACGGCCCAGGGCTTCCTTGGCGTTGGCCGACAGGGCGCCGAAGCTCATGCCGGCGATGGTCACCGGGATCTTCAGGTGGATCGGCTTCTTGGCAAAGCGGTTGCCCAGCACCACGTCGGTGCCGCATTTTTCGCGGTAGCCTTCCAGCGGGTAGCGCGACACGCTGGCGCCCAGCAGCAGCAGGTCGTCGAAGTGCGGCACGCGGCGCTTGGTGCCACCGCCGCGGATGTCGTAGATGCCGGTTTCGGCGGCACGCTGGATTTCCTGGATGGTCAGGCGATCGAAAGTGGCCGACTCACGCAGTACCGGGGGGAATTGCTCGCTCATGGGAATGCTCCTGGATCAGTACGCGCTGGCGTTGTCGACTTTGAAGTTGTACAGCTGGCGGGCCGAACCGTAGCGTTTGAAATCGGCGGCCTTGTGCGCAAGGCCGGCCTTGTTCAACAGCTCCTGCAGCTCTTGCAGGTGCTCGGCGCGCATCTCTTTCTCGATGCAGTCCGAGCCCAGCGACTGCACCGAACCCTTGACGTAGATACGCACCTCGTACAGCGAATCGCCCAAGGCATCACCGGCATCGCCACACACCACCAGGCGCCCGGCCTGGCCCATGAAGCAGCTCATGTGGCCGATGCTGCCGCCGACCACGATGTCCACGCCCTTCATCGAGATGCCGCAGCGCGCGCCGGCATCACCCTCGATCACCAGCAACCCGCCATGGGCGGTGGCGCCAGCGGCCTGGGAGGCGCTGCCCTTGACCCGCACCGAGCCAGACATCATGTTCTCGGCCACGCCCACGCCGACGTTGCCGTGCACGGTGACGCTGGCCTGCTGGTTCATGCCGGCGCAGTAGTAGCCGGCATGGCCTTCGATATCCACCGCCACGGCGGCGTTGATGCCCACGGCAAGGTTGTGCTTGCCGTCGGGGTGGGTCACCCGCCATTCGTGGTCTTGCACGTCGCCATGCAGGGACTGGTTGAGTACGCGCACCGAGGCGCTGGAAAGGTCGATCGTCTTCATGAATGTCTCCAGTGATTCGCTGAGGGTCAGGCGCTTTCGCGTTCCCAGACGTACAGGGTGGCCGGCGCCGGCTCCCAGACCCTGGCCTTGTCGATGCCCGGCAGGCTGGCCAGGGCCTGGTACTCGGAGGCCATGGCCACGTAATCGTCGGTTTCGGCCAACACGGCAGGCTTGCAGGCAATCGGGTCGCGGATCACGGCAAAGCCGTTGCGGGTGCCGATGGCGAAGGTGAAGAAGCCGTCCAGGTCTTCCAGCGCACCCACCAGGGCCTGGGCCAAGGTGTCGCCTTGCTGAAGGCGCCAGGTCAGGTAGCCGGCCGCCACCTCGCTGTCGTTGTCGGTCTCGAAGCTGATGCCTTCGCGCTTGAGCTCCTGGCGCAGGCGGAAGTGGTTGGACAGCGAGCCGTTGTGCACCAGGCACAGGTCGGCGCCGGTGGAGAACGGGTGGCTGCCTTCCATGGTCACGGCGCTTTCGGTGGCCATGCGGGTATGGCCGATGATGTGGCTGCCCTTCATGCCGGCCAGGCCGAAGCGGCTGGAGATTTCCGCCGGCAGGCCCATGCCCTTGAGGATCTCGATGCTCTGCCCGGCGCTCATGATGCGCACCTCAGGGGCCAGTTCGCTCAGGGCCAGGCGGGCCTCGGTCTCGCTGGTGTGCACCTTGAGTACCGCCGCGCTGGCGTTCTGGAACCAGTCCAACGAACAGCCCAGGCGCCCTTCCAGCTGGCCCATCAGGGCCGCCCAGGGGTAGTTGATGTGCGTCGCCTGGAGGGTCAGCTTGACCCAGCCATCGGCCACTTCGTCACCGTAGATGGCGAAGCCGGCGCTGTCCGGGCCACGGTCGGTCATGGCTTCGAGCATGGGTTCGAAGAGCTTGCCGAGCTGGGCTTCCAGCTCCGGCTTTTTCAGGTACAGACCTACGATTCCACACATGGTGATACTCCTTCTAGGCAGTGGGTAGCCGCTGCATTCGCCGCTACCCAGGGATAGGGTTGGCGGTCAGAAGAATTCGGTGTAGCGCTGGATTTCCCAGTCGGAGACGTGGCGGCTGTACTCCACCCACTCCATGCGCTTGAGCTTGATGAACTCGTCGACGATCTCGGCACCGAGCACCTCGCGGAACAGCGGGTCGGCCTCCAGCGCGTCGGCGGCTTCCTTGAGCGACTGCGGCAAGGTCTTGATGCCGCGTGCGGCGATCTCTTCCAGGCTCAGGTTGTAGAGGTTCTCGTTGCACATCTCGCCCGGCTCCAGCTGGCGGTCGATGCCATCGAGGCCGGCGGCGATGATCGCGGCGGTGACCAGGTACGGGTTGCAGCCGGCGTCTGGCAGGCGGAACTCCAGGCGGCCATAGGGGATGCGCACCATCGCCGAGCGGTTGTTGGCGCCATAGGCAACGAAGGCCGGGGCCCAGGTGGCACCGGACAGCGAACGGCCGACCACCAGGCGCTTGTACGAGTTGACCGTGGGTGCGGCGAAGGCACACAGCGCCGGGCCGTGGGCCAGCAGGCCGGCGGCGAAGTGGTAGGCCAGTTTCGACAGGCCCATGCCGCTGCTGTCGGAGGGGTCGTGGAACAGGTTCTTGTTGGTCGAGCTTGCCAGCGACAGGTGGAAGTGCATGCCATTGCCGGCGCGCTTGGGGTCGGGCTTGGGCATGAACGAGCAGATCATGCCCAGGTCGTTGGCAATCTCGCCGGCGGCCATGCGGAAGAAGGTGAAGCGGTCGGCCGACTCCATGGCGTCGCTGTAGGTGTAGTTGATCTCGAACTGGCCGTTGGCGTCTTCGTGGTCGATCTGGTAGATGTCGAAGCCAACCGGTTGCAGGGCCTCGGTCAGGCGCTCCAGGAACAGCCGCGAGCGCGACAGGCCCTTGTAGTCGTAGCACGGCTTGTCGAGGTTGTCGGAAGCGTCCACCAGCTGCAGCTTGCCGCCTTCGTCGCGGCGGAACAGGCTGAACTCGGGCTCAAGGCCGGTGTTCAGGGTCCAGCCCTTGTCGGCCAGGCGCTGCACCTGCTGCTGCAAAACGTAACGGCTGTCATAGGGCCAGGGCTGGCCGTTGACATGGCCCACGCACACCACCCGGCCATAGCCCGGCTGCCACGGCACCGGGATCAGCGTAGACAAGTCGCCACGGGCCATGAAATCCGGGCCATGGGGCTCCATGCCCATGCCGCAGATGGCAAACCCGGCAAAGCCGGCACCGTCTTCAGCCACCATCTTGAGGCCCGATACCGGCACCGACTTGGTCTTCGCCGAACCGTGGATATCGACGAACTGCGCCAACACATACTTGATGCCGTACTGGTCGAGGGTGCGCTGGGTTTCTGCTGGCAACATGGGTGATCACTCCTGGGTGAGGGGCACTAATTCCGCATGGGAAACTTACTTTCCTCACAGGAATGCAATGTGCTTGCCAACTTGTGATCAACCCGGGTCAAGTAGCGCCTGTGCCGGCCTCATCGCGGCTGAAGCCGCTCATACAGGGACCGCGCAAGGCCCTGTAAGAGCGGCTTTAGCCGCTATGAGGCCGGACCAGACAGCGCAAAACCTTGCAGATTTTTATGCGCTATTTATGGGAAACTTGTTTTCACCTGAGGAAAGAAGCAGCCAATGCAGCTGCTCTTCGCACTTTCCCAGTGCGAAATCTTTATTCTTGAACTGAAACCGTGCAGGACATTCGATGCCAACCGAAACCGAACCGCGCCTTCGCCTGGAGCAGTACCTGGGCCTGCAGATCAAGCGCCAGCGCCAGGCCCAGTCGCTCAAGCTCGCCGATGTGGCACGCATCGCCGGCATCAGCCAGGGCATGCTGAGCAAGATCGAGAACGCCCAGGTGTCCACCAGCCTCGATACCCTGAGCCGCCTGTGCGATGTGCTGGGCATGCCGATGGCCAAGCTGTTCAGCCAATATGACCAGCCCGATGGCAATGCCTTGCTGGTCAAGGCCGGTGAAGGGCTGGAGGTGGTGCGCCGCGGCACCGAGAAGGGCCATACCTACCATTTGCTCAATCACGCCAGGGGGCCGAAGAAAAACTTCGAGGCGTACATGGTGACGATGGACGACGCCAGCGAAGAGTTCCCGACCTTCGCCCACCCCGGTACCGAGTTCCTGCATTTGCTGGAGGGGGAACTGGTCTACCGCCACGGCAACCAGCTCTACCGCATGCAGGCCGGCGACAGCCTGACCTTCGATGGCGAAACCCCGCACGGCCCGGAGCAGCTGGTACAGGTACCGATCCGCCTGTTGTCGATCATGAATTACGCAGAGGAATAAGAAGGCGCCTACCCCCCTTCAGGCAACAGGCTGCGATCAAACATGAACACCCGCTCGCCCTGCGGCGTGTACTGATACAACTGCTGTGGCCGCCCCAGCCTGGGCTGGTTCTTCTCCCCCGTATCCCTTACCCACCCCAGCTCACGCAAGCGCTCCAGCCGCTTGCGCAGCGAGGTGTTGTTCACCGCCTGCCCCAGGCACGCCTGCACCGCCCCGAGCGCATCGAGTACGGTGAACTTCTGCGCCAACAGGTACAGCGGCAGGCTGCTATACACCGTCTTCGCCGCCAACCGCTCGCGGGCCCGCTCCACCAGAAGGTTATGGTCGAACGGCAGCAGCACCTTGCGGTCAATCACGCTGTCCAGGTCGAAAAACGCCAGCTGCTCACCTTCAACCTGCTGCTGCGGGTCAAGCAACGCCAGGTAATAGGTGCTCAACGACCACCCCCGAGGGTCGCGAAAGGCATTGCCTTCGGTACCCACCTGTTCGAGGTGGCGCGGCAGCACCAGGGCTTTCTCGCGCAGGGCGCGTTCGGCAGCACCTTCCAGGCTGGTATCCGGGGTGCGGCCATTGACGATCACGCCGGGCAAGGCCCACTGGCCGGCATGGGGCTCGCGCTCACGACGGTGCAACAACACTTGCAGATGCTGGGCATCAGGGGCCAGACGCAGGGCGACAATATCGACACTGGCCAGAACTTCGACTGTACTCACCGGGGGCTCCTTGTTCATCAGCGCAATAATCCACCAGAGCGTCTAAGTATGGCAACCCGCAATAGCGTAGCAATTGTCACTTGACACACTTACAACACCAGGTGAATTATATAGCCATTCCAGCGAGGAGACCCGCCATGAAGATCGCCAGTTTCGATGTCGACGCGCAGAACGGCTTCACCGCCAATGCCCCTCAGGAGCTGCCGGTGCCGGAAGGCAACGAGATCGCCCCGGACCTCAACGCCATGGCCCGGCGCGCCGACCTGCGCCTGGGCAGTAAAGACGCCCACCCGGCCAACGCAGCCTGGGTGGTGGCCGAACCTGGCCAGATGCTGCAGCCGCTGCCCCTGGCCAACGCTGACCTGACCTGGGTCAGCCACTGCGTCCCCGGCACTCCCGGTTTCGAACTGCTGCCCGGCCTCCCTGCGCCCATCGACTACGACTACTTCGTCTGGAAAGGCGTCGAGCCCGACCTGCATCCCTACGGCGCCTGCTACCACGACCTCGCCGAGCGCCGCTCCACCGGGGTCATCGAGTTTCTCAAGGTGCAGCAGGTGGGTGCGGTGATCGTCGGCGGCCTGGCCCTGGACTACTGCGTCAAGACCACCGCCCGGCAATTGCGCCAGGCTGGCTTCCAGGTGCTGCTGTACTTGCCAGCCTGCCGCGCCCTGACCCAGGAAGGCGCCATTACTGCCTGCGGTGCGCTGGCCGCCGAAGGCGTGATCCTGTGCGGCGATGAAGCCGCGCTCGACTACCAGCTCTCCCTGATCAAAGGGGACCGCCCATGAGCGAAAGCGTATTCGGCCCACGGATCATCCAGAACCTGCTGGACACCGACTTCTACAAGATCACCATGATGCAGGCGGTGCTGCACAACTACCCCAACGCCGAGGTGGAGTGGGAGTTCCGCTGCCGCAACGGCGAAGACCTCTCCCCTTACCTGGCAGAAATCCGCTACCAGATAGAGCAGCTGAGCGAAGTTACCGTCACCCACGACCAGCTGGCCTATCTGGAAAAGATCCCGTTCCTCAAGCCGGACTTCATCCGCTTCCTCAGCCTGTTCCGCTTCAACCTGCGCTACGTGCAGGTCGGCTTGGACGCGGCCGGGCAACTGGCGATCCGCGTGCGCGGGCCGTGGCTGCACGTGATCCTCTACGAGATCCCGTTGCTGGCGATCATCAGCGAGGTGCGCAACCGCTACCGCTATCGCGATGTGGTGATCGAACAGGTGGGCGAGCGCCTGTACCAGAAAATGGACTGGCTCAAGGCCGAGGCCAGCGCCGACGAGCTGGCCGGTTTCCAGCTGGCCGACTTCGGCACGCGGCGGCGTTTTTCCTACCGGGTGCAGGAAGAAGTGGTGTACCTGCTCAAGCACGACTTCCCCGGCCGCTTCGTCGGCACCAGCAACGTGCACCTGGCACGCGAACTGGAACTCAAGCCGCTTGGCACCATGGCCCATGAATGGTTCATGGCGCACCAGCAACTCGGCCCACGGCTGGTCGACAGCCAGGCCGCCGCGCTGGAAGCCTGGGTGCGCGAGTACCGTGGCTTGCTGGGCATCGCCTTGACCGACTGCATTACCATGGACGCCTTCCTGAGTGATTTCGACCTGTACTTCGCCAAGCTGTTCGACGGCCTGCGCCACGACTCCGGCGACCCGCTGGTGTGGGCGGAGAAAGCCATCGCTCACTATGAACGGCTGGGGATCGACCCGAAGGGCAAGACGCTGATCTTCTCCGACGGCCTGGATTTCGCCAAGGCGCTGAGCCTGTATCGGGCGTTACACTCGCGGATCAACGTGAGCTTCGGCATTGGTACCCGGCTGACCTGCGATATCCCGGGGGTGGAGCCGATGAACATCGTGATCAAGATGACCGACTGCAATGGCGCGCCAGTGGCGAAGATCTCCGACAGCCCGGGCAAGACCCAGTGCCGGGACGAGAATTTCGTGGCCTACATGAAGCATGTCTTCAAGGTGAGTTGACCCCGCCTGGCGCCCTCCGGATATCGTCATCACCGTTTGCGACAGGGCTGCCGGAGAAGCGTGCCCGGTGTATTTCGGCCCTGCACTGAAATCGCCCATCGGTACGCGTTGAGCAGGAGGGAAGATGATCTCTGCGGCATTGCCTGATACGCCCGGAACGATACGGCACCCTCGCAGTTGATCTACGCTTTGAACAACACCGCTGATCGAAGAAACATTGCGCACGGTCGTTACAGCTATGCGCGGGTGGTAAGGGATGGCCCATTCTTCGGCTCCGCCCCCTCATCGCCATCCGCCGGGGTACCCTCCGTGAGATCCAAACAGCCCTTGTTTGCCGTTCTGTTTCTCACGCTGCTCTTCGGTGGCTGCACGACACCCAATGCCCCCCATGAACCCAGTCAGGCCTTGCCCGCCAACGGTTCGGCGTTCGGTCGTTCGATCCAGGCCGAGGTAGCCCCCCATCAAGGACGCTCGGGCTTTCGTCTGTTCCCGGAGAGCGCCGAGGCGTTTGCCGCCCGCGCCGAGCTGATTCGCAATGCTCAAAGCAGCATTGACCTGCAGTACTACATCGTCCACGACGGTATCAGCACTCGGATACTGCTGCGCGAGTTACTCGTCGCTGCCGACCGTGGCGTGCGCGTGAGGATTTTGCTCGATGACACCACCAGCGATGACTTGGAGGAAACCATCGCGACGCTGGCGACGCATCCGTATATACAGATCCGAGTGTTCAATCCTCTGCATCTGGGCCGCAGTACCGTCGTGACACGCACGATGGGTCGGCTCTTCAACCTGTCGCAGCAACACCGGCGCATGCACAACAAGCTGTGGGTGGTAGACAACTGTGTGGCCATTGTCGGCGGGCGCAATCTGGGGGACGAGTATTTCGATGCCGAGCCCAACAGAAATTTTACTGACATCGACATGCTCAGTGTCGGCCCGGTCGCAGAACAATTGGGACATGGTTTCGACGAGTATTGGAACAGTGCCCTGAGCAAGCCGATCGAGCAGTTCATAGCGTTCAAGCCGACGGGCAAAGACCTGGAAGATCTTCGGACTCGGCTGGATGCCTCGCTGGAGGAAACTCGCACTCAGCATCATGCGCTCTATCAGCAGTTGATGAGGTATACCACTCAGCCTCGCCTGAACCACTGGCGCCGGGAATTGATCTGGGCCTGGAACAAAGCGTTGTGGGATGCGCCGAGCAAGGTCCTGGCCGATGGCGAACCCGCTCCGTATCTACTGTTGACCACCCAGTTGGCACCCGAACTCAACGGCGTCACCCAGGAACTTATTCTGGTTTCGGCCTACATGGTACCCGGCCAACCCGGTGTGATGTATTTGACACGTCAGGCCGACGCCGGCGTGTCGATCAGCTTGCTGACCAATTCGCTGGAGGCGACCGATGTTCCTGCGGCGCATGGTGCCTACGCGCCTTACCGCAAGACCTTGCTCGAGCATGGTGTGCAATTATTCGAGCTACGCCGCCAAGCCGGTGACCATGGCAACAGAAAGCCGCGCCTCTTTCACAAGGGTTCGTCCAACAGTTCCGATTCCAGCCTGCATACCAAGGCGATGATTTTCGACCAGCAGAAAGCGTTCATCGGCTCGTTCAATTTCGACTCACGCTCCTTGCTGTGGAACACCGAAGTCGGCGTGCTGGTCGACGATCCGAAGCTCGCCGGGCAGGTGCGTGAACTGGCGTTGCAGGGCATGGCCCCTGCCCTCAGTTATCACGCCCGGTTGCAAGGCTCCCAGTTGGTATGGGTCACCGAAGACAACGGCAAACAGCATACGTTGACCCAGGAACCGGGGAGCTGGTGGCGGCGCTTCAATGCGTGGCTCAGTAGCACGATTGGGCTGGAGAAAATGTTATAGGTGGGAAGGATCAATCATGCGAGCGTGGACAAAAGGCTCCGTGCGGCTTATTCGTCAACTGATGATGGCGACAGGTATTTGCCTGCTCGCGATGATCCTTGGCCCCCCCGTATCAGCCCTCTCTCAAGCCGATAGAGAAATAAGTGGCCTGCTGGACTTCGTAGAGCACAGTGACTGCACATTTGTTCGCAACGGAGCCGAATATCCAGGTTCCCGAGCGCGAGCGCATCTGGAGCAGAAGCTGAATTATCTCGAAAGCAAGAACAGGGTGAAAAGCGCGGAAGACTTCATTGACCTTGCTGCCACTAAAAGCAGCCTGAGTGGACGTGCCTATGAGGTGCGATGCCCGGAAGGCGTGCAACCGGCAGGCATCTGGTTGCACCAGGAACTGCAAAGACAACGGGAATCCAAATAACCTGCTCTTGAGCCTGGAAGCGGCAGCTTTGAGCATGATGCGAGACCGGTGTCGTACTCCCTGAAAAAAGCCCGCGTGATGACGCGGGCCGCTCAGAGAGCAACACCCGCCCTGATCAGTTATCCAGCTCGTCCTTGATGATCTTCCCGTCGTGCGGATCGACCTGGAACTCATACTGCTTGCCGTCAGCTTTCATGCCCTCGCCTTCCCAGTGACCATCATCGGCCTCGATCTTGGTGATCTGTGTGTAGCCGGCGCCTTTCAAGGTGGCTTCGGCTTGATCCTTGGTCACCTTCCAATCCGCTCCAGGCTGATCCGCCCATGCTGACGTGGCACCCAACGCCCCTACAAGCGCCAAGCCAGTGAATACTCGAGTCATCGCTTTCATCGCTAACATCCTTTTTCATGGCATTTAATGATCCGACCGGCTCGCTGAACGCGCCGTTCAATCTGGATTGGATACCAACTGAGAAACAGCAGGCTGATCACCATGGACAAGCGCCGACAAATCACGAGCCAGCAAGGCAGCGGCCGTGGGTTTCAGCATGGTCGCGCTCAAGTCCTGCCAACCGACCCACTTGCACGCGACAATGCCGTTGCCAAGCGAGACACTGCAGCCCTCAGCGAAGTCAGCGGTAAAAACATGGTGGAGCACATTACCTACCTCAATGGTGCCCACCCCGTTGAGGCCGCAACAGTGTAACGACAGGGCGTTCCAAAGCGCTCTGGCAGCCGCTACGATCGGGGCCTCACCCGTCTCAAGCAGCCCGCCTGGGAACTTCCATTTAGCGCCCTTCCTGCGCACCAGAAGGACTTGGTCATTTCGGGCACAGAGGATCGTTACCTTTGCCCTGGCGGGACGATGCTTGCTGACGCTCATGAGGGATCGCACCTGCAGAATGCGCGACATCCTGAACGCTGGAACGAACATCCTTATGCTGATGACCGACAGGGAGGATGTCGAGTTCCGGCACCAGGTGGATACGTCTGCAAGAGCGGCGCGTCACCTTGGTTGCCCACGCGCCTTCTCGTATCATCTGCACACCGCACCTGGAATGAACCCCGTGAAGCCGTCACCTGGAAGTGTCTCGCCGATCCCTGCCACCACCACTGGGCCCGAATGGGATGTCACTCAGGCGGTCAACCAGCTCTCCTGGGACGATTTGCGCATCATCAAGACCTTGAGTGATTGCGCCAATCGCTCCGCTACGGCGAAGAAACTGGGCATCAACGTTTCAACGGTGTCGCGCCGGGTCTCCCAGGTCGAAAAGACCCTGGGCGTTGCGCTGTTCGACCACCGCAAGGCCGGCTACCTGCTGACTGCCGAAGGCGCGGAACTGCGAGCGCTGGCCGAGCGGGTCGAACTCGATATCGTGAGTGTGACCCGGCGGGTCTCCCGGGCAGGCCAAGGCCCGCTTGGCAAGCTGCGGATCACCACCAGCGACTCACTGCTGCTGTACTTCCTCACCCCGATCATCGCGGATTTCAAAGCGCTCAACGAGGGGATCAGCATTGAAGTGCTGGTCGGCAACGAAACGCTGAGCCTGGCCCGGGATGAATCGGATATCGCGGTACGTGCCACGCGCAAGCCCGCAGAAAGCCTGGTGGGCAGAAAGCTGGCCAACATCGCCTGGGCGCCCTATGCCAGTGTCAGGCAACCGCTACCTGCCGACCCGTTTGCCGAAGGTCACGGTTGGGTGTCGTATTCCGGGGCGCTGTGCGGCTTGAAAGCGACCCGCCATGTGGAAGGCCGGGTTGCGCCAGAGTGCATTGCCTACCGCACCGATTCAGTGGCAGCGGCGAGTGCCGCCATTGCAGCGGGCCTGGGTTACGGGTTCCTTCCCTGCATGCTGGGCGACATCACGCCCGGCCTGGTTCGCCTCGGTCCGGTAGTACCGGAGCTGCAGGACGAATTGTGGTTGCTGACCCATCAGGACATACGCAAGTCCTGGCGCGTCAAAGCATTCATGACCTTCTGCGCTGCTGCAGTTGCCGACCTTAAACCCTTGGTCGAAGGGCAGCAGGCGCTTGCGACCTGACAGGCTGATGCCTGGCCCTCAGGCGCGGGTGGCCGGTGCGCCGATCACCGCACGGCAGACGATTTCGATCAGCTGAGGGCGTTGGGCGAGCCTCGACACGCCGATGATGTTGCTCGCCGCCTGGGGGCGATCCGAGCCATAGACCGCCTTGCGCACCTTCCCGACCACGGCGAACGCTGCGTCCATGTCGAGCACGTAGAGGGTTTCTTCCACCACATCCTCGAGGCTGGCACCGTACAGGGCGAGCAGCTTGGCGATGTTGGCGTAGCAGACGCGCATCTGTACGCCCATCGTGGAGAAATCACTCGGCCTGCCGTCGGCATCCAGAGGTGCCGGCGCAACCAGGCTGCCGTCCTCGTCGTGGCTGAACTGGCCGGACACGAAAAGCTCGTTGCCTACCCGCCGCGCCTGCGGATAACCGTAGCTTTCTTCCCATGGAACGCCCCAATAGGCGGTATCGTCGTTGAAAGGTCGTGTAGCGGCCATTGCATTTTCCCGGATGGATGGCGGCTCGGGGTGATCCGCGTGGCTCGAATGCTAGCACCGCGAACGGCATGACCACGGGTGCATTATTGCGCCTTTGGTGGCGCAAAAGTGCGCCACCGCTGCGCTCGATGTTTGACTATCTTTTGCTGGCACCCAGCGACGACCCGCTGAGGAACGTTGATCACCATCCAGCACAGGGAATAACCATGAGCACTGCAAACACTGAAGTTCTGACCCCGTTCAACAGCCAGCTGATCTTCATCGACCAACAGCCGCAAATGGCCTTCGGCGTGCAAAGCATCGATCGTCAGACGCTGAAGAACAACACCGTGGGCCTGGCCAAGGCGGCCCGGATCTTCAACGTGCCGACCACTATCACCACGGTGGAAACCGAGAGCTTCTCCGGCCACACCTACCCCGAGCTGCTGGCCGTGTTCCCGGATGCGCCACTGCTGGAGCGCACCTCCATGAACTCCTGGGACGACCAGAAGGTTCGCGATGCCCTGAAGAAGAACGGTCGCAACAAGATCATCGTTTCTGGCCTGTGGACCGAGGTCTGCAACACCACATTTGCGCTGTCCGCCATGCACGATGCCGGTTACGAGATCTACATGGTGGCCGATGCCTCCGGCGGCACGACCAAAGAGGCCCATGACTACGCCATGCAGCGCATGATCCAGGCAGGCGTGGTACCGGTGACCTGGCAGCAGGTGCTCCTGGAGTGGCAGCGCGACTGGAAGAACCGCGATACCTACGATGCCGTGATGGAGCTGGTCAAGGAACACTCCGGTGCCTACGGCATGGGCGTGGACTACGCCTACACCATGGTGCACAAGGCGCCTGAGCGCGTTCAGCACGGCCCGACCTTGGCGCCGGTTGCCGCGCCCCGCTGATCGGCCAGGAGCCACCTTCAGCGGGCAGCCCTGCCCGCTGAGCGTTCCCCCCTCTCGAACAGGAATGGACCCTCATGAGCAGTGGCGATTGCACTGTGCTGGCGACTGTCGCCTCGAAATCGACCGGGCAGCTCAAGCCCTGGCAGTTGCACGCCGCCAAGCGGCTGATGCTGGCGCATCTGGACGTGGGCATCTCGGTGACGCAGCTTGCCCAGGCATGCGCCCTGTCGCGCAGCCACTTCACCCGGATGTTCAAGGAAAGCACCCGCGTGCCGCCGCAACAATGGATGCGCGAGCAGCGGATCAGAAAGAGCAAGGAGCTACTGGCAGACGCCAGGATGCTGCTGGCAGAAATCGCGCTGGACTGTGGGTTCTACGACCAGGCGCACTTCTGCCGCACCTTCATGAAGGCTGAAGGGCTCACTCCCCTGGCCTGGCAAAAGCTGACCCATCATCCGGGCGCTGCAACCAGCGGCGCCACGCACAGCTCCATGAACCGCGCCGCCGCCCGCGAAGGCGTGGCGGCGTGGGGCAACAGGATGGAAAAGCGCCTGACCAATGGCGCTGGCGCAATCCGCACCTGCCGCAGTGCGCCGTCCTCATGGCGGATCGACATGGCCGAGACGAATCCAACCCCCATCCCGGCCCGTACTGCCTCTTTCACCCCTTCGACCCCGGCAATCTCCAACGCCACGCGCATCGCCACGCCGTAGCGGGCAAACGCCCGCTCGACGATCTGCCTGACCCCCGAGCCACTTTCGCGCAACACCAAGGGATAGGCGCCCAGTGACGCCAAGGTTTGCCCCTGGGCCTCGGCAAGCGGATGATCACTTGGCACGATGGCCACGATCTCGTCCTCACGCCACGCGGTCACTTGCGTGCCCAATGGCAGTTCCTGCCCGGGCGGCCCCTCGATCATGGCGATATCGACACTGTCCAGCGCTGCGACGATCTCCGCCGTGTTGCCGTGGGACGTGGTCACCAGCACCTCCGGATAGCGCTTGTGGAAGTCGGCGATCAGGTACGGCAGCAGGTAGCTGGCCGGCGTGGTACTGGCGCCGATGCGCAAGGTGCCCCGCTCCAGCCCGCGCATGGCCTCGCACAAGGCCTGGGCCTGGCGGAAGGTGTCGCGCAGGCGCTGGGCATGAGCCAACAGCTGCTCGCCGGCAGCGGTCAGGCGCACGCCACGGCCGGCGCGCTGGTACAGGGGTTCGCCAAAGTCTTCCTGCAGCAACTTGAGCTGGCCGGACACCGCCGGTTGCGACAGATGCAAGGCCTGAGCCGCATGGCTGATGTTGCCGTGCTCGGCTACGGTGGCGAAGGTTATCAGCTGTTCTGGGGTCATACAGTCAAAGTATCAGCTAAGCGGATATTTGCCATCCTAAATTACGATTTTTTATAAGCTTATAACCAGATTAACGTAGGCCATGTCGAAACACTCTCCCGGAGGACTCACATGGCCACGGCAACTTCCAACCCCGCGTTGGCGCCCACCCTCTCTACCCGAGGGCGGCTCAACGGCATCCTGTTCGTCGCGTTGTTCGCGCTCGCCGTCACCCAGCTGGCAGCCCTGCCCGCCATCGCCAGCCTGGGCATCAGCCCGCTGATCGTCGGCATCGTCGCCGGCGCTCTGTACGGCAACGCCCTGCGCGATGGCGTGCCGGCCAGCTGGGCAGCCGGTATCAACTTCTCGGCCCGCGGGCTGCTGCGCATTGCCGTGGCCTTCTTCGGCCTGCGCGTGAGCCTGCAGGAGATCGCCGAAGTCGGCAGGTCTGGCTTGAGCGTATCGCTGCTGGTGGTGACCAGCACCCTGCTGATCGGCCTGTGGTGCGGCACCAAGCTGTTCAAGCTGGACCGCGACACCGCCCTGCTCACCGCGGCCGGCAGCGCAATTTGTGGCGCCGCCGCCGTGCTGGCATTCGAGTCGGCACTGCGCAGCGCCCCGCACAAGAGCGCCATGGCGGTCGGTAGCGTGGTGCTGTTCGGCACCCTGTCGATGTTCCTTTACCCACTGGCGATCAACGCTGGCTGGTTGCACCTGGACACACTGGGCGCCGGGCTGTTCCTCGGCGGTACGATCCACGAAGTGGCGCAGGTGGTGGGCGCGGCCAGCAATGTCAGCCCCGAAGCCACGCACATCGCCACCATCGTCAAGATGACCCGGGTGATGCTGCTGGTGCCGGTGCTGCTGGTGGTGGGCCTGTGGATCAGCCGCTCGCGCCAACCCGGCCAGGCACAGGGCAACGGCCGCATCGCCATGCCCTGGTTCGCCTTCGGTTTCCTCGCCCTGGTGCTGGTGAACTCGCTGCAGGTGCTTCCGGGCAGCGTGACCCAGGCGGTCAACAGCCTGGACACCTTCGCCCTGACCATGGCCATGACCGCGCTGGGCATGGAAACCCGCTGGAGCCAGATCCGCCAGGCGGGGCCCAAGGCGCTGATCACCGGTGCGCTGCTCAACCTGTGGCTGGTAGGTGGCGGCCTGGCGATTACCCTGGGTGTGCAACGCCTTTTAGGTTGACGTGCATTGATCGGTATGGTGTTGTCTTGCAAGGATGTTTTTACCTGCACAGGAACGACTTAGATGCCTCAACGCCATGTCATCAATGCATCCGTCAGCCCCAAAGGCAGCCTGGAGACGCTGTCGCAACGTGAAGTCCAGCAACTGAGTGAAGTCGGTACCGGTAGCCTCTACACCTTGTTCCGCCAGTGCGCCCTGGCCATTCTCAATACCGGCGCCCATGTCGACAACGCCAAGACCATTCTCGAGGCGTACAAGGACTTCGAAGTCCGCATCCACCAGCAAGACCGCGGCGTGCGCCTGGAGCTGCTGAACGCTCCGGCGGACGCCTTCGTCGATGGTGAAATGATCGCCAGCACCCGCGAAATGCTGTTCAGCGCCCTGCGCGACATCGTCTACACCGAAAGCGAGCTGGCCAGCCAGCGCATCGACCTGGAAAGCTCCCAGGGCATCACCGACTACGTCTTCCACCTGCTGCGCAACGCCCGCACCCTGCGCCCTGGCGTGGAGCCGAAGATGGTGGTGTGCTGGGGCGGCCACTCGATCAGCAGCGAGGAGTACCAGTACACCAAGAAGGTCGGCCACGAACTGGGCCTGCGCAAACTGGACATCTGCACCGGCTGCGGCCCGGGCGTGATGAAGGGCCCGATGAAAGGCGCGACCATCGCCCATGCCAAGCAACGCATGCACGGCAGCCGCTACCTGGGCCTGACCGAACCGGGCATCATCGCCGCCGAGGCGCCGAACCCGATCGTCAACGAGCTGGTGATCCTGCCGGACATCGAGAAGCGCCTGGAAGCCTTCGTCCGTGTCGGCCACGGCATCATCATCTTCCCCGGCGGCGCTGGCACTGCCGAGGAATTCCTCTACCTGCTCGGCATCCTCATGCACCCGGACAACCAGGCCCTGCCGTTCCCGGTGGTACTCA
Source organism: Pseudomonas sp. TWI628 (assembly GCF_039673865.1). Classification (NCBI taxonomy): domain Bacteria; kingdom Pseudomonadati; phylum Pseudomonadota; class Gammaproteobacteria; order Pseudomonadales; family Pseudomonadaceae; genus Pseudomonas; species Pseudomonas sp. TWI628. The sequence continues at coordinate 242,846 of NZ_JBDJMM010000001.1, read as the reverse complement.
CCGGGCCGCGCAGCGCCGAACCGTTCCTGCAGCAGCTGCATGCCTTCGTCGGCGCCACCCTTGGCGAGGAAGCGCAGCGCCACTACCAGATCATCATCGATGACCCGGCCGAAGTGGCCCGGCACATGGTCGAGGGGCTCAAGGAGGTCAAGCAGTTCCGCCGCGAGCGCAATGACGCCTTCCACTTCAACTGGCTGCTGAAGATCGACGGTGGCTTCCAGCACCCGTTCGACCCGACCCACGCCAACATGGCCGAACTGGCCCTGCGCCGTGACTTGCCAGCGCACGAGCTGGCGGCCAACCTGCGCCGGGCGTTTTCCGGGATCGTCGCGGGCAACGTCAAGGACAAGGGCATCCGGCTGATCGAGGAGCACGGGCCGTATCAGATCCGCGGCGATGCGGCGGTGCTGGAGCCGTTGGGGCGCCTGTTGCAGGCGTTTGTCGACCAGCACCGGATGAAACTGCCGGGTGGCGCGGCGTATGTGCCTTGCTATCAGGTAGTGACCTGAGATCGCCGGGGCCGCTGTGCGGCCCCTTGCTATCGCACAGCGCTCGCCACAGTCCGGTCCACCAGGCGAATGCTGTCACGCCCGCCACGCTTGGACTGGTACAACGCCACATCGCCCTGCTCGATCAACGCCGCCAGGCTGGCCGGCGGCTGGTCGAACAGGTTGGCGCCAATACTCAAGGTCACTGCCTGCGGGGTCGGCATCGCCTCCCTGGCAAACTGCTGGAACTGGTCGCGCAGCTGGCTGCCCAGTTCCACCACGCTCTCGCTGCTGACATCGCTAAGCAGGATCACGAACTCATCGCCGCCCAGCCGCGCGGCCAACGACCGCTCCGGCAGCACCGCGCGGATCATCTCGCTCAAGGCAATCAACAGGCGGTCTCCCGCCGCATGGCCATGCAGGTCGTTGACCAGCTTGAAGTTGTCGATGTCGATCAGTAGCAACGCCCCGGGCTGCGCCGGGCTGACCGCCTTGAACAGGTGCGTGGCCCGCACTTCCAGGGCCCGCCGGTTGTACAGCGCGGTCAGGGGGTCGCGGGCGGCCAGCCGGGCGATGCGCTCTTCACGGCGGTAGCGCACGGTGCCGGTCATCGACAGCGCGATCAGCATGATCGCCATCGCCCCTTCGACCAGGGAAACCTGGATGATCAAGCCGCCAAAGGTCGCCAGGTCGATCAGCGAGCCCGGCGTCACCGCCACGATCGCCTTGGCCACATAGAACAGCCCATGGACCAGCAGCACGTAACGCAACTGCACCGCCCCTACACTCAGCGACTTGCCGTGCGGGCGCAGCAGGTAGCTGGCCTTGAGCGTGAGCAACGCCACCAGCAGCGAGTTGACCATCAGCATCACTTTCGACCACTGCGGCCCCACCGGCAGCAGCAGCAAGCCGAACCAGACCAGCACGATCAGCAGCCACGCCCATGACAGCCGGACCTGGGTGAAACGCACCACGCCCAGCAAAAAGAACGCGTGGGCGACCACCAGCAAGCCGTTGGCGAACCAGATACCGATCAGCAGCAGGCCGATGCCGCGCAGCAGGGCCAGGGTCGAACCAACCGTGATGGTGGCGAAACCGGCGCTCCAGCACAGTAGTGATGTTTCGCGGACACTGCGCCACTCGATCGCCAGGTACAACGCAGCCGCAGCGGCCAGGGCGATGCTGATCGTCAGCATCGTGGGTGGATCAAGCGCCATATACGGATTGGCCTGTCTGGTTAACGTGGAAAAGCGCTGATTGTATGCGTTCGAGATAACTTTTCAGAGGGGCGAACCGTCGCGTTGCACGCAAATGGATGTGTCCGCGCAGGGCACGCTCCGCATGCCCATGGCGTTGCCCAGCTTGATGATAGCCTGTGCCAGGCGGCGGTCACTGTCGCTGCCCGCGACGAGGCCCGTGCAGGCGAGCTCAGAGCACCCGTTTGATCAACGGCTCCAGCCGGCTGTAGCGCAGGCGGCGGAGGAACTTGCGTACCTCCTTGGGGTGCTCGGCCTTCTCGCCCAGTTCAGCCACCGTGCCGATCTGCGGCGCATGCCGGCGAATGCCCTCAAGCTCCACCGCCCGTGGTACCAGCCACTGGCCGTGCGGGTCATCGATCAGCAGGCCGTTTTCCAGGTCCAGGTTGAACCCGCGCGGGTTGAGGTTGTTGCCGGTCAGCAGCGAATAGCGCTGGTCGACCCACACGCCCTTGGCGTGGAAGGTATGGCCCGGGTCGTTCCAGATGCGTATCTGCAACTGGCCGCTGGCAATCGCGGCCTGGCGCCGCCGGGCAAAGGCGCGCAGGTTGTCTTCGTACAGGTACGGCAAGGCACCGCTGGCGCTGAACGGCTCGCCCGGGGCGATGTAGAAGTCGTTGGCGGTGCGGTGGCCGACGATCAGCTCGATGCGCACGCCCCGGTCCAGGGCATGGTCGATCTCGCGCATCACCACCCGTGGCGGGTTGAAATACGGCGTGCTGATGATGATCTGCGCACGTGCCGCCGCCAGCAGCGCGCACAGCGTGCGGTTGAGCGGGTTGCCACGGCCGACGCCGAGCAGCGGAACAACGCGCAGCCCCTGCCCCGCCATGGCTGGCGGTGCCTCATAGGCCATGCGCCGCAAGCGTGCGCGCAGGCGCCGGATTTCACCGCGCAGGTTGCGGGTTGCCGGTGGCGCGGGCAAGTCCAGGCGCGGCGTGGCGGTGTGGTGCAACAGGCGCCGCACCAGGTCGACCATGGCGTCGGCCAGGGCCGGCGCCTGGAACAGGTGGTAACGGTCCAGCCGGTAACGGTCGAACCGGTGCAGATAGACGTTGTTCAGGCTGGCGCCGGTATAGATCACGCAATCGTCGATCACGCTGCCCTTCAGGTGCAGCACGCCGAACAGCTCGCGGGTCTGCACCGGCACGCCATGGATTACCACGTCGAGCCCACGCAACTGGCGCTGGGCCTGGTACCAGGCCGCGTTGCCCGGCTGGCGCCCGGCCCCCAGCAGGCCTCGGCGGGCACGGAACCAGTCGACCACGATGACGATCTCCAGCCCCGGCCGCTCGGCCTTGGCCTGGTACAGGGCATCGAGCACCTCCTGGCCGGCCTCGTCTTCCTGCAGGTACAAGGCAACGATGACGATGCGCCGGGTCGCCGTGGCAATGCGCTCGAGCAGGCAGGTGCGGTAGGCCGCGGCATCAGGCAACACCTGGATCGCCTCAGGGGCGATGGCGAAACCTGGCAGTGCCGCCAGCATGGATTCGGGGTTCACGTACGATCACCTTCTGTCTGCAATCAGGTCCATTCCTGGCCGTTGCGCCCGGGGTGTATGATCAGCCCGGCAACGACCCATAACAACAAGAAACACGCGAGGCTTGTTTTCCTTCTGCCCCAGACGAACTACGCCTCAGCTTGCACAGGAAGATCGCAATGGTCCACCCCGCGTCCAAAAGCGTAATGCCTTACCCAACCAGGACCTTTGGTTTTCTGGTATTGCCCAACTTCACGACCATTGGCCTGGCATCGGCGGTGGAAACCCTGCGCATGGCCAACCTGGCAGCGCGCCACCCCTTGTACCGCACCGTGTTGATTGCCGCCAGCCCGGAGCCGGTGGTGGCCAGCAATCGCATGCGCGTGCTGCCCGACCACACTATCGCAGACGCCCCGGCGCTGGACGCCCTGTTCGTGGTCGGTGCCAACCCGATCGACCGCAGCCGTGGCGGCACCCGGCCACTGATCGACTGGCTGCGCCAACTGGCGCGCCAGCGCTTGCCGCTGGGCGGGATCTGCACCGGCAGCTACCTGTTGGCCAAGGCCGAGCTGCTCGACGGCTACCGCTGCACCATTCACTGGGAAGACCTGCAGACCCTGCAGGAACACTTCCCCGACATTGTCATCTCCAGCCAGCTGTTCGAACTGGACCGCGACCGTTTCACCTGTTCCGGTGGCGTGGCGGCGATGGACATGATGCTGCAACTGGTCGCCCGCCAGGCCGGTGGCCAGGACATCGCCGCCAAAGCCGCCGAGCTGTTGCTGTGTGACCGTGTAAGGGGGGAGCGCGAGCGCCAGCGCGTGCCGTTGCGCACCCTGCTCGGCAGTGCCCAGCCCAAGCTGAGCCAGGTGGTGGCGATCATGGAGGCGAACCTGGAGGAGCCGCTGGCGCTGGAAGAGCTGGCCAACCTCAATGAAGTGACCGTACGCCAGCTGGAGCGGTTGTTTCACAAGTACCTGCAACGCACCCCCAGCCAGTATTACCTGGAGCTGCGCCTGTCACGGGCACGGGAACTGCTGCTGCGCAGCGATGTGCAGGTGCGCGAGGTGGCGCTGGCCTGCGGGTTCAGCTCACCGGCGCATTTTTCCAAGAGCTACAGTCGCTTCTTCGGCCTGTCACCGTTAGGCGAACGGCGGCAGGCCTCATTGCATTGAAGGACGCTGGCGTGCCGGTGCAGCTCAGTCCGGCAGGGCCGAATGCGCCGTCTCCCGGCACATCAACATGGCCAGCAACGCAACCAGCGCTGCCGCCAACAGGTAGCCTGCCGGGGCCAGCTTGCTACCGGTGGCCTGGATCAACCAGGTGGCAATGAACGGCGCAGTGCCGCCAAACAGTGCGTTGGCCAGGTTGAAGCTCAAGGCGAAGCCGCTGAAGCGCACCTGAGTCGGGAATATCTCCGCCAGCAGGCACGGCAAGGTACCGTCGTTCATCGCCAGCATCGCCCCAAAGACGATCTGGATGGCCAGGATCACCAGCAACGGCTGCCCGTCGAGCAATTTGAACAAGGGCACGGTCAGGCCAAGAAACAGCAACGAAGCCACCACCAGCATGGTCTTGCGGCCGAACTGGTCGGACAGCCGCCCCATCAGGAAGATCAGGCCGATATAGGTAGCCAGCGACACCGTAGAGGCAATGAACGAATCACGCTCGCTCATGCCCATCTCGCTGGACAAATAGGTCGGCATGTAGCTGAGCAGCAGGTAGAACGCCACGGCATTGAGGCAGGTGACGCCGAGGCCGATGGCCAGGCTGCGACGATGCCGTGAAAACAGCTCGCGAATCGGCGCCGGGGTCATGCAGGCCTTGTGTTCCAGGCGCTGTTCCATCTCCAGGAACTTTGGCGTGTCCTGCAGGCTCATGCGGATGTAGCGGCCAACCAGGCCGAACGGTGCAGCCAGCAGGAACGGCAGGCGCCAGCCCCAGCTGTGCAGGTCCTCGCTGCTCAGCAGCTCATGCAGCACCGCGACGAATGCCGCACCAAACAGCAGCCCGGCGGCCGTGCTGGCCGGGACGATGCTGGTGTACAGGCCACGCCGGCCGGGCGGCGCATACTCGGCAAGAAAAGCCGCAGCACCGGCGTATTCACCCGAGGCGGAAAACCCCTGGACCAGGCGGATCAGCAACAGCAGGCCGGGCGCCCACAGGCCGATCTGCGCATAACTTGGCAGCAGGCCGATGCAGAACGTTGAAATCGACATGATCAGGATCGACAAGGACAGGGCGTTGCGCCGGCCATGGCGATCGCCAAAATGCCCCCAGACCACGCCACCCAGCGGGCGGACCAGAAATGACAGGGCAAATACCGCGAAGGTTGCCAGCAAGCCGCTGGTCTTGTCGGTCTGTGGGAAGAAGGTGGCGGCAATGATGGTGGCGAGGTAGCCGTAGGCGGCGTAGTCGAACCATTCGACGAAATTGCCCATGAAACTGGCGCGCGCGGCCTTGCGCAGGGCCTGGCGTTCGGCGTTTGGTGCGGCGTTGTCAAGGGAAGGAGCGTTGAGCGTGGTGCTGGACATGACGGGTACCCTCTGATTCTTCTAATTGGAGGCAGGGTCTGGTGGTCATACAGTGGTTTTTATATTGCCCGGGCCGGCCCCTTCGCGGCCGAAGCCGCCCCCACAGGTATTTCACTGGCCTCTGTAGGAGCGGCTTCAGCCGCGAAGCAGGCGACGCCGGTGCTTATTTGCGAATGATGTTGTGCTCCGGCCCAAACGGGAATTTGGTAATGTTCTCGGCGCCGTGCTCATTGACGATCAGGATGTCATGCTCACGGTACCCGCCCGCCCCCGGCCGCCCTTCGGGCAGCATGATCATCGGCTCGATCGACACCACCATACCCGGCTCCAGTACCGTGTCGATGTCTTCGCGCAATTCCAGCCCGGCTTCGCGGCCGTAGTAGTGGCTCAGTGTGCCGAACGAGTGGCCGTAGCCAAACGTGCGGTACTGCAGCAGGTCGTGGCGCAAGAAGATCTCGTTCAGTTCACGGGCGATGTCGCAGCAACGCATGCCCGGGCGCACCAGCTTGAGGCCCGCCTCATGCACCTCGACGTTGGCCTGCCACAGGCGCAGGTGATCGTCCGGGCAATGATCGAGGAACAAGGTGCGCTCCAGCGCGGTGTAGTAGCCGGCGATCATCGGGAAGCAGTTGAGGCTGAGGATATCGCCCTTGTTGACCTTGCGGCTGGTGACCGGGTTGTGCGCGCCGTCGGTGTTGAGCCCGGACTGGAACCAGGTCCAGGTGTCCATCAGCTCGCTGTCCGGGAAGCTTCGGGCGATCTCGCGGACCATCGCCTGGGTGGCGTGCAGCGCCACTTCATATTCCGGCACCTGGTCGCGCAGTGCCTCGACCACCGCCGCCCCACCGATGTCGGCAACCCGTGCGCCATGGCGGATCAGCGCCTGCTCTTCGGCCGACTTGATCATGCGCATGCGCATGCACGGTACACCGATGTCGAGCAGTTCGGCCTTGGGGTAGCAGGCCGCGAGCTTGGCGTGGTTCTGCAGGTTGAGGTGGTCGTATTCGACGCCGATGCGCGAGGCCAGCGGCAGGGCCTGCTGGATGGCGACGAAGTAGTTGTCACGTTGCCAGTCGGTGTAGACGATGTTGTCGGTGCCCACCGTGCGCCGCCAGGGCTGGCCGCCGTCGATGTTGGCGCTGATCGATACCACCTTGTCCTGGGTCACCACCAGCGCGTAGGGGCGGCCGAACGAGCAGTAGAGGAAGTCGCTGTAGTAGTTGACGTTGTGGTACGAGGTGAAGATCGCCGCTTCGATATCCTGCTCGGCCATGTAGGCCCGCAGGCGGGCGTGACGGGCGGCGTACTCCTGTGCGGAGAAGGTCGGCTTGACCTTGTCGCCATTGCGGATTTTCAGGGTCTGGGGCATTTGCATGGTCGGTGTTCCTTGTCGTTGTGAGCACGCTGTTCAGGCCGGCCGCCTGGAAAGCATTGCAACAGAACCAACGAGGACGCTTTTGTATCTATCCGACCTGGAATTGGCGTTATCGCCACAGGCCGGGGGGCGCTTTGCGCCCCCCGGCTTCAAACAGCGCTATTTGAGGTCAAACCGGTCAAGCTCCATGACTTTCACCCAGGCCGCGACGAAGTCTTTGACGAACTTGTCATTGCCATCGCTGCTGCCATACACCTCGCTCAACGCCCGCAGTTGCGCATGCGAGCCGAACACCAGGTCGACCCGGCTGCCCGTCCACTTCACCTGCCCGGTCTTGCGGTCGCGGCCCTCGAAGCTGTCGTTGTCCGCCGACGTCGGCTTCCATTCCACGCCCATGTCCAGCAGGTTGCGGAAGAAGTCGTTGCTCAGGGTGCCAGGCTTGTCGGTAAACACGCCGTCCTTGCTGCCGCCATGGTTGGCACCGAGCACGCGCAAGCCGCCAATCAGCACGGTCAGTTCAGGTGCGGTGAGGGTCAGCAGCTGGGCCTTGTCGAGCAACAGCTTCTCGGCCTTGACGCTGTAGCGGGCCTTGCTGAAGTTGCGAAAGCCATCAGCCAGCGGTTCCAGCACGGCAAACGACTCGACATCGGTCTGCGCCTGGGAGGCATCGACACGGCCCGGGCGGAAGCCCACGCTGATGTTGTGCCCGGCATCCTTGGCGGCCTTCTCCACGGCGGCTGAGCCGGCGAGGACGATCAGGTCGGCCAGGGAGATCTTCTTGCCACCGGCGTTGAACTCGCCCTGGATCTTCTCCAGCGCCGCCAGCACCTTGCCAGTGCCCTGGTTGGCCGCCCAGTCCTTCTGCGGCGCCAGGCGCAGCCGGCCACCGTTGGCACCACCGCGCTTGTCCGAGCCACGGAAGGTCGAGGCAGCCGCCCAGGCGGTGGCCACCAGTTCGGCGACGCTCAGGCCCGATGCGAGAATCCTGGCCTTGAGCCCGGCGATATCCTGCTCGCCCACCAGCGGCTGGTCGGCTTTGGGCAGCGGGTCTTGCCACAGCAGCTCTTCGTTGGGCATTTCCGGGCCCAGGTAGCGCGAGAGCGGCCCCATGTCACGGTGGATCAGTTTGTACCAGGCGCGGGCGAAGGCATCGGCCAGCTGGTCAGGGTTGTCCTTGAAGCGCTTGGCGATCGGCCCGTAGATCGGGTCGAAGCGCAGCGCCAGGTCGGAGGTGAGCATCGAGGGCGCGTGGCGTTTGCCCGCGTCATGGGCATCCGGCACGGTGCCTGCGCCTTTGCCATCCTTGGGTCGCCACTGGTGAGCGCCGGCCGGACTCTTGGTCAGTTCCCACTCGAAGTTGAACAGGTTGTTGAGGTACTCGTTGCTCCATTGGGTGGGCGTCGAGGTCCAGGTCACTTCCAGGCCGCTGGTAATCGTATCGCCACCCTTGCCGCTGCCGAACTTGTTGGCCCAGCCCAGGCCCTGCAGCTCCAGGCCTGCCGCTTCAGGCTCGGGGCCGACGTTGTCGGCCGGGCCGGCACCGTGGGTCTTGCCGAAGGCGTGGCCGCCGGCGATCAGCGCCACGGTTTCTTCGTCGTTCATGGCCATGCGGCCGAACGTTTCGCGGATGTCCCGGCCCGATGCCACAGGGTCCGGGTTGCCTTCCGGGCCTTCCGGGTTGACGTAGATCAGGCCCATCTGCACCGCAGCCAGCGGGTTTTCCAGGTTGCGCTCGCTGCTGAGGTCACGGCTCTGTTCTTCGGGATGTTTCTGCGGCTCTGCGACCAGGTCACCCTGCCCTGGCGGCTGCGCCTTGACCTGCTCCTTGCCATAACGGGTGTCGCCACCCAGCCAGACCTTTTCCGAACCCCAGTACACGTCTTCGTCCGGCTCCCACACATCGGCGCGGCCGCCAGAGAAACCGAAGGTCTTGAAGCCCATGGACTCCAGGGCGACGTTGCCGGTGAGCACGATCAGGTCGGCCCAGGAGATCTTGTTGCCGTACTTCTGCTTGATCGGCCACAGCAGGCGCCGGGCCTTGTCCAGGCTGACGTTGTCCGGCCAGCTGTTGAGCGGGGCGAAACGCTGCTGACCGGAACCGGCACCACCGCGGCCATCACCGATACGGTAGGTACCGGCGCTGTGCCAGGCCATGCGGATGAACAGCGGGCCATAGTGGCCGAAGTCGGCTGGCCACCAGTCCTGGGAGTCGGTCATCAAGGCGGTCAGGTCTTTTTTCAGGGCCTGGAAGTCGAGGCTCTTGAACGCCTTGGCATAGTCGAATTCCGGGTCAGGGCTGGACTTCGACGAGTGTTGATGAAGGATCCTGAGGTTGAGCTGGTCAGGCCACCAGTCACGGTTGGTGGTGCCGCCACCAGCGGTTTGATGGAACGGGCATTTCGATTCGTTCGACATCTGCTGTTACCTTTGGGTCGGTTATCCAGATTTCCGGTCTATGCCAGGTGTTCTTTCAGCCGAGCACTTGGGCTCATGCCTACCCCTCATCAGGTCAAGTCGGTCACGTGCCGACACGGGGCTGGCGAAGCTCTCACGTCACGTGCGGCGCGGTCTTGCACGCAAGTGCTGACACGCCGCCCGCGGGCGGATTTCGCAGGGCCAAGGGGAAGACTAGTCGAGCTTGGGCAGAGGTCTAATAGAGTGGCTCTTGCAGGCTGATAGCCCCGGCACATCCATACAAGGCACTACGCTCAGCGTCGTGCTTCAATACACCGCCAACCCCTCTACCCCCGGTGAGCCAGCCCCATGAACCGCAACGACCTGCGCCGCGTCGACATGAACCTGCTGGTGCTTTTTGAAGCCCTGATGATCGAGCGCAACCTGACCCGCGTCGGCGAGAAGCTGTTCATCACCCAGTCCACCGTCAGCGCCGCCCTCGCCCGCCTGCGCGAACTGTTCGACGACCCGCTGCTGATCCGCAGCGGCCGGGCCATGGAGCCGACGCCGCGGGCGATGCAGATCTTCGCCGAGCTGGGCCCGGCCATGGACGTGATTTCGTCGGCCATCAGCCGCGCCCGTGACTTCGACCCGGCCAACAGTTGCAACCAGTTCCGCCTGGGGCTTTCGGACGACGCCGAGTTCGGCCTGTTCCCGGCCCTGCTGCAGGCCCTGCGCGAGGAAGCACCGGACATCAGCGTGGTGGTGCGCCGCGCCAACTTCCTGCTGATGCCGGGCCTGCTGGCCAGTGGCGAGATTTCCGTGGGCGTGAGCTACACCACCGACCTGCCGGCCACCGCCAAACGCCGCAAACTGCGCGATATCGGTGTGCGTGTGCTGCGCGCCGACGACCGCCCCGGCCCGCTGACCCTCGATGAGTACTGTGCCCGGCCCCATGTGATGGTGTCGTTCTCCGGCGACATGAGCGGCAACATCGACCTCGACCTCGCGCGCATCGGCCGTTGCCGCAAGGTGGTGCTGGCCGTGCCGCAGTTCGGCAGCCTGCGCGCGCTGCTGCGCAACACCGAAATGATCGCCACCGTGCCGGACTACGCCGCCTGTGCCCTGGCCGACGATGGCAGCCTGCGCGCCGACCCGGCGCCCTTCGAGATCACCGAGGCCGAGCTGTCGATGGTCTGGAGCGGCGCCCACGACAACGACCCCGCGGAGCGCTGGCTGCGCGAGCGCATCCTGCAGTACATGGCCCGCCCGAGCTGATTCATCGACCCCATCGATAGCCACCATGAATGCCATCAAGTTCCGCCGCAGCCGCGGCGGGCGGAAGATGGCGGCATTCACTGATCGATGAGGCTCTCCCCATGAAAACCGGCATGCTCGCTGCCCTGCTCGCCCTGTTCGCTGCCCTTGGCGGTTGTGCCGCGCCGGCTAGCCAGCAGGTTGCCCAGCCTTATGGGCATTTCTACTCGGCCAGCGCCATTTCCAGCGTCGCACTAGCCCCGGGGCAGCACGTGGCCGTGCTGCTCGGGCGCAATACCGACAGCACCCTCAGCTACCTGCAGCAGCACCGTGACGACGCGGTGGCCACAGCGCAGCCGCGCAGCATTCCGGTAGCCTCCCTGCGCGGAGGTAGCCAAGCCTACGACTGGCTGGCGCATTCGCTGGCCCAGCAGTTCGCCGATGTGACCTTTTATGAGGACCTGGACAGCCTGCTCGCCGCCCATCCGGACGTGATCGTGCTGCTGGACAGCGAAAGCCGCCTGGCCACGGCAGACGTGGAGAGCCGGGTGGTGGCGCGATTCTTCGACAGCCAGCTGACCTACATCGGCCGCGCCGAGGGCCGTGCGCGCAAGGATGTCAGCAATGTGGCGCGGATGCTGGAAGACGAACAGGCCGCCAAGGCCGATGCCCTGCGGGATTTCGACGCTTCGCTGCAGCACTTGCTGGGCAGCAAGGTGTAAGGCACAACGACGCTCCGGCAGAAAACAGGGAACTCCCGCCATTCTCCCACCATCTTAAGCAGTGAGTGGTTTATTTCCTTGTGCTTCACGTTACTGGAGAACACAACATGCGCCACCTAATCCTCGCCCCTGCGCTGCTGCTCCTGCTGCCTGCCGGAGTTGCGTTGGCCAAAGTCGATGCGGGCGACGTCGCCACTTCGGCAGGTGTCTCCGCTTCGCTGTATTCAACCTTCAAGGATGACAAACGGATCATCCCCGCCCAGGACGAGCTTTCTGCGTTCGTCGCCAGCGGCGGTACCATCCGCGGCGCCTATGTGGAGTCGGCGCTGGAACAGGCCCGCAAGGACCATCCAGGGCTGCAGGCCAGTGACGAAGAGCTGGCCCGGGCAATCCTGTCCCAGGATGACCCGATCGCCGATCATTGATTAATCACCTGTACCGGCCTCTTCACCGCTTTAGCCGCGAAGAGGCCGCTACAGGTAACGCTCAGCCCCAACCATCCATGCGCATCGTCGCCCTGACCAAGCGCTGCTCCTCCTGCTCGATCTCGCGCAAACTGTCGCGAATCCCGTTGATATGCTCCCGCGCCGCCCGTTGCGCCTGCTCGGGCAACTGCTCCATCACCGCGTGATACAACCGCGCATGCTGGCGATCGATCTGGCGCTTCTGCGCAGGCCGGCAATAGAGGTTGTTGACCGAGGCGAACACTGTGCTCAAGGTCAGGTCGCTCAGCGACTGCAAGGTATGCACCAGCACCGGGTTGTGTGACGCCTCGCTGATCGCCCGGTGAAACGCATGGTCACGCCGGGCATGCTCGCGTGGGTCGAGCGCTTCGGCAGCAGCATGGGCATCCAGCATGTCTTCATAGCGCCGGCGGATCAGCAGGCGGTCGATATCAGTAGCACGCAAGGCCGCGAGGCGGGCCGACTCGGCCTCCAGCAAGGCCCGCACCTCCAGCAGGTCGAACAGCGTGCGCGGCTGTGAGCTGAACAGGTGCATCAATGGCGTGGCACCCGCCTGCCCGGCAAGGTCGGCAACGAACGAACCGCGCCCCTGCTCGGTATCGATGATGCCGCGCCCACGCAGGATGCGCAGGCCTTCACGCAATGCCGAACGCGAGCAACCGAGCTTTTCCACCAGGCGCCGTTCCGAGGGCAAGGCCTGGCCGACCTTGAGCACACCTTCGACGATCAGCCGCTCGACCCGCTCGGCCACCTGATCCGCGACCTTGGCCTTGCCTTCAATTCCCATGCACAGACTCCAACTGGTAGGACCACTGCTGCCGATGTTTCAAATCTAGCCGGTTAAAGCCATGGATAACCAGTACTTCACGGAAAAACTGGTAGGACCAGTGCCCTGCACCCTCGACCACACCCAGCCGAACGCGCAGGCTGCAAGGGCGAACGGTTTGCCCACAACAACAAAAATTGCCGCTGAGTGAGCCTCATGAACATCCTCTACGACGAACGCGTCGACGGCGCGCTGCCCTCGGTGGATCTGCCCGCGCTGCTACAGGCGTTGCACGATGCCCTCCCGGACCTTGAGGTCCTGCACCGCGCCGAAGATCTCAAGCCTTATGAATGCGACGGCCTCTCGGCCTACCGCACCGTGCCGCTGTTGGTGGTGTTGCCCGAACGCCTGGAACAGGTGCAGACCTTGCTCAAGCTCTGCCACCAGCGTGGCGTGCCGGTGGTGGCACGCGGCGCCGGCACCGGCCTGTCAGGCGGCGCGCTGCCGCTGGCCAAGGGCATCCTGCTGGTGATGGCGCGCTTCAACCGCATTCTCGAAGTCAACCCGCAAGGGCGCTTCGCCCGGGTGCAGCCCGGTGTGCGCAACCTGGCCATTTCCCAGGCCGCCGCGCCCCACGGCTTGTACTACGCACCCGACCCTTCTTCGCAGATCGCCTGCTCGATCGGTGGCAACGTCGCCGAAAACGCCGGTGGCGTGCACTGCCTGAAATACGGCCTGACCGTGCACAACCTGCTCAAGGTCGAGATCCTCACCGTCGAGGGCGAACGCCTGACCCTAGGCAGTGACGCCCTCGACAGCCCGGGCTTCGACCTGCTGGCGCTGTTCACCGGCTCTGAGGGCATGCTCGGCATCGTCACCGAAGTGACCGTCAAACTGCTGCCCAAACCCCAGGTGGCGCGGGTGCTGCTGGCCAGTTTCGACAGCGTCGAGGACGCGGGCCGCGCCGTGGCCGAGATCATTGCCGCCGGCATCATTCCCGGTGGCCTGGAGATGATGGACAACCTGGCGATCCGCGCCGCCGAGGATTTCATCCACGCCGGCTACCCGGTGGACGCCGCCGCCATCCTGCTGTGCGAGCTGGATGGCGTCGAAGCCGATGTGCAGGATGACTGCGAGCGGGTGGCCGACGTGCTCAAGCAAGCCGGTGCCCGCGAAGTGCGCCTGGCCTGTGACGAAGCCGAGCGCGTGCGCTTCTGGGCCGGGCGCAAGAACGCCTTCCCGGCAGTGGGGCGAATTTCGCCGGACTACTACTGCATGGACGGCACCATCCCGCGCCGCGAGCTGCCGCGGGTGCTCAAGGGCATCAGCGAACTGAGCGAGGAATACGGCCTGCGCGTGGCCAACGTATTCCACGCCGGCGACGGCAACATGCACCCGCTGATCCTGTTCGATGCCAACCTGCCCGGCGAACTGGAGCGTGCCGAGGCCATCGGCGGGCGCATCCTCGAACTGTGCGTGGCGGTGGGCGGCAGCATCACCGGCGAACACGGCGTGGGGCGCGAGAAGATCAACCAGATGTGCGCGCAGTTCAACAGCGACGAAATCACCCTGTTCCATGCCGTAAAAGCGGCGTTCGACCCGCAAGGGCTGCTCAACCCAGGCAAGAACATCCCCACCCTGCACCGCTGCGCCGAGTTCGGCGCCCTGCACGTGCATCACGGGCAACTGCCCTTCCCCGAGCTGGAGCGCTTTTGATGAGCCTGGACCGCGACATCAGCCAGGACCTGCTCGAACAGGTCAACCAGGCCCTGAACCTGGGCACGCCACTGCGCATCCAGGGCGGCAACAGCAAGGCCATGCTCGGCCGCCCGGTGGCCGGCGAGATCCTCGATACCCGCAACCACCGGGGCATCGTCAGCTACGACCCGACCGAGCTGGTGCTCACCGCCCGGGCTGGCACGCCGCTGCTGGAAATCGAGGCGGCGCTGCACGAGGCCGGGCAGATGCTGCCCTGCGAGCCGCCGCACCTGGGCGCCGAGGCGACCCTTGGCGGCATGGTCGCGGCCGGGTTGTCCGGGCCGCGGCGGCCCTGGGCCGGGTCGGTACGTGACTACGTGCTCGGCACGCGGGTGATCACCGGGCACGGCAAGCTGCTGCGGTTTGGCGGTGAGGTGATGAAGAACGTTGCCGGCTATGACGTCTCGCGGCTGATGGCCGGCAGCTTTGGCTGCCTGGGGCTGCTGACCGAGGTGTCGCTGAAGGTCCTGCCACGCCCACGTGAATGCCTGAGCCTGCGCCTGCCAATGGGCCGTCACCAGGCCCTGGCCGAACTGGCTGAATGGGGCCAGCAGCCGCTGCCGATCAGCGCCGCCTGCCACGATGGCGAAACCTTGTACCTGCGCCTGGAAGGCGGTGCAGGCTCGGTGCAGTCGGCGCGTCAGCGCCTGGGCGGCGACGTGCTCGACAGCCGCTTCTGGAGCGACCTGCGTGAGCAGCGCCTGGCCTTCTTCAACGACCCGGCACCGCTGTGGCGGCTGTCGGTGCCGACGGCCAGCGGCGAACTCGACTTGCCGGGGCAGCAGCTCATCGACTGGGGCGGCGCGCAACGCTGGCTGAAGTCGACGGCACCGGCGCAGCTGATTCGCGAACAAGCGGCCAAGGTCGGCGGCCACGCCACCCTGTATGCCCCCGGCGACGACAGCAGCGCGCCGCTGCCGACAGCGCTGATGCGCTACCACCTGGCGCTCAAGCAGCAACTCGACCCCCAGGGCGTGTTCAACCCTGGCCGCCTGTACCCGGACCTGTGAGGCCACGCCCATGCAAACCAACCTGAGCGAGAGCGCCAAGCGCCTGCCCCGCGGCGAAGAAGCCGAAAGCATCCTGCGTTCCTGCGTGCACTGCGGTTTCTGCACGGCCACCTGCCCGACCTACCAATTGCTCGGCGACGAACTGGACGGGCCACGCGGGCGCATCTACCTGATCAAGCAAGTGCTCGAAGGCGCGCCGGTCACAGCCAGCACGCAACTGCACCTGGACCGCTGCCTGAGCTGCCGCAACTGCGAAACCACCTGCCCGTCGGGCGTGAAGTACCACGACCTGCTGGACATCGGCCGCGCCGTGGTCGAGCAGCAGGTGCCGCGCCCGCTCGGCCAGCGCCTGCTGCGCCAGGGCCTGCGCGCAGTGGTGCCACGCCCGGCGCTGTTCAAGGCCCTGACCCGCACCGGCCAGGCCCTGCGGCCAGTGCTGCCAGCCAACCTCAAGCGCAAGCTGCCGGCCCAGGTGACGCCGCCCGGCGAACGGCCCGCGCCGCGCCATGCCCGGCGCATCCTGCTGCTCGAAGGTTGCGTGCAGGCCGCCTTGTCGCCCAACACCAACGCCGCCACCGCGCGCCTGCTGGACCGCCTCGGGATCAGCGTGGAGCCGGCGTACGAAGCCGGCTGCTGCGGTGCGGTGGACTATCACTTGAATGCCCAGGAACAGGGCCTGGATCGCGCCCGGCGCAACATCGATGCCTGGTGGCCCGCCATCGAGGCCGGTGCCGAGGCCATTGTGCAGACCGCCAGCGGCTGCGGTGCCTTTGTGCGTGACTACGGCCACCTGCTGGAAAAGGACCCGCACTACGCCGCCAAGGCTGCGCGGGTCAGCGCCCTGTCGCGGGACCTGGTCGAAGTGCTGCGCGACGAACCGGTCGAACAGCTTGGCCTGTGCGCCGAACAGCGCCTGGCCTTCCACTGCCCGTGCACCCTGCAGCATGCGCTCAAGCTCGGCGGCCAGGTGGAAAGCCTGCTGACGCGCCTGGGCTTCACCCTCACCCCGGTGCCGGACGGCCACCTGTGCTGCGGCTCGGCCGGCACCTATTCGTTGACCCAGCCAGCGCTGTCGCAGCAATTGCGCGACAACCGCCTGAACGCGCTGGAAAGCGGCAAACCGCAAATCATCGCCACCGCCAACATCGGCTGCCAGACCCACCTCGACGGGGCCGGGCGCACGCCGGTGCGGCACTGGATCGAAATTGTCGAAGCAGCCTTGAACCAGGAGAACAGCCATGCATAGCAAGCCCGTGATCGGCCAGGCGGAAGTGTCCCGCCTGCTCGCTGCCGCCCGCCAGGAAGCCCAGGCGCAACAGTGGAACGTGACCATCGCCGTGGTCGACGACGGCGGCCACCCGCTGGCCCTGGAGCGCATGGACGGCTGCGCCCCGTCCAGCGCCTACATCGCCATGGAAAAAGCCCGCAGTGCCGCGCTGGGGCGCAAGGAAACCCGCGACTTCGAACAAATGGTCAATGGCGGGCGCATCGCCTTCGTCACCGCACCGCTGCTGACCAGCCTGGAAGGCGGCGTGCCCGTGCGGGTCGATGGCCAGGTGGTAGGCGCCGTCGGCGTGTCCGGGGTCAAGCCCGAGCAGGATGCCCAAGTGGCCAAGGCAGGCGTAGCGGCCCTTTGAAGGCCCTGTAGGAGCGGCTTCAGCCGCGAAGAGGCCGGCACAAGCGGCACATTTTCTGAAACCTGACCACCGAGCGAGAAGACAATGACCCATCCCCTCAAGGTCGCCCCGACCCTGCAACGCTTCATCGAGGATGAAGTGCTGCCCGGCACCGGCATCGACGCCGCCAGCTTCTGGCAAGGCTTCAGCAGCCTGGTCCACGACCTCGCCCCGCGCAACCGCGAACTGCTCGCCGAGCGCGACCGCCTGCAGCACGAACTGGACACCTGGCACCGCCAGCACCCGGGCCCGATCAGCGACATGCCCGCCTATCAGGCCTTCCTGCGCCGCATCGGCTACCTGGTCGACACCCCGCAGCCAGTGCGTATCAGCACCACCCAGGTCGACCGCGAAATCGCCGAGCAGGCCGGCCCGCAACTGGTGGTGCCGCTGAGCAATGCCCGCTACGCGCTGAACGCCGCCAATGCCCGCTGGGGCTCGCTGTATGACGCGCTGTACGGCACCGATGCCATCCCCGACAGTGACGGCGCCGAGCGCGGCCAAGGCTACAACCCGGTGCGCGGCGCCAAGGTGATCGCATTCGGCCGGGGCTTTCTCGACCGCTCGGCGCCGTTGGCAGGTGCTTCCCACGCTGACGCCCAGGCCTACGCCATCAGCCAGGGCACGTTGCGGGTGACGTTAAGCGATGGCCGCCAGGTCGGGCTCGAAGACGCAGCGCAACTGCGCGGCTATCAAGGCGAACCCGGCCAGCCAACGGCCATCCTGCTGCAACACCATCGCCTGCACTTCGAAATCCAGATCGACCCGGCCAGCACCATCGGCAAGGCCGACCGCGCCGGGGTCAAGGACATCCTCGTCGAAGCCGCACTGACTACCATCATCGACTGTGAAGACTCGGTGGCAGCGGTGGATGCCGAGGACAAGGTCAACGTCTACCGCAACTGGCTGGGCCTGATGAAAGGCGACCTCAGCGAACAGGTCAGCAAGGGCGGCAAGTCGTTCACCCGTGCGCTGGCCAAGGACCGCGAATACCACGGCGCCGATGGCGGGCAGTTGACCCTGCCCGGCCGTTCGCTGCTGTTCATCCGTAATGTCGGCCACCTGATGACCAACCCGGCGATCCACGACCGCGATGGCCGGGAGATCCCCGAAGGCATCCTCGACGCCGTGGTCACCAGCCTGATTGGCCTGCACGACCTCAAACGCCGCGGCAACTCCCGCGAGGGCAGCCTGTACATCGTCAAGCCGAAGATGCACGGGCCGGCCGAAGTGGCCTTCGCCGACCAGTTGTTCAGCCGGGTCGAGGCGCTGCTGGGGATGCCCCGGCACACCTTGAAGATGGGCATCATGGACGAAGAGCGGCGCACCAGCGTCAACCTCGCAGCCTGCATCGCCAGCGCGGCAGCGCGGGTGGTGTTCATCAACACCGGTTTCCTCGACCGCACCGGCGACGAAATGCACAGCGCCATGGAAGCCGGCGCCATGCTGCGCAAGGGCGACATGAAAGGCAGTGCCTGGATCCAGGCCTACGAACGCAGCAATGTGCTGGTCGGCCTGGCCTGCGGGCTGCGCGGCAAGGCGCAGATCGGCAAAGGCATGTGGGCCATGCCCGACCTGATGGCGGCCATGCTCGAACAGAAGATCGCCCAGCCCCGGGCTGGCGCCAACACCGCCTGGGTGCCCTCACCGACTGCCGCGACCTTGCATGCGCTGCATTATCACCAGGTGGACGTGCCGGCTGTGCAGGCGCAACTGGAAAACGTCGACCTGGGTGCCGAGCGCGAACAGTTGCTGCATGACCTGCTGAGCATCCCGGTGAGCCCGGACCGCCCATGGAGTGCCGAGGATATCCAGGCCGAGCTGGACAACAACTGCCAGGGCATCCTCGGTTATGTGGTGCGTTGGGTGGAGCAAGGCGTCGGTTGCTCGAAGGTGCCGGACATCCATGACGTGGGGCTGATGGAAGACCGCGCTACCCTGCGCATCTCGGCCCAGCACATCGCCAACTGGCTGCACCACGGGGTGGTCGGCAGTGACCAGGTCGAGGCGACCTTGCAGCGCATGGCCAAGGTGGTGGACCAGCAGAATGCCGGGGATCCGGCGTACCGGCCGATGGCCGGGAACTTTGCGGGTTCGCACGCGTTCCGTGCGGCGCAGGCGCTGGTGTTCAAGGGGCGTGAACAGCCCAGCGGGTATACCGAGCCGTTGCTGCACGGGTGGCGCTTGAAGTTCAAGCAGGAAGTGCGTCAGTAAGGGCCATTCGCGGGCGTGCCCACGAATGCGCGGGCACAGCGCGACATGCCCTTCCATCCGCGCCAGCACGATGCCGATGCTGGCCAGCTTGTCCGGCCTTTCTCGTACTTGCAGAAACTTCCTACAGCGTATTCCGAAGTGGCTTACTTGCCGCCTTCGGGTGGGTGAAAACAAGATCGACGTCTTCGCCCCAGAGGAGGCTGCGCATGCACCCAGATTCCCGCACCAAAGCCGAACTGCGCAGTGCCCTGCGCGAACTGCTGGCCCATGATGTCAACAACCCGGACGACGACCCGCACCTGTCAGGCGTGCTGTTCTTCTGCGCCACCGACGAGCGCACCCGGCAACTGGTCGAGCGCATCGAACTGCTGGCCAGCGAAATCTTCTTCGACCCTTGCGGGCGCGCCATCCACCACCGGATGCGCGCCATCGGCGTCAAGGGCGTGTGCATCAAGCAGAAGCGCAAGGCTTCGGCGGATGAAACGGTGATACGCATTGACCTGAACGACAAGGGCTACATCACGGTGAGCACCGCACGGTTCTGATCCGCTATCCTCAGCACTCTCGTGCTTCGGACCGTGATCATGGAACTGCATATCCGCCTGGACGGCCGTAAAGGCCTGGCCGACCAGCTCTACCAGCAACTGCGCGCCGGCATCGACAGCGGCCACCTGGCTGCCGGCACGCAACTGCCGCCAACCCGGCTGCTGGCCGAGCAACTGGGCGTGTCGCGCAAGACCGTGGCCGAGGCCTATTCGCGGCTGACCTACGACAACCTGCTCAGCGGCGTGGTCGGCCGTGGCACCTTCATCACCCCGCGCCAACCAGTGCGCACGGGTGATTCACACACCGTGCCGCTGGCCGCTGCCGCTTCGCTGGAGCGCTGGCAGCAACGCGCCACGGTACTCGCCCGGCGCACCCAGCAAGCCCCTTCGCGCTATGACTTCGTTGGTGGCGCTTCAAGCAAGGCGCAGTTCCCCTTCGACCAGTGGCGCAGCTGCCTGAACTACGCCCTGCGCCGCAGCCAGCGGCACCCCGAGCGGCAGTTTGCTGCCCAGGGCCTGCCCGAACTGCGCGAGGCGATCGCTCACCATATCGCCTACGCCCGTGGCGTGCATTGCAGTGCGGCGGAGGTGCTGGTGTGCAACGGCGCCCAGCAGGCCCTGGACCTGATCGCCCGGGTACTGGTCGAGCCCGGCTGCCAGGTGGCCATGGAAGACCCCGGCTACCCGCCAGCACGCCAGTTGTTCCTGGCCCTGGGGGCAACGCTGCAGTCCGTACCGGTGGACGATGAAGGGATGTGCGTTGCGCACATCGCCGAGGGCACCCGGCTGATCTACGTGACCCCTTCGCACCAGTTTCCGCTCGGCATGCCGATGAGCGAAGCCCGCCGTCATGCCTTGCTGGCACGGGCCGCCGAGCTTGGCGCGTTGATCATCGAAGATGACTACGACTGCGAATTCCGCTACCAGGGCCCGGCCGCCGATGCCCTGCAGCGCCTCGACCGGCAAGGGCTGGTGGCGTATGTCGGGACCTTTTCCAAGACCTTGCTGCCGGAATTGCGCCTGGGCTACGCGGTGCTGCCCCCGGCGGTGCTCAGCGCCGCCTGCGTGGCCAAGCACCTGAGCGACTGGCACAGCCCGACCTTGCTGCAGTGGGCGTTGGCGCGGTTCATTGGCGAGGGCCACCTGAACAAGCACATCCGCCGCTGCCACGACATCTACAGCGGCCGCCGCGAGCGCATCCTGGCGCGGCTGGACGGCGACCTGGCCCCCTGGTTCAGCGCCGTGCCCGCCAGTGCCGGGTTCCACCTGAGCGCGCTGGCGCGGCCTGGGGTGGATGTCGAGCTGCTGGCCAACCTCGCCCGGAAGGTGGAGGTCGGCCTGTACTCACTGGCGCCGTTCTTCAGCGAAGCGCCCGTGCGCCCGGGGTTGCTGCTGGGGTTCGGCGCCATCGAGCTGCTGGATATCGACCCGGCGCTGGACCGGGTCCGCGATACCTTGCAACGCCTCAGTTGACCAGCGCCGCCTGGCCAGCCTGCCGTGGCCGGGCGATGGCCGTTGCATAGCCGCGCGGGGCGAAACAGGCGGTCACCAGCAACATCGCCAGCACGGTGACGGTCAGTAGCGTCCAGGATGCCTGGAAATCACCGCTGACATCGCGCAACCAGCCGGTGATGTACGGGATGATACCGGTGATGATGAAGCCGATGCCCTGCACGAAGGCGGCCAGGCTGCCGGCTTCAGCAGGCGTCTTCAGGTGCTCCAGGGTCAAGGTCAGGCTCAGGCTGAAGCAGGCGCCCAGGCCAAAGCCGATCATCGCTACCCACACACCCATGGCCAGCGTCGGAGCCAGCAGCAGGCCGAGGAAGCCCGCCAGCTGGATCGACAGCGCCAGCCACAAGCCCGGACGACGGTCGGCAAAGCCGCGCAGCAACAGCGGCAGGCCCAGTGCCCCGCAAACCTGGAAGACGGTCATCAGGCCGACCAGGTCGCCACCGCCCTGTGCCGTGCCACCGTGTTCCAGGTGGTAGGCCGGCAGCCACGCGACCATGCTGGTATAGCCGCCATTGATCAGGCCGAAGTACAGCGCCAGCAACCAGGCCCGGCGCGTGCCGAACCAGTGCCCACCGGTGGCGCCTGCCAGCTTTGGCGCGCGCTCCCGCGGGCGCAGCGCAGCCCAGGCCAGCACCGCCAGTACCGCCGGGATCGCCCACAAGCCAAGCCCGGCCTGCCAGTGGCCGAAGTGCCCGCTGATATGCGGGCCGAGCACCGCCGCCAGGCCGCCACCAGTCATCAACGCCGCCGAGTACAGGCCCATGGTCCCGGCCAGGCGGCTGGGGAACCAGCGATTGACCAGGCCTGGCATCATGCCCTGCACCACCGCCACGCCCAGCCCGGCCAGCACCGCGCTGGCGATCAGTGCCCAGGCGCTGTCCAGTTGCAGCCGCCACAGGCAGGCCAGGGCAATGGCACTCAGGCCGCCGAGCATGCCGCCGTGTTCACTGATCCAGCGCCGCAGCCAGGGCTGCAGCAACGGCACCAGGCCCATGCACAGCACCGGCAACGCCGTCAGCAATGCCGCCTGCTGGTAGCCCAGCCCGGTGCTGGCGCGCATCGGCTCGAGCAACGGGCCGATACTGGTCAGGATCGGCCTCAGGTTCAGTGCCAGCAAGATCACCAGTAACAGGTTCAACGCCCCTCTCATCACGAATCGATACTCCCAAAGCTTGACCCGGCCATTATCCTGTCCAGGCAGTCAGGGTAGAAATGAAGAGATTGGATGCAGGTCAGTGGCCACCTTAATGGCCCGATTGGCCTCCCGGCAAAGCGCGCGATTGGCTATCGGGCCAATGCGCGGTGGGCGCTAAGGTAGTGCCACGTCCACCACACATTCCCTGGAGCACAACCATGCACAACCGTATCGAATGGGCCAAACACTCGCCGGAAGCCTACAAGGCCATGGTCGGTCTGGAGCAGGCCCTGGCCAAGAGCGGCCTGGAAAACTCACTGCTGGAGCTGGTGCGCCTGCGGGCTTCGCAGATCAACGGCTGCGCCTACTGCGTGAACATGCATGCCAATGATGCGCGCAAGGCCGGCGAGACCGAGGCACGCTTGCAGACTTTGTGCGTCTGGCAGGAGACCCATTACTTCACCCCGCGTGAGCGTGCTGCGCTGGCCTGGGTGGAGTGCCTGACCCGTCTGCCCGAGCGTGGCGCCCCGCAAGGGGAATATGAAGCGCTGCAGCAGCACTTCGAGCCGGCCGAGGTGGCCAACCTGACCTTGGCCATTGCCACCATCAATGCCTGGAACCGCTTTGGCGTAGGGTTTGCCATGGTGCCGGCGTGATCGGTGGACGATCCAGACCGTAGAACTTTGGCGCCTGTGAGACCGAGCGCCGCTCGATCTCGCAGGCGCTGCAAACCACAGACTGTCCGCCAATCAAACCACAATCCGCCGCCGGGCCAGGCAGGCGTACCCCATCCCCAGCACGCCAAGCAACAACACCCCCAGCAGCCCCACCAGCTCGCTGCTGTAGCGCGCCACCAACGCCGGGAACCCGGTGACCTCGCGGTAGACCCGCACATCCGCCTCGCCACCGGCAAAACTGACCTCAATGCCGCCCTGGCGAATCTGCGTATAGTCGGCGTCGAAATACACCCAGACCTTGCACGCCCCGCCTCGCTCGATGGCCGGTATCTCCACCTGCGCCGTGGCCGCCTCGTAAAGGGTGTCGTTGCCCGCCCCATCGCGCACCTGCACCAGGCCCTTGGCCGGCAGGCGGATCTTCACCTCGCGCGCGTCATTGGCACCACGGTTGTGCAGCTCAATGAGCAAACCGGTGCGGTGGTCGACCAACCCGGCCTCGAAAGGTTTGGCAAACAGCTGCACGTAGGGTGCCTGGGCCAGTTCGATCAGCTTGTCGACCTGATACGGACTCAACGCACCGCCGCTGATGCTGTTGATGCGCGGTTGCAATTGCTCGTACTTGAGCTGCTCGTTGGCCTTGCCGATACGCTCGCTGAACTGGCTGGGGTAGGTGAGGTAGGCGTAGGTCAGAGTCGCCTCGAGCCGTGACGGGGCCTTGAGCAGCAAATAAGCCGTCAGCATGACCATCAGGCCAAGCAGAAGGGCGACCAGGCGTTTGCCGACTTTGTCCCAACTCAACGGTGCAATTCCTTCTGTTACGGCACGGAAGATCGAAGCGGCGCAAAGGGTGCCAAGTTCAGCGCTGCCAGGCAAGCGCTCAACGGCTCAACAACTGCGGCAGCGACGCCATCAGCATGGCCACCCCCGAGGCCGTGAGCAAACCCAGTACCACGCGGCGAAACGCCAGTTCGCTGATACCCAGGTACACCCGGGTCCCCAGCAGCGCTGGTAGCGCCATGGCCAGCAGCACCACGCCGAACGCGGGCAGCATGTCGCGGGTCACCACCCCGGTGCCAAGGTAGGTGAGCATGGTCACCAGCAGCATCGACAGGTTGAAGTTCTGGATCACCGCACGCTGGGTATCACGCTCGAAGCCGCGCAAGGTACACCACAGTGTAGGCACTGTGCCGGTAAAACCGCCGATTCCGCCGAGCGCCCCGCCTACAAGCCCCACCGCGCCATCGGCCAGGCGGTTGCCCGGCAGCCTTGGCAGGCGCGGCGCCAGCAGCATCAGCGGGCACCACAGCACCAGCAACGTGCCGAACACCGCCTTGAACCAGAGCATGTCCAGGTACGGCAACACCCACACCCCCAGCGGGATGCCGGCCAGGCCGCCGAGCACGAATGGCCACAGCAGCGCCCAGCTGAAGCCGCGCCGTACGCTGAACACGGCGATGAGCTGCCCGGCGAGGCTGCCGAACACGGTCAGCGACGCCGCCAGGCGCGGTTCCAGGCCCCAGGCCCAGAACGACATGGCGACCATGCCGAAGGCAAAGCCGGATAGGCCCTGGACGAAACCGGCGACGATGGCGCCGAGGGCGATGAGATAGAAGGCATCCATGGGGCGATTCGAGCCTGGCGTGAGCGGCGTTCCACCTTGCCAGAGCCGCACGTGAATGTCTGCCTCAGATCCAGCTTGACCCAAACAAGGCGGTCGTTGACGATCAGCACTCCCCCATCAAGGACGAAGCGATGTTACGGATACTGGGCAGGGCCTCATCGATCAACGTGCGCAAGGTGCTGTGGGCCTGCGCTGAATTCAACATCCCCTTCACGCGCGAAGACTGGGGCAACGGCTTCCAGCCCACCGACGCGCCCGAGTTCCTCACGCTCAACCCCAACGCCATGGTCCCGGTGATCCAGGACGGCGACTTCACGCTGTGGGAATCCAACAGCATCATCCGTTACCTGGCCAACCGCTACGGCGACCCGTCCCTTTATCCCGCCGAGGCGCAAGCACGGGCCCGTGTCGATCAGTGGATCGACTGGCAGGCCTCGGACCTGAACCGGGCGTGGAACTACCCGTTCATGTCACTGGTGCGCCAGTCGCCTGCACACCAGGATGCCAAAGCCCTGGCTGCCGGTTGCGCCGAATGGGCCCGGTACATGGGCATCCTCGAGCAACAGCTGGCCAGGACTGGCACCTTCGTTGCCGGCGAGCACTTCACCTTGGCCGACATTCCTGTTGGCCTGTCGGTGCAGCGCTGGTTCGCCACACCGCTGAACCACCCTGGCCTGCCTGCCGTGAGCGCGTACTACGAACGCCTCAGCCAACGCCCGGGCTACCTGGCCCACGGGCGCAACGGCCTGCCTTGACCGGTAAACCCAATTCAGGCTCAGGAGAGGTTCATGACCTGATAATTCTGCCAGGTGTGTGGTGCAAGCCTGGGACTTAGACTCGCCAATGAGCATTTCCCCTCGCTGGAGCCTGCCGATGCGCAACGCCGCACTTGCTGCCCTGCATGCCCATACGCCAGATGTGGTGGCCAAATCCAGCCTCGACATGCCACTGATGGCCCTGCGCCTGTTGCGCTATCCGGATGATGCTCTGGCCCGCTGGCTGCGCACGCGCACCGAGGTGGACCTGCTGATGCGCACAGCCAGGGTGTTCGGCGCACGAGCGCTCAGGGTGGCCCCCGGGTCGCCGCTGCTGCCGGATACCAGCACCGTTGTCCGGCTCGACGGCCAGCAGCTCAAGCTGCATACCGCCGACGGCGACTCCACGTTGACCCTCATCGACAGCGCCGGCCGGCCACTGTGGGCTCAAAATGCCCAGGAGACTTGCACTACCGTCATGTACGAAGCGGCCAACGAAGGGGGGCGCCCGCGTGCAACATTCGAACAGGCAGCGGGTGATGTGTCGCGCCAGCGAGAACGTATTCACTATGCAACGATTGAAGCGGCCAGTCGAAGCCGCAACCTGGCAGGCAGCCCCATCGAACAGTTCGATAATGCTGGCGTGACCCACATCCGGTCGCGGTCATTGACCGATCAGGTGCTGGAAACACGGCGGTACCTGCTGCGTGCCGAGGCGGGCCTGCCAGACTGGGCAGGTGACAGTGAGAATGAGCTGGAGACCTCACCCTGGCTCATGACAGCTCGCCACGACGCCACGGGAGTCGTTCTGCAAAGCACCAATGCCGCCAACGTAACCACCTTGACGACCTATGACCTAAGCGGTGAGGTTTGCGAAGTGCTGCTGCGTGACGCCAAGGCGCAGGCAGTGGTGCTCAAGGATGTACAGCGCCGGGCTGATGGAAAGCTACTGTCACAGACGGCGGGCAACGACGTAGTCGATACCTATGCCTATTCACCCACCACGCATCGCCTGAATCGCCACCTGACGGCACGCCCGGCCAGCCATCGACAAGGCCAGCTGGTGATCTGCGACCTGCATTACCATCACGACCCGGTCGGCAACCTGCTATCGCTCGACGATCAAGGCGCCGACCCGCTGTGGTTCCGCAACCGGCAAGTCAGCGGCCTGCGTGAATTTGGCTATGACTCCTTGTACCGCCTGGCCAGCGCGACCGGCCGCGAGCGTGCGGCGGTCAGTGGCATCTGGTCCGCCGCATTCAGCGCTGCGGACCGCCAGGGCGGCAGGGTATGGATCCGGTACAGCGAGCGGTATGCGTACGATGACGGCGACAACCTGACAACCCTCGACCACAGCAGTGGCTGGCGTAGCCGCAAGCTGATCGTTTCCAGCCGGAGCAACCGGGCGTTACCGCAGGGCCACGATCTGCTGCCTGACACGGGTTTCCTCCCCGGCGGGCTGCAGAAACAATTGGCCGACGGCAGGCCGCTGGAATGGCTGGCAGACAACCAGCTGCGGCAGGTACGCCTGGTGGTCCGTGATGGCGGGGATGCAGACGACACCGAGCGCTACCACTACGCCGATGGCGGCACACGCACGCGCAAGGTCACCACGGCAACCACCGCGAGCGGCCGGCAAACAACGATCACGACCTATCTGGAGGGTTGCGAAATACGCCAGCGATGGCTCGACCGCCAGGCACTTGCGCAGAAGCACGTGGTCATCAGCGAAACCTCTGGCGCACGCTGGGTGCATGACCGCCTGAACGGTAAGGTTCATTTACGCTACGCCTTCAGCGACCACCTGGGCAGCGTGGGCGGCGAAACCGACCAAGACGGCAAGCTGGCCAACCGCGAGGAATACTCCCCCTTCGGCGAAACCACAGGCCTCGACGAAGCAGCGGAGGAAGTCGATGGCCTGACCCAGCGCACGGCGCGCTACTGCGCAAAGGAACTGGACGCTTCCGGTCTGTACTGCTACGGCTCGCGGTATTGCGAAAGAGGCCGCTGGGTCAGTGCGGACCCCGGAGGTACCGTTGATGGTATCAACCTGTATCGGATGGTCAGAAACAACCCATTACGCTATCGAGACGAAACCGGTTTGAATGCTCAGGAGGCAACGCCACCTGGGGCCCCGGGAAACTCGCCACCCAATGATCAGACATCCCTCCCAGACTGGCTTGACCCGACTCGTCCGGAGGTAGTGTTGAGCTTGCTTATCGTCGCTGGAACCCTTGCCTTACTGGGTTTTGTAAACGCCATTGTGCCTCCACTGAACTCACTCAAGTTCGCCTGGCGTGACGGCAATTCCCTGCGCGTGTCCGCAAGCCGTGTCAGGGCTGACCTTTCACGACAGCTCAGCACCCGTACGGGCATAGTGGATGCGATCGAGCTCACTTTCAGGGCACTTACCTTGGCCGCCATCATTTACACCGCTGTGCAAAGGTACGCTTATGGGAACATGACCGAAGCGGGCCGTGCTGGAGTGGTGACCGGCGCTCTCGCGATTGGAACGACTGCAATTCCCGGCTTGAACAGGCTGTACGGATACTGCCGCGACCCTGGAACCCGCAGAAGCCGCCGCCCGATACCCCCCTCGCTGGGCTCAGGCGCAAACTCAGGCCAGATGCCCGACAACCTTGCGATAGCAGAGCAACCGAACGGCAGTACCCATGGGCAGGTAAGCAGAGGACCTACAGGACACTTCTCAACGTCTTCGCACACCATTCTCACCATCGAAAACACTGAAAACACTGAAAACACTGAAAACACTGAAAACGCCGAATATTTTGAGCTTGCAACTCAAACAAGTTTTCTGCACGGCCCCGCCACAGCCACACAAAATGACGACGAGCGCGGACCTTTGCCCCCGCAACAGCCTTCGCACATTTCGCATAGTAGTTCGAGGCGAAGCAGAAGCCGGAGCAGAAGCCCATCCCCCCAGAGTCACAGTACCCGGCTCTAGAAGCCCAGGTCAAAACGCTCCCAACCGTCGATCTGCTTGCTGTTGTCCCGGTCCAGGTACTGCGAGCTGGAGTGGATGCCGCGTGCTGTCAGGGTCAAGCCATTCACCCCGGGAATGGGCTGGCAGGTGCTTTGCAGAAAGTCTTCAGCGCCCTACGCCACCACCCGCGCCCCCGGCACCACCGGCCGCGTCCGCCAGGCGATGGTCAGCACCAGCCCCAGCACCGCCATCCCAGCCCCGGCATACGACACCGCCGGATACCCCAGCCCCGCATTGATCACCGCGCCACCCAGCGCCGCGCCAATCGCGTTGCCCAGGTTGAACGCCCCGATGTTCACCGCCGACGCCAGGTTCGGCGCGTCCTTCGCGGCTTCCATCACGCGCATCTGCAGCGGCGGTACCAGGGCGAAGCTGGCGATGCCCCACACCAGGATCGCCACCGCGGTCGGCAGCGACCAGCCCAAGCTGGCCGGGAATACCAGCAGCACGGCGATCAACACCGCCAGCGACACCATCAAGGTCCGTTCGATCGAGCGGTCCGCCGCCTTGCCACCCCACATGTTGCCCAAGGTCAAACCGATGCCGAACAGCACCAGCATGGCCGTGATGAAGGTCGTCGACGCCTGGGCCTGGGCGTGGAGGATCGGCGCGATGTAGGTGAACACGGTGAACATCGCACTGGAGCCGACCACGGTCAGCGCCAGCGCCGACAATACCGGCCCCCGACCGAGCACGCGGATTTCGGCCAGCGCACCGCCACTTTTCGGCAGCGGCAGGTTGGGCAGCGCGAACCACAGGGAGACCATCGCCACCAGGCCCAGGCCGGCAATACCCCAGAATGCCGTGCGCCAGCCCAGCAGCTCACCGAACCAGGTAGCCAGCGGCACGCCGCCGATAGTCGCCAGGGTCAGCCCCATGAACATCGCCGCCACCGCGCCAGCCCGCTTCTCGGGTGGCACCACGCTGGCCGCGACCACCGAGCCGACGCCAAAGAACGCACCATGGTTAAGCGAGGTGACGATGCGAGCGACCATCAGGCTCTGATAATCGGTGGCCATCGCCGACAGCAAGTTGCCCAGGGTGAAGATCGCCATCAGCCCGATCAGCAGGTAGCGCCGCGGGATCTTGCCGGTGGCCAGGGTCATCAGTGGCGCGCCGAGCAGCACGCCGACCGCGTAGGCACTGACCAGCAGGCCTGCCGCCGGGATCGACACGCCGAGGTCGGCGGCAATACCGGGCAGCATGCCCATGGGGGCGAACTCGGTGACACCGATACCGAAGGCACCGATGGCCAGTGCCACGAGAGGGGGATTGATACGCATACAAGGCTCCTTATCTATGACGGCAATGCTACGATCAGGCTTTCGAATGCACTAGACCGGTTTTACGGCAACCACCTTTGCACTGGAGGCACAGATGGAATTCAACGGGCGCTCCGGGGAGATGGAGGTTTTTGCCAGGGTGGTGGATGCCGGCAGCCTGTCTGCCGCTGGCCGCGAGCTGGGCCTGACGCCCTCGGCGGTGAGCCGCATCATTGCCCGCGCCGAACAACGCCTGGGCACGCGCCTACTGCTGCGCACCACCCGGGCAATCACCCTGACCACCGAGGGCGAGGCGTACCTGCGCGGGGCGCGGCGCATCCTGGCCGACCTGCTGGAGGTCGAAGAAGCGATCACCGATCAGGGCGTACCACGCGGGCGCTTGCGGGTCAGCGCGGCGCTGGGGCATGGGCGGCAGACAGTGGTGCCGTTGCTGACGGCGTTCAGCGCGCTGTATCCGCAGGTGCTGGTGGACCTGACGCTGAGTGACGAAATCGCCGATATCCATGGCGGCCAGGCCGATGTGGCGCTGCGCTTTGGCCAGCTGCCGGACAGCTCGCTGAGTGCACGCTGCATCGGCCATACCGGCCAGGTGGTGGTCGCTTCGCCCGAGTACCTGGCACGCTGTGGCACGCCGCAGGTGCCGGAAGACCTGGCGCAGCACAACTGCCTGCGCTTCAACTTCCGGCGCGCAGCACCGGATTGGCCGTTTCGCCGGGCGGGGGAGGATTTTTCACTGAAGGTGACGGGGAATATCGAGTGCAGCAGTGGCGAGGCGCTGGCGCAACTGGCCAGGCTCGGGGCGGGAGTTGCCCGGATCGGGACCTTTACCGTAGCCGATGAGCTGAAGAACGGCCAGCTGGTGGCGCTGCTGGAGGACTACAACCCAGGTGACCGGGAGCCACTGCACGCGGTGTTCGTCGGCGGGCCGGCGATGCCGGCACGGGTGCGGGTGTTTGTGGATTTTCTGGTGGAGCATCACCAGGGCTGGCCACTGACTTCAGCCTGACACCGTCTTGCAAGAGCACCTCGGCAAGGCCGCGCCGACAAAGACCGCGTTATGCTTAGTCGCAACTCACCTTCAGGACCGAGCAAGATGCGCATTGCCATCCCCGACGACTACCAGGACGTCATCCGCACACTCGACTGCTTCAAGCGCCTGGCCGGGCATGAAGTGAGCGTGTTTCACGACAAGCAGCCTGCCTCGCTGGACGAGCTGGCCGCCCGCTTCGCCGATGCCGACGCCCTGGTCCTCACCCGCGAACGCACGCGCATCGATGCTGCCCTGCTCGATCGGCTGCCCAACCTCAAGCTGATCAGCCAGACCGGCAAGGTCGCGGGCCATCTGGACCTGGACGCCTGCACCGCCCGCGGCATCGTCGTTAGCGAGGGGCGCGGCTCGCCAGTGGCACCGGCGGAGCTTGCCTGGACGTTGATCCTGAATGCGCGGCGCCAGTTGGTGCCGGCGATCGAAGCGTTCAAGCAAGGCCAGTGGCAGGTCAACCTGGGCCAAGCGGTGGCCGGCCAAGTGCTGGGAATCTGGGGCTACGGCAAGATCGGCCAGCGACTCGCCCGCTACGCCCAGGCGTTCGAGATGCCCGTGCTGGTGTGGGGCAGTGAAGGCAGCCGGGCAGCGGCCGAGGCGGATGGGCACCGGGCAGCGGCATCACGCGAGGCATTTTTTGCCGAGGCGGACATCGTAAGCCTGAACCTGCGGTTGTCAGCGACAACGCGCCATGGGGTGACCTCCAACGACCTGTCGCGGATGAAACCTGATGCCCTGCTGGTGAATGTCAGCCGCGCCGAACTGATTGCACCCGGGGCCCTGCTGCAAGCGCTCGACGCCGGCAGGCCGGGCTTTGCGGCGGTGGATGTGTTCGAACAGGAGCCGATACTCGAGCCGCACCACCCCCTGCTCACCCACCCGCGGGTGCTGAGCACGCCGCACCTGGGCTATGTGGAGAAGAACGGCTACGAGCTGTACTTCGGCGATGCCTTCGACAACGTGGTGGCGTTTGCCCAAGGCACTGCGCAGAACGTCGCCAACCCGCAGGCGCTGACGGTGCGGCGCTGATCTGCGGGTTTACGCCCGGTCAGGCAAGGCCATATGCAACAACGGGAACGGCCGGCCTTCGCCGTCCAGCGGCGAACGCCCGGTCTGCACGAAGCCGTAGTGCAGGTAGAAGCCCACTGCCTGCGGATTCTGCTCGTTCACGTCGACACTCAAGGTATCGCGCGTGTTGCGGCAGAAATCCAGCAGCGCCCGGCCAATACCCTGACCACGCAGGTCGGGATCGATGAAGAGCATTTCAACGTGGTTTTCATTGAGCCCGATAAAGCCCAGCGGCTTGTCTTCAGGGTCGACAGCCACCCACAGCTCGACGGCATGCAGGTAGACGTCGCGCAATTGCGGCAGCAAGGCGTCGATGTCGGACGCTTGTAGAAAGTGATGAGTTGCGCGCACGGCGCGCAGCCAGATGTCGACCAGCCGAGGGTGATCGGCAGCGATAGCTTGGCGAATGATCATGGAATCATCCTGAATGTTCTGATGACGGATTATCGGTGCGCCTTGGCAAGGCGACCGTACTCATGTCGGCATCATGTATGCCCGCTTCGCGAATCAACGCCTGGGCGGTGCACGGCAGAACAGCCGGAAAGGTAGGAAGCGACTATGCTACCTACGCTTGCCGGCGAGGTAAAGACGGTTACGGAAGGATGGATGAGGTCGATGAAGGGATCGGTGCGGCACCTTCAGCGTGAAGACCGCCTGCTCACCCAGCAGTTGCCTGATGCAATAACGGGAATGTTCTGCAACATCCGACATGACATTGACCAGCACCAGGCGCACAGCGTGGCTGCCAGGGTAAAGGCAATCAAATTGTCGGCAATGGGCATGCGAATTCGGGCCTTGGCTGAGCTCGGGCGCAGATTCGCATGGCGTTAGCCTATGATGGTGGCTGGCCCACCGCCTTTCTCAGGACAGCCCATGCCCTACCCCATCGAACAGAAACTCGTCGTCGGCGTCGCCTCCAGCGCCCTGTTCGACCTGACCGTCTCCGACAATATCTACCAGGCCGAAGGCGTCGAAGCCTATCGCCTGCACCAGGAAGAAAACCTCGACGTGCCCTTCCCCAAGGGCGTGGCGTTCCCGTTCATCCGCCGCTTCCTGAGCATCAACAAGGCCTTCCCCGAGCAACTGCCGGTGGAAGTGGTGCTGCTCTCGCGCAACTCGCCGGAAACCGGGCTGCGGGTGTTCCGCTCGATCAACCATTACAACCTGGACATCACCCGCGCAGCGTTCATGTCCGGCCGCTCACCGTACGAATACATCCCGGCCTTCAATGCCTCGCTGTTCCTCAGCGCCCATGAAGGCGACGTGCAACGTGCGATCGACGCCGACTACCCGGCGGGCCTGGTGCTGCCGACGAAGATCTACGATGACGAGATCGACACCGAGCTGCGGGTGGCCTTCGACTTCGATGGCGTGATTGCCGATGACGAGGCGGAGAGCGTGTACAAGCAGCGCCTGAACCTGGATGAATTCCAGGCCCATGAGCGCGATCGCAAAGCCATCCCGCACCAGCCGGGGCCGCTGGCAGACCTGTACCGCAAGCTTTCGCTGATTCGCAAACTGGAAGACCGCAAGTTGGCGCAAGACCCAGCGTACCAGCGCATCCTGCGTATCGCGATCGTCACGGCACGCAATGCGCCGGCCCATGAGCGGGTGGTGACGACGCTGAAGAACTGGGGGGTTTCGCCGGATGAGTCGTTCTTCCTTGGCGGGATGCAGAAGGACCGCGTATTGCAGATTCTCAAGCCGCACATGTTCTTCGATGACCAGCGCAGCCACTTGTTCTCGGCCGCCGGGGATCTGCCGATGGTGCATGTGCCATTCGGGATCGCCAATAGAGTGCGGCCAGAAGTGATAACCGATGATTCGATTGCAGAGGAAAAACCCGAAGGCCGGTGCGCCCGGGATGCGTGAGCATTGGTGGGGCTGTGCGCTCGTGAATACGACCAAGCCTCGTTCAGGGTGACTGCCTAGGCATGCACTTCTCCACCAGCGTATCCCGGTTGGGATTGTTGGGGAGTGTCTTCAAACGATCGGGCTGGCAATGCTCATCGGACACCGCATAGTGAGAAGAGTCGTCGCCACAGGCCGCCAGCAAGGCAGCGATGAAAATCACAAGTACGGATTTGCGAATCATCTGCTCACTCACTCCATTGACGGGCGGAGGTTTGGCAAAAGCAAAGACGTTTGCCAAAAGCTTAGCGCGTCACAGGGCGAGTTCAATGCCAGACTGGTACTCATTTCACTCGCGTGAGGTACTGCATGAGCCTGATACCCAACCTCAATGGCCAAGCCAATGTCCTGATAGTCGGCGCCAGCCATGGCATCGGCCTGGCGCTGTGTAGGGCCTTGCTGGCGTGTGAGGAGGTGGCCAGGCTCTGGGCCGTGTCGCGCAACGCCAAAGGCAATGACGACCTGGCAGAACTCACCCGGCAACACGGCGAGCGCCTGGTGCTGATGGATTGCGACGCGCGTGACGAACGAGCGCTCGCGGCACTGGCAACCGAACTCGGGCATGCCTGCGATCACCTGCACCTGGTCATCAGCACCTTGGGCATCCTCCACCAGGGCGGTGCCAAGGCAGAGAAAACATTGGCACAGCTGGACCTGGTCGGCCTGCAGGCAAGCTTCGCGACCAATGCCTTCGCACCGATATTGCTGCTCAAGCACCTGTTGCCGTTGTTGCGCAAGGAGCCCGCCACCTTTGCCGCGCTGTCCGCCAGAGTGGGGTCGATCGGCGATAACCGCCTGGGCGGTTGGTACAGTTATCGGGCCAGCAAGGCGGCGCTGAACCAGTTGCTGCACACCGCCAGTATCGAGCTGAGGCGCCTGAACCCGGCCGCCTCGGTACTGGCGCTGCACCCCGGGACCACTGACACAGCGCTGTCGCGGCCGTTTCAGGGGAATGTGCCAGCGGGCAAGCTGTTTGACCCAGCGTTCGCCGCGCAATGCGTCATCGCGCAAGTGGGGCGGTTGGGGCCTGCGGACAGTGGAGGGTTCTGGGCCTGGGATGGCCAAACCATTGAATGGTAAGCCCCTCGCCAACCGTCAGTGCGCGCTGGAAAGGGGCAAACGCTTCGCCAGTCATCTGGTCTTTTCCATCGGCTGGTAGACCAGCCCGGCAAACTCACCCACATCCCCGGCCAATTCGAAGCCGTAGCTCAGATATGCGGCCACGGAGGGTAAGGAAGCCCTGACGGTCACGACCTGGCTTCTGGCGTGCTTCAGTGCCTCATTCATCAGCCGCGCGCCCACGCCCCGGCGTTGCCATGCGGGCGCCACAAACAGCATGGCTACGTGACGGCCTTCCTTGAGTTCGACCAGGCCGCAGATGTAGCCATCCGCTTCACAGAGCAAGATCAGGTTGTCGCCTTCCATACGTTCGCTGAACGCGCGCTCGGCAGCCACTGCAGCGAACGTCTGCGCGACCTGCTCCGGCAGCGATGGCGCCACTGCCTGCGTGAATGCCTCCAGACACAGGGCGCTGGCGCGGGGCAAGTCTGCGTGGGTCAGTTTGCGTATATGCATGCTTGTCATCTCGGCAGCCGGCTTGTCAGTCGATTAACTCGACATAACTGGACTCGCCGCCTCCCTGCGCACCGGACAACCAACCCCAGACGAAGTGCAGCGTTGTGCGCCCATTAGTGTCCTCGCCCACCTCGCCACGCGACCAGCCAGCAAGCAGCTCACCTTCGGTGGTGATGCACTGAAAAAGCAGTTCGAAGGTATGGGTGCCGGTTACCCGACCGACCTGATTGCCCAGGCGGATGCGGCCGCCTTGGTAAGTGCTGGTGATGGCTTCGCCGTCGACAAAATAGCGGAATACCGTACCGCTACCCGATAACCCCTGGCTGTTGCTGGCGACGGTGAAGCGACGGTTGTGCAAACGCGCGTACAGATAAGAAGAGCTATCCATGACCCTCGTGCCTTCACGTGACATTCCATTTCAGACAACCGAACCCTATCTGAACCGCGTGGCTATTACCATCCGACCGTCCGGACACATTGACCTGTCCCCTCGTCATGAAATGAAAAATCGCTGACGTGCGATGAGAAGTGGCCGCTGCCACTGCTGCCTTAAAGTCGGTGCACAACAAAACCGTGCCCGCAATCCCGAGAGCAGCCATGAGCAGATCCACCCGAAAGAGCGAGACCGCGCGCCCCTCCCCGCGCGCGCACAAGCAGGCCGATCGCCCGGACACCACTCAGCAGCAGGCGTTGATCGGCGCCGCTGCCAACCACACCCCAGCGGCCAACCCGCTGGTCAGCATGCGCCCGGCCGACCTGGCCAGCTGGGCCGGCTGCCTGCTCAAGGCCGTGGGCAAATCGCCGCTCAAGGCGGGGGTTCATGCAGGTGGCTACCTGAATTCGCTGCGCAGCATCGCCAGTGGCCGCTCCTGCATCGCGCCAGACCCGAAGGACAAGCGCTTCACCGATCCAGCCTGGCAATCCAACGCCTTCCTGCGCGCACTGCTGCAGAGCTACCTGGCCGGCCAACGTGAGCTGACCGGCTTCATCGAGGCCAGCGACCTTGCCCCACAAGACAAGAGCCGCGCGCGGTTCATCGCAGCATTGCTGGCCGATGCCCTGGCACCGAGCAACTCACCGCTGACCAACCCGGCAGCGCTGCGCAAGCTGGTGGACACCGGCGGCATGAGCCTGGCCAGGGGCGTGGGCCAATTCGGCCATGACATCCTGAACAACCGCGGCCTCCCGAGGCAGGTCGACAGCGCGCCGTTCAAGGTTGGGGAAAACATCGCCACGGCCAAAGGCGAAGTGGTGTTTCGCAACGAGATGTTCGAGCTGCTGCAGTTCGCCCCCACCACTGAAAGGGTCTATGCCCGGCCTCTGGTGATGTCGCCGCCGCAGATCAACAAGTACTACGCCATCGACCTGTCGCCGGAAAAAAGCCTGATCAAGTGGATTCAGGACAGCGGCGTCAGCCTGTTCGTCATCAGTTGGCGCAACCCCAGCCGCGAGCATCGCGACTGGGGCCTGGCCGACTACGCGCTGTGCCTGGACCAGGCGGTGGACGTGGCGCGCAGCATCACCCGCAGCCCGGATGTGAACATGTGGGGTTCCTGCTCGGGTGGCATCACCCTGGCGGCCTACCTGGGTTGGCTGGCGGCCCGTGGCGAAGGCCACAAGGTCGCCAATACCTGCTGGGCCGTGTGCGTGCTCGACATGCCCTCGGCGCTGGACGACACCGACCTGGGGCTGTTCAACACGCCGTCGGCGCTGCGCGCGGCCAAGGCCAGCTCCCGGCGCAAAGGCGTGCTCAGCGGCCAGGACATGGCCCGCATGTTCGCCTGGATGCGCCCGAACGACCTGATCTGGAGCTACTGGGTCAACAATTACCTGCTGGGCAACAAACCGCCGGCTTTCGATATCCTGGCCTGGAACAACGACACCACGCGGCTACCGGCCCAGCTGCACGCTGACTACCTCGACCTGATTCAGCAGAACCCTTACGTCAACCCGGGTGCCCTGGAGATTGCCGGCGAGTCGATCGACATGCGCCAGGTGCAGGTAGGCGCCTATGTGGTTGGCGGCACCACCGACCACATCACCCCCTGGCAGGGCTGCTACGGCACCGCCCGGCTGTTTGGCGAAGATGCTACGTACGTGCTGTCCAATGCGGGGCACCTGCAGAGCCTGGTGAACCCACCGGGCAACCCCAAGTCGTTCTATTACGCGGCACCGGCCACTGCCGAGGCGCCTGAAGCCTGGCTGCAGAACGCCGGTGAGCGCCAGCAAGGCAGCTGGTGGCCGCACTGGCGCGAATGGATCGGGCAGCGCTCGGGCGACAGCCGGGTGGCGCCGAAGAAGCTTGGTTCGCGCAATTACCGGCCCTTGGGCCCCGCACCTGGTACCTATGTCATGGCGCGTTGAGTCATCAGTTTCCAGGCCTGCGCTGGGCCTGTGGCAGGCCCCCCTGCCAGAGGCCAGGCCCGTAGTCCGTACCTACCAGAACGTATCAGCAAAAAAGCCCAGCATAAGCTGGGCTCTTGGGTACGCTAAGGTTGGTACCGCATCGAAGCTGTCAAATCATCGATCGTTCTTCGAAGAGGACTCGACGGCGTTGGATAGTCCTCTGGAATTGTGATCACCTGGAGTGGTTCGTGAGATGGCAGTGGATTTGGCCAAACCACGAGTGTCCTTGGAGTGCGCAATACCCGAGGTGGTGGTTCCGTGACCCTTGTCACTGTTGCGCGAGCTCCCGTAATGGTTACCGCTTACACCATGGTCGCGTGTGGCCTTGCCAGCGTGATCGCTTTCAGCGCTCTTGCCGTTTCCGCTGGCCCCGCCCATACCACCTGCATGCCCACTTCCATGTCCGCCGCCATTCCCGCCACCGTTACCACCTCCACCGCCATGACCACCACCGCCGCCACCGCCACCGCCACCGCCACCACCTTTGGCATAGGCGGAACCAATAGGTGAGATATCTGCGGGCACGAATGCAGTCATCCCGAGTGCCAATGCGCAGGCAAAGACAGCAACCAGGGGTTTTCTCATTGTTATTCGCCTCCAGAGGCGCGTGGGGGAGCTTAAGTGCTTATCAGACCGAGAGCAGGCACTTAAGTTCTTGAATCCCGACAGAATGCTGGCTACCTCAGATGCATTGCCTTCGCGAGTAAGTTGACTATTCTGTGGTGGGATAAAAAATCAAGGAATGCTCCCATGAGAAGGAAGTTGAATGTCGCCGTAGCCCTCTCTCTGGCACTGGTTGCAAGCCCGATGTTGCTGGCAGACCCCGGAAAAGGGAAAGGCCACGACAAGGGTGGGCAACACGCAAACCAGGGCCATCAGGGCAACAGCAACGACTGGCACAATGGGCCTTCCGTTGACTTGGGCGGGGTGCGCGTCATCCTCAATGACAATCGTGATTACTGGAATCCAGGCCCTTCTTTACCGCCAGGTATCCAGAAGAATCTGGCACGCGGCAAACCTCTCCCACCTGGGATCGCCAAGAAGCTGGACAGCCGTTTAATCGGCCGACTTCCCCGTTACGATGGCTATGAGTGGCAACAAGCCGGAACTGACCTGCTGCTTGTGGCAGTTACCTCAGGTCTGATCTATGAGGTGCTGCATAACGTTCTGGACTAAGCCCCCATCGCCAGCCCTATCAAGAGCCACGCCACATGCCTCCCGTTCATGACGCCGCCCAGGTTTCATGGAGATGGCGCCACAGAACGCGATCTCCCTGAAGGCTGAACAATGCCGTCGAGAGCCGTGTCTTTGCGTCCTGGCCGGGCAGAAGGTGTGTCTCTTGATAGCGGACCACTGCGCCCTCCGGCCATTGCGCCAAGGTTTCCAACCCGGAGAGCTCGATGGTCAACCCCGGCTGGCTACCTGCACGCATTGCGAACAAGGTGGCTACATCCTGCCGGCAAATCTGCAAGCCGGTAGGCGTGATCATGGAGAAGTCTGGCGTGAAGCGCTCGATCATTGCCTGCACCTGGCCCTCCCCTCTGGCGAAGAGCGCCTCGATCAGTACGTGCAGGTCTATGACTTCTTGTAGATAAGGATTCATGGCGTTTCAGTCCTGGTTCGATAGCCGATTATGAATGATTCCCCGGAAGGCTGTAGGGACTGCAATCATCAGTGAACCTTCGTGGCTGGGGGCGTCGCTCTGGGAGATGCTGCGGGCGTCACCGTGGTCGATGCTGAAGGAATAGCGTCGGGCGTGACTGGCCGTTCATTCGCCTGGAGCAACGAGAATGGCACCTACGCTCAGCGCTACGCCGCTGGTCACAAGCAACCGGTGATGAGCGGCTGCTCTCGACCCAGCTGCCCTTCGTGGAGGACAGCTATCGGCCAGAAGTGGACGCTTCTAACTGTTTGTACGGATGGAGCCCTGGAACACCAAGACCTATTCACTCACCAATTGAATGACCGTTTTGCCCTTGCTGCGACCTCCTGCGACCTGGCGAAATGCCTCGTTAACCTCTGCCAGCGCAAAGTGCTGCTGATCGACTCGAATGGTCAGCTGCCCGGCATTGGCCAACAAAGCCGCCTCGCACAGGATGTCCCCATGGTGGTCGCGCCCCGTGCCGGTGAGCAACGGCGTCAGGGTGAACACGCCCGAGTAGGTGGCGCTTTTGAACGATAGCGGCGCGAGGCTGTGCTGGCCCCAGCCGAGGCAACTCAGTACGTGTCCGGTATAAGGCTTCACGGCCTGGAAGGACGCATCCAGCGTGCTGCCACCCACGGTGTCATAAACGATGTCGAACCCCTCACCGGCCGTGTACTGCTCGACATAGGCCTCCACGCTTTGCGTCTGGTAGTCGATTGCCGTGGCGCCCAGCGAGCGAATGAAGTCGAGATTCGCCGCCGAACCGGTGGCGTAGACTTCGGCACCGCGCGCCTTGGCCAGTTGCACCGCGACTTGGCCGACCCCTCCCGCACCGCCATGGATCAGCACCCGCTGGCCGGCATGGACATTGGCGCGATCCACCAAGCCTTCCCAGGCGGTGATGAAGACCAAAGGCAAAGCGGCGGCCTCACGCATGCTGAGCACATGTGGCTTTGCCGCAATCAATCGGGCATCCACGGCGATGTACTCGGCCATGGTGCCTTGAGCACCGCCGATCCCGCCGGCCATGCCGAAGACCTCCTGGCCGGGCGTGAAGCCCTCGACCGCCGCGCCCAGCTCGACGACCGTGCCGGCCAGGTCCAGACCGAGCACCGCCGGCAGTGCCTGGCGGGCGTGTGTTCCCGCGCCAGTGGCGATCTTGGTATCGAGCGGGTTGACCCCCGCGGCGTGAACCTTGACCAAGACCTGCCCCTTACCAGGAACAGGGCGAGCCATGTGGCGGACGGCCAGCGGGGCCTGGGCGGACTCGGCGATAGCGGCAAGCATGGTCTGATTCATGACGGGCACCTCTGAATGAATGGACGCTTACAGGTTGCCCCGTCTTATCCATTCTGATAAGAAACTAAATTCGCATATCACTCATTCCTCAAAGAGGCCTAATGCCGATAGACCTGTTCGACAGCATGCGCATCTTCGTGCGGGTCGTGGAGCGTGGCTCGTTCTCGGCGGTCGCGCGCGAACTGAGCATGGGGCAGCCTGCGGTGAGCAAGCAGATCCGTGCGCTGGAGCAGTATCTGGGCGGGCCAGTGTTCGCCCGCAGCACCCGGCTTCTGGCCCTGACCGACCAGGGGCAAGGCTTTTACAGGCACTGCCAGGAAATTCTCGGCCAGCTCGACAGCGCCACCCGCAGCTTCGCCAGTGGCCAAGAGCAAATTGCCGGTCCCCTGCGAATCGCCGCACCGGTCAGCTACGGAAGGTTGTGCATAGCGCCACTGCTTGGGACCTTTCTACAGCGCCATCCCGATGTGCGGATCGACCTGCGCCTGAGCGATCACAATGAGGATCTGCTCAAGGAAAACATCGACCTGGCGATCCGCATCGGGGTGGTCAAGAGCGAGGGGCTGGTGGCCGTCTCTCTGGGCACCAGCACGCGGCGGGTCTATGCCGCGCCCATCTATCTGGATCGCCACGGCCTGCCAGGCGAGCCCGCCGACCTTGCAAACCACAACTGCATCGCCTTCACCCTGCTGGAGCATTACGATCGCTGGCACTTCACCTGCGGTGCGCAAGCGCTCGATGTCGCCATCAAGGGCAACGTCACCAGCAACAGCAGCGAGGCCATACGTGGGATGGTTCTGAGCGGCCTGGGCGTTTCCCTCTCTCCGGAATGGCTGTTCGCAGCAGACGTCCAGCAG
The DNA here is from genome assembly GCF_039673865.1 of Pseudomonas sp. TWI628. NCBI lineage: Bacteria > Pseudomonadati > Pseudomonadota > Gammaproteobacteria > Pseudomonadales > Pseudomonadaceae > Pseudomonas > Pseudomonas sp. TWI628. Next base: position 201,117 of record NZ_JBDJMM010000001.1, on the reverse strand, counting down.
GGCAACGTGCGCAGCGTGCTCGACGATTACCAGACCACCGCGCTGCCAGTCAGCGCCGTGTTCAGCCGCGAGCGACGACGCTCGGCTCGGACGATGGCGTTCGTCGATTTTCTCCGGGAGCATTTGTAGCTGCTCCCAAGCGGGACGAAGGCCCGCGCGCGCTGCCGTAACAGGCAGACCTGTTAGGTCTCATGCCGTGTTCTGCTGCAGCCATTCCCTCGGGCTTGCGCCCACCTTGCGACGAAAGGTGCGGGCCAGCGCAGACGGACTTTCGTAGCCCGAAAATCTAGATAACTTGTCGTCCTCTAAACGTTCAACCCCGGTTATCAGCGTCCACTGTCGAGCCGAGGCGTTTCTCGGCATGTCAGCTATCTGTCGTCGCGCTCACTTGCCCCCAAGGTTCGCCCGAGCCCATTGCTCAGCTGTGGTTACTGGAATCGACTGCTGTTCGTTGAAGGTTCCCGCTTTAGGCCATGCCACACCTCTGCCCTGTGCGAATACCGCACGGTACTTTTTGATGTGATGGGTGGGGTCTTTTCGCAGCTCATCCATCAGGTACGGAACAGTCCACACGTTAGTTTTGAACGGACGACCCAGCGCATGTTCGAGGATGTTCGCGACTTGTCCATACGACACCGTGTCACCTGAGAGATAGACAATTTCGTTGCGCAAGCGAGGTTCGAAGAAGACGATTTCCGCCGTGAGAGCCCCGATGTCGTCTGGTGTGGTGAGCGTCACGCTGTTCTCAAGACTGCCGAGAGCGTTAACGGTGTCATTGTCGAAGTCGACGACCTCAAAAACGGGCTCGAAAAGGAAGCTGGTGAACATGCCCGTCGAGATAATTACCCATTCGGTTTTGTCTTGCGCGCGAAGCGCCTCGCGTACATCGAGTTGAGAATCGAAAAGATCTTGGGGGCTGCCCCGACCGATCACTTCGAAATCCACGCCAAACTGCCACGGGAAGTAGCGCTTCACGCCCGACCTTAGCGCTGCTGTCGCCAGTTTCATGGGAGTTTCTCGACCCGCGACCATGCCGGCACAGCCTATGACAGTATCGAACCGGGCGAACACTTCAGCTAGCTGTTCAATTGAATCGTTCACCAGATCCGCAGCGACCATCTGAATGCCCAGCCCACGAAGCTCGTCGATTTCGGCCTTTTTCTCCGGGGTCTGGGTGTTGATGGTCGACTCCCGGAGAAGAACGCTGATTTGGGAACCAGGTGCGCGTTTGGCCACCCGCGCGAGATTGCGCAAAACCGGGAGACCAAGTTCCCCAGCGCCGAGAACAAGGATGGATTGAGGGGCAAGCGGGGTTGCTTCGGTCATGATTTCTCCTGAGGCGTAATGCCTATAACATGAGCGAATGCTGGCATGATCAGGCAGTACTCGTAAGAAGGCACACGTGTGATACCTAGGAGGAATAAATGACCAATCAGGACGCTCTGAGCCAGGCAGAAGCTATCTGCCAAACGCTCCGAGAAGATGATGATGGCGTCAGGCGGGAAGTCCTCGCTCACGCGGGTAGCCGATGGTCATTGGGCATCCTGCATGCCTTGGGCGTGTACGGCACGATGCGCCACGCCGAGATAAAAAGGCAGATGACTGGGGTGACTCAGCGAATGCTGACCAAGACGCTACGCGCCATGGAGCGAGATGGATTACTGCTTAGACGGGAGTTCGGGGAAATTCCGCCGCGCGTCGAATACGCGTTGACGCCGTTGGGTATGGAACTGTTGGTTCGGATGTCCCCCGTTTGGATGTGGGTGGTCGAAAACGCCGAGGAATTCCGCAAGGCGCGTCGCGCTTTCGACAGTCAGGATGACAAGAGACCCGCCTGGCAAATCCCCACCCCGGCGCGCTTTAATCCAGAGTAATCGATAGCGCGCACTTCTCGTTCAGGTCAGCAGCACTCGATCTGACCTCGCCAAAATCGAACGCCCGCTTTTGGCCTACAGCCGCCCTTCGCGGAGGGCAGCTATGGGTCGATTGCGGTCACTCGCGAGCGGCAGCTGTCAACCCATTGCGGACCGTCCAGCCTAGGAGATGTTTCAGTAGGCTCACGAACTTCCCGGCACATTCCAAGCAATCAGGCCGTTCGAGCATCGCCCCCACAGTTGTTTCCCTGAAAGGCTCCATTGCAGTTGCTTAATTCCACTGCATTTGGCGTCGCCGGTTTTCAGTATCAGCGATCGCCCGCTTTGCAGGTTCCATAGCACTACCGCATCTTCAGGTCCGCCGGTGCCCATTGCCAGCAGTCGACCGTCTGGCGACCCCACTGCGGTATCCAGTGAGTCCTGCCCCGGGAGTGTAAGCGAATAGCGAATCTTGCCACTGGCTATGTCGACAACATGCAGGCCAGGCTTTCGCCGTTGGCCCTCGATCAACACGAAGCCGACGGCAATCCATCCACCTTTGGCCGAACCAAATGGCTCCGGCGTCCACTGCGCCATGCCGCTGTCATCACGCAAGTCGACCTCACCAAAACGCCGAGGCAGCTTCACCACGCGCAGGACATGACCCGTTTTGCCGTCGATTTCGGTGAGCCCGTAAAGGTCTTCAACCCATGCGGTGGGCATCAATCCATCCCAATGTACGGGTTTGATCTGGCTGTTGGTCCGCGATGGCCCCTTCATGATGTCCTGGCGTGGGGAGGCATAGCGCAGCGTATACGTCCATACGCTGCCATCGCCAGCGGGTTGCGCAACCGGCTCCCACATTTCCAGCGTATCCCGATTGCCGCGATAGTTGTGGCGGTAAGTCAGCGGTACGCCATCTCCGTCATGCACGTAGTCGATGTAGTCGTAGCCCAGCCGGTCGGGTGTGTCGTAGGCCACTGGGTGGGTGGCCACCGTTGTGCTTTTCGCGTCAAAACGAATGACCAGACCTTCCAATGCCAGGTACGCCGAAGCCCCACTGACATCACGGGCCAATTGCGACTTGCTGTAACTCCCCGCAGACGTCCAGACCTCGTGCGGCTCGCCACCCGTGGCTGGCGACCAGTAAAGCAGTGCGCGTGGGTAGTCGCGGTATAGCAAAACGCTGTCATCGGCCAATACGGTGAATTTGTCCGTGCTGCGCGCAGCGAGCACGGCGGCTGCCTGGAGTATCTGCGCTTGGCTGTCCGGAAGGGTGAGTTTGGGCTCGCTAACCAGCGGAGGTTGTGTTGCAGGCGCGCGCCACTGTTCCGGCTTTGCTCCCAGTTGCAGATTGGCCTTGGGCAGTGCACTCAACGCGTCGTAGACCGGGCTGAATAGTTCCTGAGGCACACTTTGCCGATGCAACCGATCTGGGGCGGTAGGGCTGAAAATATCCAGTTTGACCAGTTCTCGCAGCCGGCCGGTGAAGTTGGCCTTAGGGTTGGGGAACTCGTCGACTCGCGTCAGGTAGACTGCGCTGGCAGGCTGCCCAAAAACAGCGTCAAGTTGCTTCACGTTGGCGACGAGGACACTTGTACTCCGCCCAAGTGCGCCTTGAGTGCGTCGCACGCTACCGTGCCAGTGCTTATATTGCTCCGTCAAAGGCGCCATGCTCTCGTTGCCGGATTGAAAGCGTAAAGTCCTTTCGATGCGCGCAACATGATCGGGTATTTCGGAACTGGCCAACGCCCCGTCGCGGACATCCTGCTGCAGCTTGGGTAGAACGACCTGAGCGACCAGGTTCTTCACCAAGTCGGGTCGACGCGACAGCAGTACCTCGCCCCACTCGTCGCTAAGGCGCGACAACGGCTGTTGAGCTACCTCGTCGTCCACGGGGCCAAGTTGCCTCAAGGCCGCAGCGACTATCGGCATAACCTGGGTGTATGGCAGGTACACGACGATTTCTACACTTGCAAGCCTGCGCCCGTCTTTGGCTAATTCGAGCGACTGCAAAGCCGAGGGCAGCGCACGTTCCAGGTCTTCGGCGGCAGGCGGACGGATCTGCCATCCCTGTGGTAACGCTGCCGCATGGTTTGAACCACCGCAGCCGATTGCTGCAATGCACACTACGTGCTTCCAGAAATTTGTCAGTTTCATGGAGATTGCCTCCTTGGCAGTATGGCGCTACGGGCTCGCTCCGTGTTGAGACTGCTCAGCCGAAGAAAGGAACCGGTTAGAAGAATGGAATTAACGTGGCAACTGCCGCACCGGCTTGAACTAAGAGCATTACCAAGAGCCATTTTGGCTCCCGCCGGATAAACCAGTAAACCGCGTTCAATATCATTGAAATCAGGTTGGTGAGCCCCAGGGTGGCGAGCGCAAGGATGCTCGAGATCTTGACAGGGGAAGTGGTTGGCGATTGCATCACGTAGACCGCCAGGATCGTGCCCACGATTACGATCGTGATCGAAAGGCCAGCGACCGTGCGGGTAAATCGTAATGCGTCGTCGGGCGTCATGCCGTGGAATATCCTTCTATGATCGGGCTTGGGACATCACTGCCAACTGGTCTATTCTGCGACGTTGACATAAGGGTTCACAAGGACGTCCATGATTCCTGTCGATATGCCGCTCATGTTGCTCGGCTACATGATCTACATCTTTTCCGAGGTATTTCTCTGGCTTTTCATCGCTGGCCTGATCGCCCTCCTGATTCCGCGAAGCCGTCGTTATATGGTGGAGCGGCGCTGGAGGTTCGGTTTGTTGCTGATGTTGCTGGCAGCCGGCAGTGTGCCTTACATCGAGTCCACCAACAGCCTCTGGCAGGATTGGCGTTCGCACAATCCCCGCCTCGAACACGAGGAAGTGCTCGGTGATTTGGTGCTTCCAGCCGGGACGCGAGTCCATCTGCAAAACCTGGAGCCTTTCAACGACCTGTCCGGCGATCCCGTGCCCTATGGCATGCAGAGCCTGGATCATGCTGATTTCGACCGCACGGCAGGTCACATCATGGGCATGCCTGTGCGTCGTCTGAAACTGGCGCAGGGCCATGGATTCGCGACGGTCGAGACCCTGTCGGCCCATGACCTGGCAGGATGGAAATGTGAGCCTGGGGAGATCGAGTTCGACTTTCCGTTCGGTGCTCATTTCAATTTTTCCGAATGGAAGATGAGTCGATGCACGCTGGCGCCAGGTACAGACCTGGGCGGCATCGTCTGGCCTGGACCGGTGACGGTATCCAGCAATACCACTAGTTGGGAGGCTAGGTCCGAGGAGAGCCCGGTCAAGGTACTGGGGATCGAATTGCGCTCACTGATCATGGTTCTGGATCGCCCATATGGGGATGGGCACTGGTGGCGAGGCTACGCAAACCAGCCCTTCACCTTCGGTGCTATTCACTATCCGGCCGATGTCCAGGTCAGCTGTGATCAGGGCCAGATGCAATTTAGCCTGCCACTGGGCGTGCAAGCCCTGGATCAACGCAGCAAAACGTTCATAGAGGGCGGGCAGACAGTGGTGCAGAGCATGGCCGGTATGGTGCTAGGAGTACGTACCAACGGCTCTATGGGTGTTTATTTTCCTGACGAACTCATAGTGCGCTGAGGCTGAATGAATTCATGCGGGTCGCAGAAGTACCTCCGTTTTATGCAGCACTCACTGGCAGCTTTGGGTCGTTAGCCGCTGGCCCTGACAGGCAAAAACTTTTTTTCCTTTCAGTGCATCTGGTCCGGTCGTTCGCGGGTATTGCTTATGGGTGGCCTATGACTGCCCAGCCAAATGTCTTGTCAGGAGCACTACCCATGAGCCTCAAACCCTCCGCCTGCCTGCTCGCCTGCTGCCTCGCCCTGGCGCTGCAACCCGCTCACGCACAATCCGCGCTGCCAGAGGCGGTCAAGGTCCCCGATGGCCATCGCGTCTTGCTCGAGACCGTGGGCGTCGGCGAGATCACTTATGAGTGCCGCGACAAAGCCAACACCCCCGGGCAAACCGAATGGACCTTCGTCGGCCCCAAGGCCGTTCTCAATGACCGCGCAGGCAAACAAGTGGGCGACTACTTCGGCCCGCCCGCCACCTGGCAAGCCAAGGACGGATCGAAAGTCACCGGCATCCAGCTGGCGGTGGCACCTGCAGACAAGGGGGCCATACCCTATCAACTGGTCAAGGCCAATCCGGCCGAAGGCAACGGCGCCATGCAGGGAGTCAGCTATATCCAGCGCCTGGCCACCCGCGGCGGCGTGGCGCCGGCAAGCGACTGCACGGCGCAGAACAAAGGTGCCAAGCAGGTTGTCCAGTACCAGGCCGACTATGTGTTCTGGACAGCCAAGTAAGACGCACTTGAGCAGACACCTTGCAATTGTTCATCTACGCTCGTTGGCAAGCCCCCGGCTGGATGGCCGGGGTACCTTGCATGACTCAAGGAAGCTGCACACGTTGAACTCGCCTGTCGCTCCCTTCGACTTTCACCGCTGCCTGCAGGCCTGCGCACAGGGCGACCGGCGCGCCCTGCAGGCGCTTTACGACCACGAAGGCGCGCGCCTGCTGGGCGTTGCCCGGCGCATCGCGCGTGACCACGCTAACGCGGAAGACATCGTCCACGATGCTTTTATTCGCATCTGGACCCGCGCCGCCAGTTTCGACCCTGCGCGCGGCTCGGCGCGCGGCTGGATCTACAGCATCACTCGCCACCTGGCACTCAATTCGATCCGCGATTCACGCCGTGAAACGGTGCTGGACGAAGCCGATATGGAGACGACGCCTGCATTGCACGGGGGATTGGATGAAATTGACCTCTGGTCTGGTTCGGCGAAGATCTACCGTTGCCTCGAAAAACTGCAGCCTGCACCGCAGCGTTGCATCCTGCACGCCTATGTGGACGGCTGCAGCCACGCCGAGATCGCCGGGCTGCTTGGGGCCCCATTGGGCACTGTCAAAGCCTGGATCAAGCGCAGCCTGAAGGCATTGCGGGAGTGCCTGGAATGAAGCCGGATACCGCCGAGGAAGTGGACAGCCTCGCCGGCGAGTATGTGCTGGGAACCTTGTCGCCACAGCAACATGCCACAGTCATTGAGCGCCTGGGCAGCGATCCGGCTTTGCGCGCCGCCGTGGATGCCTGGGAGGCACGTTTGCTGGAGCTGACCGCGCTGGCTGCGCCGCAACCAGCAAGCGCTCGCCTGTGGGGCCGTATCCAGCGCAGCCTGAGTGAGCTGGCCGCACCCGCCGTACAACAGCGAGTCAAATGGTGGCGACGCCTCGGCCTGTGGCAAGGGCTGAGTGCTGCGGGGCTGGCTGCAAGCGCGGTCCTGGCCTTTACATTGCTTACTGCGCCCGCGCCCACCACTCAATTCGTGGTGGTACTGGTGGCACCGAGCAGCCAGACCGCCGGCTGGGTGGTGCAGACCAGCGACAGCCGCATGATCGAGTTGATTCCGCTTGGCCACGATGTTGTCCCCGAAGGCATGGCCCTTCAGTTCTGGACCAAGGGAGAACAGTGGCGCGCACCAGTTTCACTGGGCCTGGTCAAGCCCGGAGAGCCCTATCGTGTCCCGCTGCAGAGCCTACCACCGCTGGAGGCCAACCAGTTGTTCGAGCTTACACTGGAGAAATCCAGCGGTTCACCTACCGGGCTGCCGACGGGGCCGGTTAAGTTCATTGGCCGCGCGGTAAAAGTGATTTGACCAAAAAGGTCTGCAACCACTGACCGCCATGGGTCGAAAGCAGCCGGTCCTGAATGGCCGCTATCGATCCAAAGCGGACTTTTTACGCCAATTCACGCTGCTAGGTCCGCAGCCAATAGTAGAGGTCGTACTTCGATTGCATATGTTGAGAATGTTGGTTGCCGGACTCGGCATCTGGGATATCAACTCGGCGAGCCCAGAGAGGGAACCACTCGCCATCCCGCACATCGCCATGGCTAGCCACTCGCACATTCTTCGACATGCCTCGCTCGCAGGCACCGAATTGGAAGAAGTTCACCTGCGCCTCAATCAAACTACATCTATTCGGGCCACCTTTCTGGTGAGGGTAGTAGAGTTGGAAGACGTCATCCTCCCAGAAACAAATTGGGCAGATTTCGTATGACCCTGGGGGGGCCTCGAAGACTCCATATCCGCAGCATGGGCAGGTAAACATCAAATCTCACTTATCGATGGCCGTATATTTTTGCTCGATTTTAGCCACATGCCAAACGACTGCAATGGGGCGACAGCGGTCTCTCATCAATTCCAGAAACCAGTGTCCAAGGGGGATGCATCCAACACAGGTTTACGCGTTTAGCGATGTCAGGCGTGCTCACGTCGGAAGATGCTTACATCGCTGGCGGTTGCTATGACCAAGGTCAGTCCTGAGTACGAGAAACCGAAGGCTCTCAACTCGCTCTCTATGGCCAATTTATGAAAGTTCGATGGGCGGTTGTAACGTGCGCCGTACAACCAGGAACCTGGTTCAACCAATAGCAGATGATGATCGGGCCAATCCAGACAGACGGTTTCGGTGACCCACCCATCTACAGTACCTGATGCGAGGCCACCACCACTCATACCGGACATGCGAATTGACTTGCCCGAAAGCGGACCTATGCCTTGGCACTCCAGATAGCGGTCAGTTCTCGGCTCTTCCGAATAATCCCTCGCAATCTTCTCCCCGCGCACGCAATCAATGACACCTCGGCCAGAGCTGGAAACTATGAGGAGATGTTCAGACTCACGACTGAAGCCGACTTCCATCAAGCCCGCAACGGCAAATGTAGCCGTACGTATCCACGGAGAGGGGACCACCACAGACCGCTCCCGGATAGCCGTGCGCAATGAGTCGAGGTGAGTTGTCTGCATGAATCGAATTCCCAAAACGGAGGGTTGCCACTGACACCTCGGTACGTACTTCGGTTGCAGTCAAGCCATGACGGGGACGACACCAACCACTCAATGGCTCGGATAGTCAATCAAACAACCCGGCGTGTGAGCCGGGCTCATAGCCATCAATCACAAGGACCTTCGAGATTTCACAGTCCGGATAGATCCACCTGCCCCAGTTTGCCACAACCCACTCCCTGCTGAGACCCAGGCATCCTGCATGGCTCTCCGCAGGCAGCATTATCAGCGGTAGGCCGGCTTTGTACCCAGTGGTAACCATCAGCCCAAAGCGACGATCCTCCTCCAGTGTTTCAAAAACCATGAAATCCACAACCTCTTCATACGGGTATAAACCCTTGGCTCCGAATACGGTTCCGCGAGCTCACCACAATGTTGGCCAGAAGCAAAAAGCTTCCTCGAACAGGCCTGATACATAGATGCAACCGGGTTCCGATGTTCAAAAGCAGCTAGTCAGTGTGGGCGAGTCCATACATAGGAGCGGATTTATCCGCGATGCACCGCGCGGGCGGCGCTCGATCTCATAGGCGCTGAGTATTTCGCGGCGAACACATCCGAGCACCGCACAAAACCCAAGGCATGCACCGTCAGGTCGTGAGCTACCGCTATCGCTCCAAAGCGCACATCGATACAACGTCAACTCAGATCCAGACGTCATTCACCGCCGTTCGCTCCCCTCCTTCATGACCGGTGTTCAAAACGCCTCGTGGCTCGATCATCATCAGTTTCGTTTCCGCCTGTGCCGCCGTTCTATGTTCTACCCCCCGTGGCACGACATAGAGCTCACCCGGCTGCACATACACGCAGCCCTCTGGCAGATCGATACGCAAGGTGCCTTCAAGCACCAGAAACGCTTCGTCGGTCTCGGGGTGCGAGTGCCAGATGAACTCCCCTTCTATGCGCACGACCTTGAATTGGTAGTCGTTCATTTCCGCGACCACCCTTGGGCTCCACTGTTGCTCGATCAGTGCAGCCTTGTGAGCCAAGTTCACAGGTTGCGATGGGTGTTGCGGGTGTAAGTCGGTCATGACAGATCCTCTGCTGTTAGAGCGATCAGCCTATCGAACGCAAAGCACGCGTCTCTTGTACGATCCTGCAAGTCAGCGGGCAGGCCGCAAGCGTTCCAGCCAGCGCAGCGGCGGCACGCCGTAGGTGCGAGTGAAGTGTCGGGTCATGTGGCTCTGGTCGTGGAAGCCTGCAGCGAGGGCGGCATCGACCAGGGTGAAGCCATCCAGGATCAGCCGGCGAAAACAGTCCAGCCGCCGTAGCGTGACAAAACGGTATGGGCTGGTGCCGTAAAGCGCCCGGAAGTCCCGAGACAAGCTCCATTGCTCACGCCCGCTGGCCTGTTCGAGCATTTCCAGTGTGATGCCGTGCTGAAGGTGCTCCATGATGAACGCCCTGGCGCGCTCGGCCGAGCGGTAGTCCAGGCGTTTGCGGCCACGTGGCTTGCCGCCGACTGCACGCAGCGCCATTGCCAAGTCATAGACGGCGTCCTGCTCCTCCAGTGTTTCCAGAGGATGATCCAGGGCCTGCACGAAGGCCTCGCTGGCGCGATAGAGGCGCGGGTCGCTGGACAGTCCGCCGGCAATGAAAGGCAACGGTTCGCCGCCGAGCACGTTCTGGATCAGCGAAGGGTCGATGTAGGCCATCCGGTAGCGAAAGCCGATATCCGTGCCGGCCATGCCGTCATGGACTTCGTCCGGGTGCAGCACCAGTGTGTTGCCCGGCACGCCGTGGCACAGCGCCCCCTTGTAGTGAAAGCTCTGCACGCCGGCAAGGGTTCGGCCTATCGAGTAGGTATCGTGCCGATGTGGGTCGTAGCCATGGCCGCCAAACCACGCCTCGATACGCTCCACGCTGCCGGGCGTGGCGCTGCGTATGACCCAGTCAGACGCGGATGACAGGTTTGCTTTTCGTTCCATGGATAGGCTTGCTGCCATTGCGCAATGTGGGTTGAGGGGGGCCATCCTATTGCAGATTTGCGTGGGCTCCCAATCCATTTCCGCTCGATGCCCGCCAGGGTCCGTCAGCCAGACGGTCATGGCGCATCGCCTTCAGAGGACTATCGTTGCTTGTCTGGGCAACGACTACCGATCGAGGTTAGCGCCATGAACACCAGTGACTTACTCGAACAGCTACTTCGGGCCGGGCAGAATTCACAAGCGCAACAAGGCAGCGGCGGCATGTCTTCGCAAGATGGCCTGGGCGGTTTGGGTGGTTTGCTGGGCGGCCTGCTTGGCGGCGGTAGCGCAACGGGCGGCGGCAATGGCCTTGGTGGTCTGCTGGGCGGCTTGTTGGGTGGCAGTAGTGGCAGCAGCGCTGGCGGCGCTTCCCAGGGGCGCGCCGCAGGTGGCATCAATTACGCGGCGCTGGCGTCATTGGGCATGATGGCGTTCCAGGCCTACCAAAGCTGGCAGCGCAACCAGGCGGCAGCCCCGCAACAGGCGGTGCGTACGGTCGATCAACTGTCCGGCCCCGAGGCCGAGGATCACAGCCATGCAATCTTGCGCGCACTGATTGCTGCTGCCAAAGCTGACGGGCGCATCGATGAGCAGGAAGAACAGTTGATCTACGCGCAAATCAAACGTCAGACCAGCGACCCACAATTGCAGCAATGGCTGGATGAAGAAGTCAGCAAGCCACTCGACGCGGCCGAGGTGGCGCAGTCAGCGAAAGACCCGGCCATGGCCGCGGAAATGTACCTGGCCAGCGTGATGCTGGTGGATGACCAGCAGGACGCTGAGCGGGCTTACCTTGATGAATTGGCCAGCGCGCTGCAGATTGACCCGGCGTTGCAGGTGCACCTGGAGCAGCAGGCCAAGGGGGCAGCCTGACGGGCAGACGCCCAGGCCCCAACGCCATCAAACTCGATGGCGCAGGGCCGAGCGCGACTGGGCTCAGTCCGCAGGCTGTTCCACTGCGGTTTCGGCGACCGGGGCCGGGGCCGCCGCTTTTGCCTTCGCACGGTCCTTGCGGCCTTTGCCACGCTGCCGCGAAGCCTGCTGCTTGGCATACAGCGCCTGGCCGGCGGTGACAACGCCTGCGGGCTGGCCATTCAAGTCCAGGCGCGGCGCACCTTCCACCATGCTTGCCCAGTAGCGGTTGCCCCGGCACCAGGTCGAAATGCCCAGCTTGAGCTGTTCAACGGTGATACCGAGCAGCTCCAGGTGTTGCTCGGCATCCTTGAAGATGCCCTCTTTGAGCGGCACCTTGGGGGCCGGGTTGACCGGGAAGGCCAACGGGAAATGCTTCTGCAGTGGCCAGATGGCTTCCACCGCCGGGTCCTGCTCACGCGCCTTGGCCTGCGGGGCGGGCTTGCGCTTGGCAGGGCGCGGGGTTTCGGCCTTTGCCTGCTGCTCTTTTTCAGACCGCAGGCGGTCACGTAACTCAGCTAGTTGTTCAAAACCCATCGTTAATTCACTGCTTCTACGTTGATTGCGTGGCGCAAGGATAAGCCATGCAGCGCTTGGTAGCAGCAGAAAGAGGATGAATCGCTGCTGATTTAGTCATCAGGCATGCCCACACGCCCGTTCAAGCGCCACCGCGAAAGCAACTGACGCCCCAGGCGGTGATCTTGAATGGCAAGTGATAGTGCGCCTGCGCATCGCCGATACCGAAGCGGTACACCAGTTCATCCAGAAAGGGTATTTCAGGCAGCTGCGCACCTGTCTCACGATAAAACCGGGCCACCTGCAAACGCACTTCATAGACGCCCACCCCGAATAGCGCGTTCAATTCAGCCAGCCCCGCCCACTGGCCGCGCGCATCGATGATGCCCTGCGCGATCGGCGCGCCGCCCGCTAACCCGATGCTCAGGCGCAGCCCTTGCGCGGCAAGCCCGCTGGCAATGTCGACAACATGCACCGAGACGCCACCGTTCATGCCCAGAAGCCCTGGTGAGCAACCGCGGCCTCTTCCTCAAGCACCGGGCCATGCACCTGCACGGTGCGCTGACCGCGGGCAAACACCTCGCGGCACGGCAGCGAAAAGGTGGGGTTTTCCGGGTGCGCACCGGTCAGCCCGAGCAGGGCGTGCTCCGACAACGCATAGACCACCCGGCCAATCCCGGTCCAGTACACCGCGCCAGCGCACATGCAGCAGGGCTCGGCGCTGGTGTACAGGGTGCAGCCGGCCAGTTGTTCCGGGGTCAGCCGCTTGGCGGCGAGCGCCGCTGCGACCAGCTCGGCATGCTGGGTCGGGTCGCCCTCCGGCGGCATGGAGTTGTTACCGGCGCTGGCGATGATCTGCCCTTGCGCATCGGCCACGAGGGCAGCGAATGGGTGGCGGCCGTCCTTGCGCGATTGCTCGGACAGGCGGATCGACTCGCGCAGCAGGGCCAGGTCCAACTCGGACAGGTCGGCGCCGGGGCGGGTGAACGTCATGGCTGTTACTCCTTGAACGGCAGTTGAAAGCGCGCCAGCTGGCGCGCCGGAAAATACAGGCTCACTGGGCCAGGGGGGTATCGATGGCGTCCTGGCTGCTGGGTTCGGGTTCACGGTTGAGCAGCAGGTTGAGCAGGATGGCGCTGACGGCGGCAAGGAAGATCCCGCTTTCCAGCACCAGCTTCAGCGGGCCGCTGACATGCTCGAACAGCGCCGGCATCGACATCGGCAACACCCCGATGCTGACCGACACCGCCACCACCAGGCCGTTGCGGGTGCCCTCGAAGCGCACGCGGGCCAGTTCCTGGATGCCCGCCACCGTGGTCATGCCGAACATCACGATGGCGCAGCCACCGAGCACAGGCGTCGGCACACTGGCGATCAGCGCGCCCAGTTTGGGGAACAGCCCCATCAACACCATGATGGCGCCCGCTGCGGCGACCACGAAGCGGCTCTTGACGCCGGAAAGCGCGATCAGGCCGGTGTTTTGCGTGAACGCGTTGTAAGGAAAGCTGTTGAACAGGCCCCCCAGCAGGGTCGACAGGCCATCGGCGCGGAACGCGTTGCCTAGGGTGCGCTGGTCGGTAGGCTTGCCGGTCAGCTTGCCAATGGCCAGGCAGTTGCCGGTGGTCTCGGCCATGATCACCAGCATCGCCAGCAGCATGATCAGCACCGGGGTGAAGGAGAACTGCGGCACGCCGAACGCCATCGGCGCGCTGAGCTCGAACCACGCGGCACCGGCTACCCGGCTGAAGTCGGTCATGCCAAAGGCCGCGGCCACCACGCTGCCGGCAATCAGCCCCAGGAGCACGCTGAGGTTGCCGATAAAGCCACGAAACCGTGCGTGGATCACCAGCGTCAGCGCCACCGTGGCCACGCCCAGCATCAGGTTGGCCGGCTTGCCGAAGTCCGCAGTACCTGGCTGCCCTCCCCCCAGCCAGATGGCCGCAGCCGGCATCAGCGAAATGCCGATGACGGTGATCAGGCTGCCGATCACCACTGGCGGGAAGAACCGCAGCAAACGGCTGAACAGCGGCGCGATGGCAATGGTGAGCGCACCGGCCGCGATCACCGCACCGAACACGTGAGGTAGCCCGAACGCCTTGCCGATCATGATCATCGGCGCCAAGGCAATGAACGAGCAGCCCTGGATCAACGGCAAGCGTGCGCCGAAACGCCATAGCCCGAGGGTTTGCAGCAAGGTGGCGACACCCGAGGTGAGCAGGTTGGCATTGATCAACGTCACCACCTGGGCCTGGGTCAGCCCCAGGGCGCTGCCCAAAATCAGTGGCACGGCAACGGCACCGGCGTACATCACCAGCACATGCTGCAGGCCGAAGGTGAACAGCTGCCGCGCAGGCAGTACTTCGTCCACGGGATGGATAACAGGTTGGCTCATGTCGTGAATCTCCTGAAGTGCGGCTCTTTTTATTGTTGAAGGCGCCCGGAGTGACATGCAGCGCAGGGACGCGTGGCAGCTGTCGCCGATGTCGAAGTGAAGATTCCTGTGAAAACACCGATGGAGCAAATGATTAACCATCGTTACTATCGATGGATCGAGCCGTGAACAGGATCAGGTGATGCGCTTTTCACTGGAGCAGTTGCAAGTGTTCGTCAGCGCTGTGCAGGCTGGCTCGTTTTCGGCCGCAGCGCGGCGACTGGGGCGCACCCAGTCGACGGTCAGCGCGGCCATCAGCAACCTGGAAACCGACCTGGGCGTGCAACTGTTCGACCGCTCCAGCCGCATCCCGGCATTGACCGCCGCAGGCCATAAACTGCTGCTGCGCGCCGAGGGCATCCTTGAGCGTTGCTATGCCCTGGAGGGCAGCGCCGACAGCCTGGCCGGCCAGGTGGAAGCCGCGCTGACCCTGGCGATCGAGGTGCCTTATGGGCCGCTGATACCGCCGTTCAAGGACTTTGACGCGGCGTTTCCTTTTGTTGACCTGCTGATCCGCCACCCGCTGCACGGCGATGTCAGCGAGATGATCCTCACCGGCGAGGCGGACCTGGGGGTGAGCTTCGCCCAGCCCCACTACCCGCCGGAGCTGGCCTTCCAGCAGTTGGGCAAGCTGATCATGACCCACGTCTGCCACCCAGGGTTCGCCCTGGCACGGCAGAGCCCGGTGAGCTTTGCCGACCTCAACGCCCATCGCCGGCTGGCCTTCTTCGCCCATGCCGACAAGCTGCCCAGCAGCGAATACCTGCGGGCCGGGCAGCTGTGGCGGGCGGAGAGTTACCTGGCGTTGGTAGAGATGGTGCGCGGCGGGCTTGGCTGGGCGACCCTGCCGCGCCAACTGGTGCAGCAAGAGCTGGACAGCGGGCAGCTGGTGGAGCTGCAACTGGAGGCCTACCCCCACACCGACTGGCTGGTGGGGGTAGACCTGTTGTGGCATCGCAAGCGCCAGCCTGGGCCGGCGGCGCGCTACCTGCGCGAGTGCCTGCAGCGCAGCAAGGTGTTCGAGCTGGACCGCATGGGCAGGTCCACCACCTTGTGAGCGGCGCCGCTTACGCCGCTTCCAGTTCGAGCTGCTGGCGCGGCTGGGCGCCGGAACGCTTGAGCATGGCGGCGGGGATCGCCAGGATCAGCAGGCCGCTGACGAACAGGCACAGGCCCAGCACATAGGTGCCATTGTTGATGTCGCCGGTCAGGGTCTCCGCCATCGCCGTGATCATCGAGCCGGTGAAGCCCGACAGGTTGCCGATGGCGTTGATCATGCCGATCCCCGCCGCCGCCGCGACACCCGACAACACCGTGCCCGGCAGCGTCCAGTAGATCGGCATCAGGCTCAGCACACCCGAGGCCGCCACCGTCAGGAACAGGATCGACAACGTCACGTCATGGGCGAACGCAGCGCTGAGGATCAGGCCGCAGCCACCGATGAACGCGGGAATCGCGGCATGCCAGCGACGCTCGCCGGTGCGGTTGGAGTGGCGTGCGTTGAGGAACATGGCAATGATCGCCACGCTGTAGGGAATGGCGGTCAGCAAGCCGATCTGCAGGGTGCTGGTCACGCCCGCGCTCTTGATGATCGACGGCATCCAGAAGGCCAGGCCATAGAAGCCAGTGTTGAAGGTCAGCAGGATCAGCACCAGCAACCACACCCGCGGGTTGAAGAACACCTCGCTCAAGCGCGAGACCTTGCCGTGCGCTTCCTGTTGCAGGTTGGCCTTGAGCAGTTGCTTCTGCGCCTCCGTCAGCCAGGCGGCCTTGTCGATGTTGTCGCACAGGCAGGTGAACACCACCACGGCCATGATCACCGAAGGCACGCCCTCGATCAGCAGCATCCACTGCCAGCCCGCCATTTCATGCCAGCCATCCAGGCGGGTCATCAGCCAGCCCGACAGCACGCCACCCAGGGTGAGGCTGACCGGCATCGCCATCAGAAAGCCCGACATCACCCGGCTTTGCCGATGGGTCGGGAACCAGTAGTTGAGGTAGAGGATCACGCCGGGGAAGAACCCGGCCTCGCAGATGCCCAGCAAAAAGCGCAGCACGTAGAACATGGTGCTGGACTCGATGTGGAAGAACCCGGCCAACGGCTGGGTGAACGCCACCGCCATCGAGATGATTGCCCAGCTCAGCATGATCCGTGCGATCCAGAAGCGCGCGCCATAGCGATGCAGCAGCAGGTTGCTGGGCACTTCGAACAGGAAGTAGCCCCAGAAGAACACGCTGGCACCAAGGGCATAGACGGTGTTGCTGAACTGCAGGTCGTCGAGCATGCTCAGCTTGGCAAAGCCGATATTGACCCGGTCAAGGTAGGCGGCGATGTAACACAGCAGCAGGATCGGCAGGATACGCAGGATGACCTTTCGGTAGGTGCGGTCTTCGAACGCCTGATCGTGGGTGGGGGCGACAGAGTGATGAGCCATGGCCAAGCCTCTTGGCATGTCGTGCATGCCTGATTGTTGTTATTGGAAGCCCACCGGGTGCATGCGCAGCCGGCGGGTGACTATCAGCAGCGGTAATCAGCGAATCGGGTCACGACTGGGCTGGCCATCGACCAGGCGCAGCAGCCCCAGCGGGTTGGCGTCGCGCAGCGCCTCGGGCAGCAACGCATCGGGGAAGTTCTGGTAGCACACCGGGCGCAGGAAACGGTCGATCGCCAGGCTGCCGACCGAGGTGCCACGGCTGTCGGAGGTGGCCGGGAACGGGCCGCCATGGACCATGGCGTCACACACCTCGACACCGGTCGGGTAGCCGTTGACCAGCACGCGGCCGGCCTTCTGCTCCAGCAACGCCACCAGTGGCGCAGCGTGCGCAAGGTCGCCTGGCTCGCCGATCAGCGTGGCGGTCAGTTGCCCGCCCAGCGCCTGTAGCGCAGCCAGCAACTGGGCCTGGTCGGCAAGCTCGACCACCACAGTGGCCGGGCCGAAGATTTCCTCCTGCAGCAGCGCTTCGCCAGCCAGCAGCAACTGCGCATCAGCCTGGAACAGCTGCGGCCAGGCCTGGTTGCCCTGTTGCTCGGCGCCGGCCAGCAGGCGCACGCCGGCCTGCGCCTTGAGCGTGGCCACGCCGTGGGCATAGCTGGCCAGGGTGCCGGCATTGAGCATGGTCTGTGGCGGCTGCTCGGCCATCTGCGCAGTGAGGTGCTCGACAAAGGCGCTGAAGGCTGGTGAACGCACCCCCAGCACCAGGCCCGGGTTGGTGCAGAACTGCCCACAGCCCAGCACCACCGAAGCCGTCAGTTCGCGGGCCACGGCCTCACCGCGCACGGCCAGCGCCCCGGGCAGCACCAGCACCGGGTTGATGCTGCTCATTTCGGCGAACACCGGGATCGGCTGCGGCCGCGCCGCCGCCATGTCGCACAGGGCACGGCCACCCTTGAGCGAACCGGTGAAGCCCACGGCCTGGATGGCCGGGTGCTTGACCAGCGCCTCGCCGACCCGGCCACCGTAGATCATGTTGAACACCCCGGCCGGCATCGCACAACGCTCGGCGG
Source organism: Pseudomonas sp. TWI628 (assembly GCF_039673865.1). Lineage (NCBI taxonomy): Bacteria > Pseudomonadati > Pseudomonadota > Gammaproteobacteria > Pseudomonadales > Pseudomonadaceae > Pseudomonas > Pseudomonas sp. TWI628. The sequence continues at coordinate 183,068 of NZ_JBDJMM010000001.1, read as the reverse complement.
CGGCGACGATGGCCTCGGCCACCCACTGCGCCGTGGCCATGTGGCCGCTGTGGGCCTTGAACACCACCGGGCAGCCGGCGGCCAGCGCCGCGGCAGTGTCGCCACCGGCCGTGGAAAATGCCAAGGGGAAGTTGCTGGCACCGAACACCGCGACCGGCCCCAGCCCCATGCGGCACTGGCGGATGTCCAGGCGCGGCAGCGGGGTACGTTGGGGCTGCGCACGGTCGATGCGCGCACCGACAAAATCACCGCGGCGCAACACCGTGGCGAACAACCTCAGCTGGCCGCTGGTACGCGCCCGTTCGCCGTGGATTCGGGCTGGCGGCAAGGCTGTTTCCTGGCATACGGTAGCAATGAAGTCTTCACCCAAGGCATCGAGTGCATCGGCAATTGCGTCGAGAAACTCGGCGCGGCGGGCGGCGGGCAAGGCCCGGTACACAGGATAGGCAGCGGCAGCGGCCTGGGCTGCGGCATCGACTTCCTCGTCGCTGGCTTGGTAGAACGCGCCTGGCAGTGGCTGCCCGCTGCGCGCATCGACACTGTACAAGGCCGCCTGACCGGTGGCGCGGCGAACCCCGCCGATGAATTGCTGGCCTGCGTGGGGCGTCATGGATGATTCCTCGGCATTGCGAAAGACATGGGGGGCTAATCTAGGCGGCTCTGCGATGCTTTCCCAATGGCATTTATCGATCATCCGATAACGCCGCGTTATCGCTCCCCTTCCCCGCGGCCCGCGTGGGCCAGCAGGATTTCAGCGAACTCCAGCGCCGCCCCGCTCAACGGCTCGCCTTTGCGGGTGAGGATGCCGTAGTCCTGCGGCGCCAGGTGCAGCGGGGTGTCGAGGTTGACCAGCACGCCGCTGGCCAGGTGCGGCTCGACCATCGCCTGGGGCAACATGCCGATCATCGGCCCGCCCAGCAGCACCTTGAGGAAGGTCTGCATGGAGATGGTATCGATGGTGTTGCGCGGCACGGCCACGCCAGCCTCGGCGAAGGCCCGCTCCATGCGCCCACGAATGGGCGTGCCCTTGGGGTAGAGAATCCATGGCCACTCCAGCAGCTGCGGCAAGGTCACCGGCCCGGCAGCGCTGAGCGGGTGCTGATCGTTGACCACAAAGCAGAACGGTTCCGGCGCCAGCGGCTGGAAGTCGAAGCGCTGGTGCTGGGACACGTCGGTGAAGCGCGCCACGGCCAGGTGCAAGTGCTTGTCTTCGAGCATGGCCATCAGGTGGTCGCTGGTCTGCTCCACCACCTCGATCGCCAGCAGCGGCTTGCGCTGCTTGATCGCGACGATGGCATCGGGCAACGCCACGGCGGTGGCGGCGAAAATGCCGCCCACCTTCAACTGCCCGTGCCCGCCCTGGCGCAGGCTGTCGATCTGGTCGACGAAGTTGCGCGCATCGTTCAAGGCCACCTGGGCATAGCGCAGCACCTGCTCGCCAAGCGCCGTGGGCGGCATGCTGCGCGGCAGGCGTTCGAACAGGGCAAAACCGAGCAGGTGCTCGATTTCCTTGAGCATCTTGCTGATCGCCGGCTGGGTCAGGTTCATCTGCTGCGCCGCGACGTGCATGTTGTGCGTGCGCCCGAGGGTCTCGATCAGCAACAGATGGCGGAACTTGAGCCAGTTGCAAACGTGGGAAAAGGAAAGGTCCGACATGCAAGCCCCTGTCGCTGCGATAACCGCTTGTTATTGAATAGTGAGATTAAGCCATTGGAGTTTATCGCGCCGCTTGCCTAGCGTGCAGCTCTCACGTTCCGAGAGATTGCGATGCCATGCCGATGACCCTCACTCCCGCCAACACCTTGCCTGCGGACGGCCTGACCGGCACCCTGATCGGCCGCGCCTGGGCCCCCGGCGAGCCCGGCGGCCCCTCGCCGATCACCTTGCGCGCCGACGGGGTGTTCGACCTGTCCGAACGCTTCGCCACCCTCAGCCAGTTGCTGGAAAGCGAAGATCCGTTGCACGCCGTGCGCAGCACCCCGGGCCGCTTCCTGGGCAGCCTGGAAGCGTTGCTGGCCAACAGCGGTGAAGCGTTCGACGCCAACCAGCCCTACCTGCTCGCACCGGTTGACCTGCAGGTAATCAAGGCCGCAGGCGTGACCTTCGCCGCCAGCATGATCGAGCGGGTCATCGAAGAGCAGGCAGCCGGTGATGCCAGCAAGGCCGAGGCGGTGCGCGCCACCGTGCACTCGGTAATTGGTAACAACCTGCGCGCAGTGCGCCCCGGCTCACCACAGGCCATGGCCCTGAAGGCGCTGCTGATCGAACAAGGCATGTGGTCGCAATACCTGGAAGTGGGCATCGGGCCGGATGCCGAAGTGTTCACCAAGGCCCCGGTGCTGGCCGCCGTCGGCAGCGGCAGTGCGATTGGCGTGCACCCAGGCTCGGCATGGAACAACCCCGAGCCCGAGGTGGTGCTGGCGGTCGACAGCCGCGGGCGCATCCACGGCGCCACCTTGGGCAACGACGTCAACCTGCGCGACTTCGAAGGCCGCAGCGCGCTGTTGCTGAGCAAGGCCAAGGACAACAACGCCTCGTGCGCCGTCGGCCCGTTCATCCGCCTGTTCGACGACACCTTCGACCTGGACGCGGTGCGCCACTGCGTGGTCGACCTGGAGGTCCAGGGTGAGGACGGCTACCGCCTGGTCGGCAGCAGCTCGATGGACCAGATCAGCCGCGACCCTGAAGACCTGGTGCGCCAGACCCTCAACGCCAACCATCAATACCCCGACGGCTTCCTGCTGTTCCTTGGTACGCTGTTTGCCCCCATCGAGGACCGTGACCAGCCGGGCGCCGGGTTCACCCACAAACTGGGTGACCGGGTACGCATCGCCAGCCCCCTGCTCGGCCAGTTGCACAACCAGGTCACCACCAGCGACCAGGCAACGCCATGGACCTTTGGCCTTGGCGCGATGATGCGCAACCTGGCCGCCCGCGGCCTGCTGCATCGCTAAAACAACAAGAGAGCATGACATGACCGATACCGCGAAACGCCCGCTGCGCAGCCAGCAATGGTTCGACGACCCGAGCCACGCCGACATGACCGCGCTGTACGTCGAGCGCTACATGAACTACGGCCTGACCCGCGACGAACTGCAGTCGGGCCGGCCGATCATCGGCATTGCCCAGACCGGCAGCGACCTTACCCCCTGCAACCGCCACCACATCGAACTGGCCCAGCGGATCAAGGCCGGCATCCGCGATGCCGGCGGCATTCCCATGGAATTCCCGGTGCACCCGATTGCCGAGCAGAGCCGCCGCCCCACTGCCGCCCTGGACCGCAACCTGGCCTACCTGGGCCTGGTGGAAATCCTCCACGGCTACCCGCTGGACGGCGTGGTACTGACCACCGGCTGTGACAAGACCACCCCCGCCTGCCTGATGGCCGCCGCCACCACCGACCTGCCGGCCATCGTGCTGTCGGGCGGGCCGATGCTCGACGGCCATCACAAAGGCCAGCTGATTGGCTCGGGCACGGTGCTGTGGCACGCCCGCAACCTGATGGCTGCGGGTGAAATCGACTACGAAGGCTTCATGGAAATGACCACGGCCGCCTCGCCGTCGGTGGGCCACTGCAACACCATGGGCACGGCGCTGTCGATGAACGCCCTGGCCGAAGCCCTGGGCATGTCGCTGCCGGGCTGCGCCAGCATCCCGGCGCCCTACCGCGAACGTGGGCAGATGGCCTATGCGACCGGCAGGCGCATCTGCGAACTGGTGCTGCAGGACGTGCGCCCGTCCGCGATCATGACCCGCGAAGCCTTCGAAAACGCCATTGCCGTGGCCTCGGCACTGGGCGCCTCAAGCAACTGCCCGCCGCACCTGATTGCCATCGCCCGGCACATGGGCATCGAGCTGTCGCTGGACGACTGGCAGCGCATCGGCGAAGACGTGCCCTTGCTGGTCAACTGCATGCCAGCCGGCAAGTACCTGGGCGAAGGCTTCCACCGCGCCGGCGGCGTGCCTGCCGTGATGCATGAACTGCGCAAGGCCGGGCGCCTGCACGAGGCCTGCGCCACGGTCAGCGGCAAGACCATCGGCGAGGTGGTCAGCGATACGGTCACCAGCAACCGCGAGGTGATCCTGCCGTTCGACGCCCCGCTCAAGCACAGTGCAGGGTTCATCGTGCTCAGCGGCAACTTCTTCGACAGCGCGATCATGAAGATGTCGGTGGTCGGCGAAGCCTTCCGCAAGACCTACCTGGCCGAGCCCGGCAAGGAGAACAGCTTCGAGGCCCGCGCCATCGTGTTCGAGGGCCCGGAGGACTACCACGCGCGCATCGACGACCCGTCGCTGGACATCGACGAGCGTTGCATCCTGGTGATCCGCGGCGCCGGTACCGTGGGTTACCCAGGCAGCGCCGAAGTGGTCAACATGGCGCCCCCGGCCGCCCTGATCAAGCAAGGCATCGACTCGCTGCCCTGCCTGGGCGACGGCCGCCAGAGCGGCACCTCGGCCAGCCCGTCGATCCTCAACATGTCGCCGGAAGCGGCGGTCGGCGGCGGCCTGGCGCTGTTGCAGACCAACGACTGGCTGCGCGTGGACCTCAACCAGCGCCGCGTCGACCTGCTGGTGGACGATGAGGAAGTGGCCCGCCGCCGCGCCGCCTGGAAGCCGAATATCCCGGCCTCGCAGACGCCCTGGCAGGAACTCTACCGCCAGCTCGTGGGGCAGTTGTCCACCGGTGGCTGCCTGGAGCCGGCGACCCTGCACATGCGCGTGATCGCCCGGGAAGGCGGGATGCCGCGGCATTCGCACTAAGAGGGTTGCCGGAAGGGGCCACTGCGACATTTCATTTGCGGGTGTGTGATTTCTCTTGTTCAGTCTGCGTCACAAGCGCAACCCCCTCGCTGTCGTCCGGGGACTGATAACAAGGCCTTCCATGCAAACGCTGTTGAACGAGATTCTCGACGAAGTGCGCCCCTTGATCGGCAAGGGCAAAGTGGCTGACTACATCCCAGCGCTGGCCGACGTGCCAGCCAATCAGCTGGGCATTGCCGTCTATGGCAACGACGGCAGCCACTACTGCGCAGGCGACGCCCTGGTACCGTTTTCGGTGCAGAGTATTTCCAAGGTGTTCAGCCTGGTCCAGGCGATTGGCCACTCCGGTGAAGCCATCTGGGAGCGCCTGGGCCATGAGCCCTCCGGCCAGCCGTTCAACTCGCTGGTGCAGCTGGAGTTCGAGCGTGGGCGGCCGCGCAATCCGTTCATCAACGCCGGCGCGCTGGTGATCTGCGATATCAACCAGTCGCGCTTTGCCGCGCCCACCTTGTCGATGCGCGACTTTGTCCGCCGGTTGTCGGCCAACCCCCACATTGCGATCGATGCCCGCGTCGCCGATTCGGAATACCAGTTTCGCGCGCGCAACGCCGCCATGGCTTACCTGATGCAGTCGTTTGGCAACTTCCATAACGAAGTCGAGACGGTGCTGCGCAGCTACTTCAGTTATTGCGCGCTGCAAATGAGCTGCCTGGACCTGGCGCGAGCCTTCTGCTTCCTGGCCAACGACGGCTTCTGCAAGCACAGCGGTGAGCAGATCCTCAGCCGGCGCCAGACCCAGCAGGTGAACTCGATCATGGCCACCAGCGGGCTGTACGACGAGGCCGGCAATTTTGCCTACCGGGTCGGGTTGCCCGGCAAGAGCGGCGTGGGCGGCGGGATCGTGGCAATCGTGCCGGGGCAATTTACCGTGTGCGTGTGGTCGCCGGAGCTGAACGCGGCGGGCAACTCCCTGGCAGGGATGGCGGCGCTGGAGCTGCTCAGTTCACGGATCGGCTGGTCGGTGTTCTGATCAGGGCAAGGGGCGTTAAACGGTAGACAGGATGACCTCGAATGTCGTCCCCTGCTCCGCTGTTGACGCGACCTCAATCCTGCCGCCATGGCTGGCGACAATCTCGGCCGCGATGAACAGCCCCAGCCCAAGCCCGGCAGCTGAGCCCCTTTCGCCCTCCGCATAGCTGGAATACCTGCCTTCCGGCTTGAACAGATAAGGCATCACTTCTTCGGGAATGGGCGCCCCCGAGTTGTGTACGCTGACACGGGGAACACCGGCTTCATGGGCCAGGGAGACATGGATTGGAAGCGTCGCATCGCCATGGCGCAGGGCATTGCCAATCAGATTGGAAAACACCTGGGCCATCCGTTCTGGGTCAAACTGGCCAGTAATTGACGCGGCCTCCTTCAACACGATGCTCGCCTCAGGGGACGCCGCGCGCAGTTCGTCGATGACTGAACGACAGATCGCATTCAGTTCCACCTGCTGCGGGTGCACCGGAATGCCCGTACCCAGATTGCAGCGCGCCAGATCCAGCAGGTCGTTGACCATGTTGTTGGCCCGGCGAGCACTGTTGCAAACCTGGGACGCAAGCAGCTTCACCTTCTCACCTGAATCATCCTGGTGCAGGATCAGGTCGCCCGCCATGAGCACCGCGCCCAAGGGCGAGCGCAGGTCATGGCCAAGTACGGCCAATACCATTTTCCGGGTTGACTCCACAGCGGCACCGTAGGCTGCAACGGACTCGACCAGCGCCTGGTCTACCGCCTCGTTGAACCGGATCATGTCCTGAACGTGATGCGCATCGCGCAGGGTTTCTTGTGCCAGCCATAGAGAGAGAACACTGGAGCGCAACGCCCGGTATTCAGCGACCATCTGATCCATGGAAAACCCAGCAATCAAGCGAGTGACGGCATGGGACTGGGCTGCCGTGTCACTGGACTGCTGAGGGCCCCTGCCTTGCGCTTTCTCGGCCTGTTGATAAGGGGTTTGAGCAGTGCGCATGTCGGCGGCAACGGAACGCAGAATCTTCTCGGAATGGTTTCTGAGACCGGTTGAATCCTGCGTGGGCAAATCTGTCTCGACCGAACGTGCAAAATCTTCCCAAGCCTGGAGAATGCTCTCCATATCGCTCTCGATGAAGTCGTACAGTCTCATTGCGGCCCTCGTCCCATCTCCCACCAGACGTCAAACCAGACTAGACCAATGCGTGAAACGGGCAAAGAAACCGCTTGCACACTTTGCCTCTGCTTTGGAAACGACTTGTTATAAACCGCACCTCGTTGGCAAGCGCACCTGAGAGTCGCCGGCGTTGACGGTCAAACCAGGCCGCGCTTGATCTCGGCGATATGCTCCGGGCCGATGCCACAGCAGCCGCCGATCAGGCTCGCCCCACGCGCACGCCAGTCGCGGGCCCACACCAGGTAGCCCGGCGGGTCGAGGTCTTCACGCAGCTCATCCAGGCCATCGTTGGCGGTGGCTTCCTTCGGTTGCGGCGGGAAGGCATTGGCGTAGGCGCCGATGGCGATATCCGCCTGGCGGGCTTCGATCACCGAGCGCGCCACATCCAGCGCTGCACCGATGACTTCAGGCTGGCTGCAGTTGAACAGCACCGCCGCAACGCCCAGGCCTGCCACCGCCTCGATGGCATCGGCCACCGGCTCGCCGGAACGCAGGCGCGGCACGGCGTCGACGTCTTCGTCCTGTAAGGTGAACGACACCCAGAACGGCTTGCCGTCCGCTGGCAGATGGCTGTGAATGGCCCGCACCTCGGCGATGGCGCTTTGGGTCTCTGCCAGCCACAGGTCCACATGCGGCGCCAGCCCCTGCAACAGCGGCGTCAGCACCTCGGCCACCCGCTCCGGCTGGAACAGGTCTGGCCGGTAGGAACCGAACAGCGGCGGCAACGACCCCGCCACCTGCACCGGCTGCGCACTGGCATCGGCCGCCCGACGGGCCAGCTGGCCCGCCACCGTGGCCAGTTGCAGGCCCTCCTTGGCAAACCGCTCCTCGCCGATATGGAACGGCACCACCGCATAGCTGTTGCTGGTGATCACCTGCGCACCGGCGGTAATGAACGCCGCATGCACACCGACTACCGCCTCGGGGGCCTCACTCAGGGCCAGCGCCGACCATTCGGGCTGACGGAACGGCGCGCCGCTGCGCTGCAATTCCCGCCCCATGCCACCGTCCAGTACTACCATCGCTCGTTGTTTCATATAACTACTCTGAAGGTTCTTATGAATAAAATTCATTATGTAGGAATCATTTATAACTATTTAATACTCTAATCCAGTTTTGGCCAACTTTTCAGGTATTTACATGCGCGTCCCTGCCCTGCTTGGCGCGAGCCTCCTGTTGCTCGCTACCGCTACTCAAGCCTTTGCCGGCACTACCCTTGAGCGTGTCGAGACGAACAAGGAACTGGTAAACGTGCTGATGGAAAGCTACCCGCCGTTCTCGTTCCTCAACGCGCAGAACCAGCTCGACGGCTTTGATGTGGACGTGGCCAAGGCAGTGGCGCAGAAGCTCGGCGTCAAGCTGCGCCTGGAAACCCCCTCCTGGGACGTGATCGCCGCTGGCCGCTGGAGCGGGCGCTACGACATCTGCATCTGCTCGATGACCCCGAGCAAGGCCCGCGCCGAAGTGTTCGCCTTCCCGGTGGAGTACTACGCCTCGCCCGCCGTCATCGTGGTCAACGCCAAGGATGAGCGCATCCACACCGCCAAGGACCTGGACGGGCGCAAGGTCGGCCTGACCGCCGCCTCCAGCTACGAGAGCTACCTGAACAAGAACCTGGTGATCGAAGGCGCCGAAGACCGCCACATCGACTACCCGTTCGAGGCCGTGCAGATCGCCCCGTACGACACCGACAACGTCGCCTTCCAGGACCTGGGCCTGGGTGCAGGCGTGCGCCTGGATGCCATCCTCACCAACCTGGTGACCGCCAAGCCGCGCCTGGACCAGGACAACCGCTTCAAGCTGGCCGGCGCCCCGCTGTATGAAGAGCCGAACTCGGTGGCCATCGAAAAAGGCGACCCGGAGTGGGATGCCAAGGTGCGCCAGGTGTTCGCCGAGCTGAAGGCTGACGGCACGCTGGCGCAGATCTCGCAGAAATGGATCGGCGCCGACATCAGCAAATGAGCACCTTCCCCCCTGCCCCCAAACCCGTGGCTCGCGCCACGGTTGCCGGCTTGTTCGGCTTTCGCACCCGGCTGTACCTGACCTGGCTGGCACTGTTCGCCCTGTTTGTGGCGTTTTTCCTCAGCTTCGATTTGAAGTTCGCGATCATCCTGGAGAAGTTCCCCAACCTCGCCGGCTTCAAGCTCGGGCCCAACGGCTTTTTGCAGGGCGCGGCCCTGACCCTGTTCCTGTGCCTGTGCTCGATGGTGGTGTCGGTGGCGTTCGGCTTTGCCGCGGCGCTTGCGCGGCTGTCGAACAGCGCGGTGCTGGTGGGCATCGCCAGCTTCTACACCTCGTTCTTCCGCGGCACCCCGCTGCTGATCCAGATACTGCTCATCTACCTCGGGCTACCGCAGCTAGGCCTGGTACCCGGCGCCATCAGCGCCGGCATCATCGCGTTGTCGTTGAACTACGGTGCGTACCTGAGCGAGATCTTCCGCGCCGGCATCCTCGGCGTGGCCCGCGGCCAGCGCGAAGCGGCGCTGGCGCTGGGCATGCGGCCGGTGCAGATCTTCTGCAGCATCGTGCTGCCCCAGGCCATGCGGGTGATCATTCCGCCTACGGCCAACCAGTTCATCTCGATGCTCAAGGACTCGTCGCTGATCTCGGTGATGGGGGTTTGGGAGGTGATGTTCCTGGCGCAGTCGTATGGGCGCTCAAGCTACCGATACCTGGAGATGCTGACCACGGCGGCGGTGATCTACTGGGTGTTGTCGATCTTGCTGGAGCTGGTGCAGGCACGGCTTGAGCGACACTTCGGCAAGGCCTACCAGCGCTGACCTGCCCGCCCCACTCCCCCTGTAGGAGCGAATTTATCCGCGATGGGCCGCAAAGCGGCCCCAACAACCCAAACCCCAGCCCGCCCCCCTTCAATCAGTCTGAGGGCAGCGTCACGGCCCTTTCGAATCCCCTCTTGTCTCTTCAATAGAGATGCAGCCATATGCCATCCTGATCGCTCATCGACAAAGCCCCGTGCCCCCCCACCACCGGCCTTGTCGTTGCCCGGACACTCAGCAAAGGAAAGCCCTGCACATGATTGAAAACGACACCTTCAACCGGGTCGGTACCAACCACCAGATCTCCGCCAACGCCTACAACCTCATCCTCGGTGCCGTGCTGCTGTGGGGTTTTGCGGTGAATTGGTACCTGGTCACCACGGTACCGGCCGAGGTCATGCTGGCCATCCCCCAGATAGCGTTCCTCATTGGCTACTTCGTCCTGGCGATGTCCGGCGTCGCCCTTCTCTCCGCTTCGCAGGAGCCGATGTACAGCTTCCTCGGCTATAACCTGATCGTGTTGCCGGTCGGCCTGCTGCTGGTGGTGGTGCTGCCTGATTACTCGCACGAGATCATTGTCCAGGCGGTGCAGACCACCATCCTGCTCACGGCGGGGATGATGATACTGGGGACCTTGTTCCCGGCCTTCTTCAAACGGATCGAGTCGTCACTGTTCATTGCCCTGTTGGTGTCGATCCTTGTCGAGCTGGGCCAGGCGTTCTTTTTCGGCACCCACCTGGCGGCCATGGACTACATCGTCGCTGCAATCTTCTGCGGCTACATCGGCGTGGACTGGGGGCGTGCCAACCGGATCGAGCGCACCGTCGACAACGCGATTGACAGCGCTGCGGCGCTGTACCTGGACATTATCAACCTGTTCCTGCGCATTCTGCGGATCATGGCCAACAAGAAGTAACGAACGCCGAGCTGACTTATCAAGACGAAGCCAAGTGGGTACCCGGCCAGGTCACAGCCTGCGCTACGATCACGTCCTTCCCGTTGAACGTGAGTGCAGGCCCGCCATGGAGTTGATAGCCCAGCTTCAAGGCATCACTGACCCTGTGGCAAAAGGAGGCATCGTCGGGGCCGGTCAGCACGCGGTAAATCGGTAATCCATCTGGTGGTTGAGTCATTTGATCGGTCCTCGCGATAGTAGGTGTGTTTCGAGAGTACTGTTAACTATCGGGGCATGGCTACGCGCCTGATCATTTTGGGGACAGTCTTCGATACATGCTGTTACGTCTAACGGCCAAGAAAATCGGATTTAGCCCCTTTCTTGTAGGACGCTTCCCAAAGATACTGTCGACGCCTGTTTTCCGTTGCATACGCTAATAGTGGACTCTAGTCTCGGGACGTCGTTGTTATGCAACGACCGGGTTTAGCCGCCCGATATCGTCGGACACCACAGCCATGCAATACCGAGCAATCGGCATTAGCGCCTTTATGGTGGCTGTGCGTGGGGCACCTTCGGGTGCGCCGGGTGCCTGACGTCCCGGTCGGCTAACCCGCGTACAGCTGCCACCTATTCGTTTAGCCGCGGTTGGTGGTTGCTCTATTACGACAGGAGCCACACCATGCTGAAGATCGTTCCCGATCCGCCCCACAATCTCCACTCCCTCGAAGACACGCTGATGATGGCGGCTGACTACGCACTTTGCGCGGAAGTCGTTGCCCAGCAGGCGATGTTGATGCAGCCCAAGTCACCCGTGTCGTTGCTGATCATGACGTCAATGCACGAGCTCGAAACCCTGCGCAAATTGCTCGAATCCGCGCTGGTTCAAATCCAAAAACCAGCCGATCCGCAGACGCTGCATTAACTCGCATCATGATCCTGCCTGGTCTGACGCTTTCGTCTTCGGGTCCCCAGCTTGCGAGCGATTGGGCCAGCCCAGGCAGCTACAACTTCAGGGAGATCAACCAATGGCCACAGAAGAAACCAAATTCACAGTCGGCAAAACCACCTTCTACCAAGGTGATAACCAGACCCATCCCCTCTTCCGCATCGAACCCGGTATCCCTTGCCAAAGCGCCCGCGAACAGGCCTCTGAACTGATGGGCTACGTCCGCGACCTGACCATCGACGGCCTGATGGAAGACAAACCCCAGCTGCTCTGGGCCTCGCACTACCTCAGCGCCCTGGCCAAGGCTCTGCTCGACGATGCCGAACTGGGCATGATGAAAGATTGAAAGAGATTCGCCACCGGCACCGCCGCTTTCATTCATGTGGGAGCCGCGCTTGCCGGCGATGGGCCGCAAAGCGGCCCCAACAATCCAAGCCCCTGCTCCAACCTCCAGGAGAATTAGCCAATGCTCCAAATCAACACCCCGAGCTGTTCAAGCGACAATAGCTCCAGACCATCCCAACGATTGCTAACCGCCATCCCCGGGATACCCACCACCCAAGCCAAAGAACAAGCCTCGAAATTGCTGGACTGCGCCCGCTACCTCAACCACACCGGCGTCATGCTAGGTGACCACCGAAGGGTCGCTGCCTCCCACTACCTAAACATGATGGTTCGGGCCCTGTTTGATGAACTCGAACACAGCCGCCCCCACTCCCGAAGCCGAGCTGACCGGTAGTAACGCCAACCCAGTTCGGCCACAATCGGTCACTCAGTTCAAGCTGGGACGCACCGGATGCTCACCACCCTCGCCATCGGCAACTACCGCTCGATCAATCACCTTGTGTTGCCACTAGGCCAACTTAATCTGGTGACGGGTGCCAACGGCAGCGGTAAATCCAATCTCTACAAGGCCCTGCGCCTGCTCGCCGAAACCGCCCAGGGCGGCGTGATCGAAGCACTTGCCCGTGAAGGCGGACTGGATTCGACCTGGTGGGCCGGGCCTGAGATGAGTGCACGCATGAAGCGCGGTGAGGTGCCCATCCAAGGCCAGCATCCGAGCGACGTCAAACGCCTGCGCTTGGGTTTTGCCACCGAGGATTTCGGCTTTGCCATCTCGCTCGGCCTGCCGATTCCCCTGCCCTATCCCACTGCATTCATGCTCGATCCCGAGATCAAGTCTGAAGCCATCTGGGGTGCTGGAGCCTACCGCCCCTCTTCCTTGTTGGTAGAGCGCAAGAACGCCATGGTGCGTGCCCGGGAGGGCAACAGCTGGACGGTGCTCGATCAACATGCCGATAGTTGTGAGAGCTTCTTCAACATCGTCGGACGCCCCCGCCAAGCGCCAGAGATCGGCGAGCTGCGGGCGTTCATCAACAGCTGGCGGTTCTACGATCACTTCCGCATCGACCGCGATGCGCCCTGCCGCCAGCCCCAGCTGGGCACCCGCTCGCCAGTGCTGCACCACGATGGCCGCAACCTCACTTCGGCGCTGCAGACCATCATTGAGATAGGTGAGGTGGAAGACCTCGTGGCCGCGCTGGAGGATGCATTCCCCGGCAGCCGCCTGGAGATCGACGCGCAACCGGGCGGCCTGTTCAGCGTGAGGTTGCACCACCACAGGCTACTGCGACCGCTGGGCGGTGCCGAGTTGTCGGACGGGACCCTGCGCTATTTGTTGCTGATGGCCGCGCTGCTGACGCCACGGCCGCCATCGCTGATGGTGCTGAACGAGCCGGAGACCAGCCTGCATGCCGACCTGCTTCCGGCGCTGGCGCGGCTGATCATCCGCACTTCGCAACGTAGCCAAGTGTGGGTGGTGTCGCACAGCAGGCCGCTGATCGAGGAGCTGACGGCGTGTGAGGGGTGCAATGTGCTGGAGCTGGAGAAGCACCAAGGACAGACACAGTTACGGGGGGTTGGGTTGCTGGATGAGCCGTTGTGGCGGTGGGTGGAGTGAGCCATGGCGGTGGCCAAGGTCAGTCCAATCCACCTAGGAAACCAAAGACGTCAACTATAACTTCCCCAGAGTCCCTTTCCCATAGTGCCTCCGGGTTTTACCGCGACTGTGCCGGTTCGTATCTGTGCGACACAATGCTTCCGTAGACTACTCGACCAAAGCACAAGCCCCCGTGCTGTCCTTCTGTGCGGTCGCTTTAGCTTCGTCAAACGCCTTCACCTTGCCGGCCAGGATTCGGAACACGACGCCAGCAATTTTGTTTGCAAGGAGCGGAGGCACTGCGTTACCAACCTGATGAAACTGCTCTGTCCTGTTACCTTGGAAGTAATAGTTGTCCGGGAAGGTCTGTATACGTGCAGCTTCACGCACCGATAAACTACGGCACTGAGCAGGGTCGTAGTGGATAAAGTAATGCCCATCCTTGGAGATATGGCTGGTGATAGTGGTTGCTGGATGATTCTTTACCTGTACGCGGAAGCGATCACTGAATACCCCAGTTTCCCAGTTCTTGTGATTTGGTGCCAAACCTTCCAGATTGAATCCTTTGTGCCCTTTGGGTGAGAAGCCATGCAACTTGGCGTAAACGGCAGCAAACATGTAGCGACGTAGGTCACTTTCCATATGGCCACGCGCTTCGTGGTTTAACCAATATTTGAGTTTGCTATCTATGTACCAAGTATCTAGGGCCTTAATACCGGTTGCACCATCTATATGGGCTTCCGATCGCCTAACACGCCGCCCTCCAGCATTTTCGGGCGCCTTGAACTCGCTCTTGATCCTTCCCAGTTCATCCCACATATCCCTGGGAAGTCCAATCTGGCTCCGGAGATAGCTCACCACGTCATTGTCAATAACAGAAGCCCAGCTCTCCCTACTGTCCGGCACCTTGGTCAAACTGCTACGCAGTTTCGGCAAATCATCCAGGATCTGGCCTACAGTGACTCTCCCGCCATCCCCCTCGAGCATCACATGTCTCAGTTCGGCGGGTATGGAGTCTTCCGCGATCCCAAGCAGGATGACACGATGTCGAGCTTGCGGAATTCCATATTTCTCGGCTCGGATGATGAAATCCCTAGGGTCGATTTTGCTGACCTCATCATCAGGCCCAAAATGGGCACCTGTTACAAGTGAGTAGATGTGATAGCGCTTGCCTTCACCAACACCAAGCAAAGCCTTGTGAGGATTGGAGAGGTCTTTCAGGATACTGGAGAAAATCAGCTCGCCGTTAATCTTCGAAGACAGGATACCCTTCACGTTTTCCATCACGAAAACGGTTGGCTGCTTTTCCCGGATGATTCGCAAATATTCCTTATAGAGAAAGTGACGGTGATCTTCCTCCGCCTTGTAGTCTACCTTAGCCTGATTCCGCGCACGACCGACAACCGAATACGCCTGGCATGGTGGCCCGCCGATAAGCACCCAAGGGCGCTTTTCATCCAAGCCAGTGATGGGATCATCCAAGGCTTCATCCAGCTCCTTGTTTCCCTCAAGGCTGCCCAATTCAATGCACCTGGCTTCGCGTGCTGCTTCTTCCCAAAGCGGCAGGGTCTTTTCCGAGGGTGTGAACTCGATCCTCGAAGGGTCGTTGCAGTAGTCGTAGTACTCGTGCAGGCAGTCTTTCTTGTGTTTCCTGAGCAGACGGTAAAACGCTCTGAGACGAAGGGTTTTATGGGCTTTTTCATCCTTCTCTGCGGACACGACGATCTGGAAACATTCACCGTTGCCATATGAGGTAACGCCCTCTCCAAGCCCGCCCGGGCCGGCAAACAGGTCTACTACCTGAATCGGCTGAGCAAGTCTATCTGACAGCTCAACAGGTGTATCCTCAGTGAGGTCTAACGGCATCTGGTCTTGATTCATGGACATAGTCAGTAAGGAAGTCAGGTCTCGCATGATGGCGGGCATCCGGGGCATCAACACGTCACCAGAAATGAAGGTACGACGCATGCTACACCGGCAAGGCTTCAGATATCGCCTTCACCAAGAGGACCTTCCTGGGAAGCCTGATCTGGTGCTACCTCGCTATCGGGTCTGCATTTTTGTTCACGGTTGTTTCTGGCACAGGCATCCGGGGTGCCGCAATGCCACCACTCCACGTACCCGCCAAGATTTTTGGCAAGCTAAATTTGAACAGAACGTTTCACGCGACGCCAGGACAAAGCAGCAACTGCTAGCCCTTGGCTGGCGGGTCATCGAACTGTGGGAATGCGGCATTCGTGGCCCAGAGTCCGGTATGGACTGGCTCTTTGAAGCAATCCTCGATTGTAACCAAAAATGCCTGTCCTGGCCCGACATTCAAGCATAAGCGCCCTCACCAGCAGCCCATTCCTAGCCTCGTGCACTCTCGGCGCACTGCGCCCATATGAAAACGACTATCAATAACAGCAAACAAGCTGCGCTCGACATCATCCCATGCTTGACAATTTACAAACATTTTATAAATATTTCGGAAATGTTGTAGGAAAAAACTGAAAATTCAGAGGGTTCTATGGACGCAAAACGGGAAAAATTCATTCGCCTTGCTGAACAGAGGGTAAACAGATCACTGAATGACCTGAGGCTTATCGGAAACCTTTCGAACAGAAATGCCTACACCTTTACAGATGACGATGTAAAGAAGATTTTCAAGACGCTACAGAAAGAGCTTGATCAGGCAAAAGCTCGCTTCGCCGATGCGGATAACTCTTCAGGTGGCGACTTCAAGCTTTAAGCACGTCAGCAACTGGTTAACTGTACGGACACCTGAATATGAGCACACCAATACTTGAATTCCTGAAAAATGAGGCTGGCGAGCAAGAAGGCCTTTCAGATGCCGGGATCGAAACATTTCGTGACGATCCCTATGCTAGCTGCGCCAGGGAAGCAGGCCAAAACTCTAGGGACGCCGGCCTGAGTAACGGGGCACCAGTCCGCATGACTTTTGACCTCACTCAGGAGCCCTGCAGAAATCTCCCTTTTTACGACACCCTTGCGGCTGCATTGGATTGTTGCTATAGCCAGGCTCACACGGAAAAGGAGAAGGAATTTTTCAAGAACGCGTGTGCCGTCGCGTCCCAAGATACGATTCCTGTGCTCAGGATTTCAGACTACAACACCAAAGGATTGACTGGGCCTCCGGAAAAAATCGGCTCGGTTTTCAATTCTCTCCTCAAGTCTTCGGGAATCAGCACCAAGGACAGTGAGACCTCTGGTGGCTCCTACGGCATTGGGAAGAATGCAACATTTGCGGTTTCTGACCTGCAAACCGTGATGTATTCCACTCTCTACATCGGAGACCAAGGAAAACCATGTTTTGCCGCACAAGGTAAAGTCAAGCTGGTATCCCACCAAGATGAAAATGGCGTCTATCGTCGCGCAACTGGATATTGGGGATATCCAGACGGTTTTCGTGCAATTTCTGAACAATCTCTTGCACCAGCGTGCATGAAAAGATCAGAGATCGGCACCTCCATTCTCAGCGTCGGATTTCGAGACTCTCCGAAATGGGCAGAGCGAATGACCTACTCGCTCGTTTCAAACTTTTTCGTAGCGATTCAGAAAAACGAGATGGAGTTCGAGGTGGACTCCGGAAGAATAAAAATAAACAGCAACACACTTGAAGGCTTGTTATCTCGTCAAGACATCATGGACGCCGCAGATGAGTCAGGCCACCTGAGCGAACTCGAGTTCGCAAGACAGCTTTATCGCTGTTTGGTTTCAGAAGCTGCGACAGAGGAGATAATTGACATACCCGAACTAGGTAAACTCAATGTTCGAATATTGACCGAAGTTGACATGCCAAGACGCGTAGGCTTTGTTCGGAACGGAATGCTGATCACTGATAACCTTCGAAACTTTGGCCATGCATTCTCAAGCTCTCGTTTCTCCGGAGCTGATTTTATCGCACTAATCCAGCCCTGCGATGAAAGTTCTGGAAAACTCCTGAAAAAGCTAGAAAACCCTGCACACAATGCTTTTTCTGCAGAACGAATTTCTGCCCCGGAAATCAGACGCTCTGCTGAAAAGGCTATGCGTAGCTTAGGAAAAAAGCTACGACAAATGATCACGACATCAACCACGGTCCATGCAGAAGACTCATTGGTTCTGGATGAGCTTGGAAAATTTTTTGCCTATCATGGCAAATCAGAACCCGAAGCTGATCCGTTGGCTGAGAATGACCCTGAGACCTACACCTACTCGGCGACGCGGACGAACACTCAAAGGAGAAATATTCCCACTAAGGGAACTGAAGGTTACACGCATTCTGGAAATGGAGGCAATGGTGGACAACGAAGAGGCCGAGGCAATGTTGGCGGCGGCGGCGCAGAAAGGCCAATCAGACGAACTGCAGTCAACCTAGAGGACGTTCGAAACCGTTTGGGTGACACGACCAAAAGGAGGACTTTATATTTCAGCGCCCCAGTATCAGGGCGCTTGGAGCTAAAGATCCAAGCTACCGGCGTTAATACGCCAGAACCTTTGCACCCGAGCAAAGTAGAGGCGGCCATTATCAAGGACGGAAAAATACTAGTAGATGTCATAGAAGGAGAACGCAAGATTATCTCTATTGAATTTGGCGAAGCGTATGACGGCCCCATAGAAGTGGAAGCATTCAGTTCTGAAGAGGTGTCAGCCGAATGAGAATCACAGAAAAAACACGTTTCCCTCATCCGGTATTGAGCCCGAGCACAGGAGACTATGTCTCCGGCGAGTTCAGCATGGACATCCAAGTACAGGAGAACCGCTCCACTGGCTCTGTTACCCTAGAGCACGCTATCACGCTGACTGAGCCAAACATTCGCGCCCTAATAGAAAGCAATCAAGCTACAGTCGGTTGCTTCATAAAATGCGGCGATACATTCTTTACTAGCCTGAGGACCATGGCTTGGCCTACTGGTGTTTCTGACTTTAAACCCGGCTTACTATTGAATCGGGTTACATTTCAACCTATCATTTGGTTAAAATCAGACACAATCCAGTGGGATGCTGAAACCATCCACCCCGAGTTCGCCCCCCCTATTTCACTCAACACCGGTGAAATCTTAGCAGTTGGCGAACAACTTGTAATTAGTGTTGGGCAGGCAAAACTCAAGCCAATCGAGAGCATATTCAACCTCATCAAATCGGAAAAGCTCTCCGATGGCCAGATCAAGATTGAGCTAAACAGCAATCAGATATCCATCCAGGTTGACACGAAAACATTCAATAGCATTGCTCAGCTGAGAGAACAAAAAAACGGCAAGGCAATACTTTTGAATGCTATATACCTACCTGCAGTAATGGAAGTACTGGACATCCTCCGATGCGCAGACGAGTACGAGTCATTCCGCTGGCACCAACCATTCCTTGCAAAGTGTGACGACAAAGGAATTCGCATAGATGAAAGCATGTCCATATTCAATGCTGCGCAGTTGCTATTAGAGTATCCCGGCCGCAACCTTGGCGCACTAACAGGAGAATAACCCTTGACCGCCTCCCCCCTTAAATATGTTGCACAGTCGGTAGTCGATTCTCTTAGAGACAACATCACTACCAATAGAGACAGATATAGCCATGGTGATTTTCTTGTGCTGAGCGAGGAGAACGGCTGGGAGATTACTAGCGACAAAGTCAGAATTGATATTGAAGCGCTCCAATGTTTAGATGGGACTGCCGCGACCGCTGAGGCGGATATAGAAAACTCCCTAATCGTTTACAAAGCCATCGAGGGGATGACGCCCGCCCTAGCAAGGGAGGAAAGGGTCTGGGTGCGCCTTTGCCACATTGAATGCCTGCACTACGCCCGTGCACGCTGGGTAAAGAAGTCTGAGGGCGAAGATCTGGACAAGGCTGTAAAAGATCACTTCTTTGCGCAGGGCCGGACTGGAATTCGTGATGACAATGCCATCTCACGGCTTTGGTGGAATATGCACATCGCTACAATCGCAGAGCCAAACGCCCCAGAGGCAGCCCTTCGCTTGATACTTAAAACAGCAGATATTCGCCAGGCTATTGTTGAACGCCCAAACACTGCATCGAGAGAGCCACTTGTGCGGGCACTAGTTCGCGCAATGCATTTCAACCCTTGGATAACCTCAACAGAGGATTCATTTCGAGAGTTCATGAAAGAAATGAATAGAGATGCGGGAGGAATTCTCTTCGAAGCTATTAGCGATTCAGATGCGGATGCGGCTCTTGAGCAGTATGCAGAAAATGCTAAACGCCGCCTGATATCCTGACCCTACCCCATTGGATTTAAGCCACTCGCTGCCAACCAATAGTTCCTAGTCAACGATCGATATTAATTTTGCGATTACTTCTGCACCTAGCTCGCCGTGTCCTGATTTTTTAGGGAAGTGCAGTCTCACGGCGTTCGTGGTAACTTATTGATACATGTTCAACCGAGGTTTTTTCCAGGTCTGGCGCTTACTTTGCCTGGGAGCAGCTCCGACGCGAGGAACAAACGCTAGCCTCATAGATGCCCTTAAGACTTAAGAATGGTCTACCCTTGTGACGGATTACGCAGCATTCTACATTCATAGCCAGCATCCAATAACCCGTAAATCCTTCACAAACAAAAAAGCCACCCGAAGGTGGCTTAGCTTGTTTAAATCATGGTCGGGACGGATTGACTCGAACACTCACCCCCTTGCACCCCACGCAAGGCCAGCACCTGTAACCACATGATATAACAAGTCTTTCCGTCGTGTGCTCGCTGCAACGAAGCTCAACGGTGACGAACCGATCCGAACGAAGTCACTTCAAAAGTCACTGAGCATTGGTCTGAGCCGATGCCTTCCCAGCCGAAGGTTTCACCAGCTCATTTGTTTTCTGCTCGAGGCATTCCCGCTTTTTGTCGGGGTCAGAAATATTGTCGCATTCGCCAACTGCGTCGATCTGAACGCTTTCGGTCTTGATTTTCATCCACGTGCCGACACCGACGCCGATAGCGAGAACGACCAACAGAATTCTGAAGGGGACATCAACATCTCCTCAATTTTTTGGGCCCTTGAAGTTCCCACACCGTAGCGCACAGCGCAAGTCAATTTCCTCCACGGCGTTCTGCCGACCGTTTCACTTCATTCTATACGCCTACTCGCTGCGATGGCGAATTCCGTTAGGCACCGCCTCGCACGCCTGCCCAGCCACTCGACTTCGGCCAAGTGCTTCGCCGAGGCTTCCCGCCATCTGGTTAAGCTCTACAAGCAATTGGGTCTTGTCTCGCGCTGCTGGGCAAAGATGAGATCACAGGTAGCTCCCCTACCACGCTGCAGTCGATCGATTTGCTGCTGCAGCCCGACACCAGCAGCCCGATACCTAGATTGAATCCCTATCCCCCAAAGGGACCGTTATGAGGAGTTTGACGGAGTTGCTGATTTTTGACACGACTGATTGATTAAGACGCTAACTGTAACCCTCTAAAAGGTCAACAATCCCTTTTTTCTCAAAAAAACTGCACTTGCTGAATGGTTTCGTGACTCCCCATTCTGTGTGCAGCTTGGCGATGCAAATCAAATAAATAATACATGCGGGCAGCATTCGCGTAGCAATTGATATATATTTATCTTTCTCGCTAGCTGGCGCGCTCTCATCAATGAAGGCAAAGAGATTTCCAAAGCTTTTTATCGCATTAAAACAGATATCCCCATGTGTGTCGTCGAGCTCTTGAAATGACTCACTAGGATCATGTCCGTCTTCTCTGCGTTTGGAGAATTCTTTTTCGATGAATTCGAATGCCTTGAGGCCCGCCATGGTTTTTGATCCGTGCGTAACTTCGGCGCTTTTACACTCATCTAGGCAAAGGTTGATAAGATTAAAAAAAGAGCTTTCAAAAATCTGAATTCTAGCTACTAACTTCTGATCTTCAAAGCTCTTTTTTGCGTCCTCCGCCTGTTTTACGGCGACCGCAGTGGCCTTCCTTTGTAGTGCAAGAGTTTCAATTAGCAGTACTGTCGAAATAAAAGTCAGTATGGGGTTTATATTCCCCCCGATGAAGTCACCCATCGTCCCCAGACTGCCGCCGTTAAGTGGTTCATCTAAGAGATAAAAATAGATGAAATACAGGCAGCCTAGCAAGGTGCTTACTATGACTGTTATATTAACCTTCATTGGCAGGCTGGATTTTTTGAATCTGGTGAATGCGGAAATATTTCGTTGACTCATCGTTCAACGTCACACGTGTCACCTCGGCACGTAAAGGTATGAACTCATTGTCGGCTACGCCTCTCAAACTAGCAATTATATCTCGTTTGACTGATCGGGTGAGCGTCATCGAAGGGACGAAGCTGTATGAGTCCTCATCTAAATCAAAAATTAGCCTCCCTGTGCCTGTTCGGGCATTGAATCGACTAATGCCGACAACCAGAACCTCTTTCTCCGCACTTGGGATTTCTTCTTCCAAGTAACTTAGTGATTTTTGGTTGAACACTGCAAGCGGCGTCTGGCCCGCATAAAGTGTGGCCTTATATCCCTGATGCTTTATCGGCGTGTGAACTTCTTTAAGCGAAGTGGTGAGGCGATGTGTGATGTCTTCGCTGAAGTACATCTTGCGCGCTTTTGCTATTGCAGTGCGCCTAGTGATTTCTACATCATTTCCGGTTACTTGGTTGATCGTGTGCTTGAGTAATTGAAGGTAGCTTTTTGCACCTAGCGTTGTAATTTTCGAAACTGTTTCTGGTGAAGTAAAGGTGATTCTGAATCTTTGCTTGAAAGAGCCTTCGAAACTGGTTTTGAAACGATTCTTGAATCCCTTTGCTGCGGTGGACTTACTAATGAAACGCTCGTTGACGATGCCGTGTGTTGCAATGGCGATGGCCTCAGAGATTCCCTGCATTGAGCGGGCGCCGTAATACATGTCGAGACCGTCAAACTCATTTTCGTCTGAGTCATAGACGACCGAAAAATCAAAGTCCATTTAGCTCTATCTCTGTGCTGGCAGTGTTGCACGAAAAGTACCTAAACCGCCAAACCCTGTCCAGCGATGGCTTACGCTTTCAACTCATTTTCTAATAAGGAGGCGTGTGACCCTAGTGTCAAGTCTGGACCCTACTCATCCCGCTCAAAGGGATTTTCGTAAGTTTATCTACCTAGCGTGGAAACACCCTACCCCTTCCCGTACTACTCAAGCCCGCCGACATGCGCGGGCATGGAGAGCTATTGCTACGATCATCGACGACGTGTGGACCGACAAGATCACAATACACGGCCTGGGCTTTGTCTAGGTGCAGCTGCAGGGTGAGCAGCGCCTGCACCTGTGGCACCCAGAGCTGCCCCGCCGCAGCTGCTTTGAGCACTCGGCAATCCACGATCACCGCTTTGTTTCGTCTCGCGAGTGCTTACCGGCGAACAGATCTACCACCGCTATGAGCCTCTGCGCCATGCCGAAGGCGAGTTCGTGATGTACCTGCATGAAGGCAATCGCCAGCAGGGCGGCGGTCGACCATGGACGGCAGACGGCAGAGCCGACATGGTTCACCAAGGCACCGACCTGGTTTACGCGGGTGGCGAGTACCGGACAAGCGCGTATGACTACCACCGCACCGAGCCAGGCAGAGATGGCCGAGTCGCCATGATCATACAGACGCATATAGATGATTAGGCGTTGGCGCCTTTATACGGGTCCGGAAGGCTGACAGCGTGCTGCCGGACGGGACAATAAAGTAGGGAGTGAGCGTGCAATTCGCGTGTTGTGGTTGGCTTGCAGGAAGCGACGGGACGAAGAACGCAGGACTTGGCTCAACAGCAATCCGCTGTTAACCAAGCTCGAGGAGAAGTAAGCGAGCCGAAAGCCATACCCCATGACCTGGTAGGACCAATCGATTATTTTCGAAGAGTTGCCAGACCACCTGCGACGGATGAGCCTGTTCAAGGTGAACACCGACTGCCGAGAGCAGGAGGTATGCAAGCTGAGGTGGGATTGGGAAATTTATGTGCCCGAGCTGGACATAAGCGTCTTTCTTAGCGTGACCTTTCACTACTCCGGCGCGGAGCTTGGTCAGCTGATTGAGGCAGCAAACAAAGTTTCAACTACTGACTCCAGAGGGCCAGTGCTGACGATCTCGAAGTGGAGGACTGGAATGTGAAAAAGGCGAAGTCACTCGAAAGTCACTATGCCCAGAAACAACAAAGCCACCCGAAGGTGGCTTAGTTGTTTAAATAATGGTCGGGACGGAGTGATTCGAACACTCGACCCCTTGCACCCCATGCAAGTGCGCTACCGGGCTGCGCTACGCCCCGACTGGGCTTGAAGCATGTTCTCAATCTTGCCGAGAACGTTGAAGAATGTACCCTAACCTCCTGATAAATGAAACCTTTTTCTCAAAAAATTTCCACTCATCAGAAAAACCCCAGGTCACTTCTTCAACACCACCAACACATCCTCCAACTCGACAATCATCTGCCGAATCAACTGCTTGTACTGGCTCGATTCATCCTTCACCTCATCACTGGAGAGCCGCAACCGCGCCCCGCCAATGGTGAACCCCTGGTCATACAGCAGCGCGCGGATCTGGCGAATCATCAGCACATCCTGCCGCTGATAATACCGCCGGTTGCCCCGCCGCTTCACAGGGTTTAGCTGAGGAAACTCCTGCTCCCAATACCGCAGCACGTGTGGCTTTACGGCACACAACTCGCTCACTTCACCGATGGTGAAGTAGCGTTTGCCCGGTATGGGGGGCAGTTCGTCGTTATGGCTTGGTTCCAGCATAGGCCTCAACCCGGGCCTTCAACTTCTGCCCTGGACGAAAGGTGACGACGCGCCGTGCAGTGATCGGGATCTCTTCCCCAGTCTTGGGGTTGCGGCCCGGCCGCTGGCGTTTGTCGCGAAGGTCGAAGTTGCCGAAACCGGACAACTTGACCTGCTCGTTCTCTTCAAGTGCGTGCCGAATTTCTTCAAAAAACAGCTCGACCAGCTCCTTGGCCTCACGCTTGTTAAGCCCCAGCTCCTCGTACAGCCTTTCGGCCATCTCAGCTTTCGTCAGAGCACCCATGCCGTTATTTCCTTAACGTGGTGTTCAACCTTTGTTCGAGCGAGGTGAGGATGTTTTGCAGGGTAGTGTTCACCTCATCGTCGTTAAGAGTGCGCGATGGATGCTGCCAGGTCAAGCCAACGGCAAGGCTTTTTCTATCTGGATCAATGCCTTTACCTTGGTAGACATCAAACAGCCTGAGGTCTGTGAGCCATTCGCCTGCATTGTCACGAATTACTTCAAGCACGTCTTGAGACGCTACATCACGTCCTGCGATCAAGGCCAGGTCGCGACGGGTTTCCGGGAACTTGGAGAGTTCGCTGAATTTCGGCAGGCGGCCTTCGACCACATCACCCAACACCAGCTCGAAGACGAACACCGGGCGGTCCAGGTCCAGGGCTTTGGCAAGCTCTGGGTGGATGGCGCCGAGGTAGCCGACGTCCTTGCCGTCGCGCTGGATCACAGCGGTCTGGCCAGGATGCAGGGCTGGGTGCTTGCCGGCGGCGAAGGTGAAGTCGCTCAGGGCGCCGCTGTAGCCCAGCAGGGCTTCCACGTCGGCCTTGACGTCGAAGAAGTCGATGGTGTCGCGCCCGTTCGCCCAGCCTTCTGGCAGGCGGCTGCCGGTGACGACGCCGGCGATCATCGGCTGCTGCTGCAGGTTACCGAGCTGGCCGACGAAGCGCAGGCCGCTTTCGAACAGGCGCACGCGGTCTTGCTGGCGGTTGAGGTTGTGCTGCAGTGCCTTGACCAGGCCCGGCCACAACGAGGCGCGCATGGCGGCCATGTCGTTGGAGATCGGGTTGGCCAGCAGCAGCGGCTCGACGCCTGGGCTGAACAGCTCGAACAGCTTCGGGTCGATGAAGCTGTAGGTGATGGCTTCCTGGTAGCCGCGGGCGACCAGCAGGCGGCGCAGGTTTGGCAGCTCGCCGCGGGTTTCCGGGCGGGCTTGCGGCGCGAGGCGGGCTTGCGGGTAGCGCACGGGCAGGTTGTTGTAACCGTACAGGCGGGCCAGCTCTTCGATCAGGTCGACTTCCAGGCTGATATCGAAGCGGTGGCTTGGGACGTTTACCATCCACTGCCCTGCCCCATCTGGCTTGGTGGCCAGGCCGAGGTTGTTGAGCAACTGCTCGACCTGGGCCGGGTCCATCTCCATGCCGAGCATCTGGGTGATGCGGTCGGCGCGCAGGGTGACCGGGGCGACGTTTGGCAGGTGCTGCTCGCTGACGGCTTCGACGATCGGGCCGGCTTCGCCACCGACGATGTCGAGGATCAGCTGGGTGGCACGCTCCATGGCTTCGCGGGCCAGCTGCGAGTCGACGCCGCGCTCGTAGCGGTGCGAGGCATCGGTGTGCAGGCCGTAGGAACGGGCTTTACCGGCCACGGAGATCGGCTCGAAGAAGGCGCTTTCGAGGAACAGGTCGCGGGTTTTTTCGGTGTTCACACCGCTGTGCTCGCCACCCATGACGCCGGCGATGGCCAGGGCGCGGGTGTGGTCGGCGATCACCAGGGTGTCGCCACGCAGGGCCACTTCCTGGCCGTCGAGCAGGACCAGCTTCTCGCCCTCTTCGGCCATGCGCACGCGGATGCCGCCGTTGATTTCGGCGAGGTCGAAGGCGTGCATCGGCTGGCCGAGTTCGAGCATCACGTAGTTGGTGATGTCGACAGCGGCGTCGATGCTGCGCACGTCGCTGCGGCGCAGGCGCTCGACCATCCACAGCGGGGTCGGCTTGCTCAGGTCGACGTTGCGGATGACGCGGCCCAGGTAACGTGGGCAGGCAGCCGGGGCGCTGACTTCGACCGGGCGCACTTCGTCGTGGGCCGGGGCAACGGCGGGCACCACTGGGCGGGTGACCGGGGTGTCGTACAGGGCGCTGACGTCGCGGGCCAGGCCTGCGATGGACAGGCAGTCACCGCGGTTCGGGGTCAGGCCGATCTCGATGCTGGCGTCGTCCAGGCTCAGGTACTGGCGGATGTCGTCGCCCACCGGGGCGTCGGCAGCCAGTTCCAGCAGGCCGTCGTTTTCTTCGCTGATCTGCAGCTCGGCGGCCGAGCAGAGCATGCCGAACGATTCGACGCCGCGCAGCTTGGCCTTCTTGATCTTGAAGTCGCCTGGTAGCTCGGCGCCGATCATGGCGAACGGGATCTTGATGCCTGGGCGGGCGTTAGGCGCGCCGCACACGACCTGGAAGGTTTCCTGGCCGTTGCTCACCTGGCACACGCGCAGCTTGTCGGCGTCCGGGTGTTGTTCGGTGGCGAGGATCTCGCCCACGACGATGCCGCTGAACTGGCCGGCAGCGGGGGTCACGCTGTCGACTTCGAGGCCGGCCATGGACAGGCGGGCGACCAGTTCGTCACGGGAGACTTGCGGGTTTACCCAACCGCGCAGCCACTGTTCACTGAATTTCATGCTGTTCTCCTGGAAAAGTGCGTCGATTGGGCCTAGCGGAATTGCGCCAGGAACCGCAGGTCGTTATCGAAGAACAGACGCAAATCGTTGACGCCATAGCGCAGCATGGCCAGGCGCTCGGCGCCCATGCCGAAGGCGAAGCCCTGGAATTCTTCAGGGTCGATGCCAGACATGCGCAGCACGTTCGGGTGCACCATGCCGCAGCCCATGACTTCCAGCCAGCCGGTCTGCTTGCACACGCGGCAGCCCTTGCCGGAACACATCACGCACTGGATGTCGACTTCGGCGGACGGCTCGGTGAAGGGGAAGAACGACGGGCGGAAGCGCACGGCCAGTTCTTTTTCGAAGAACACGCGCAGGAATTCTTCGATGGTGCCCTTGAGGTCGGCGAAGTTGATGCCGCGGTCGATCAGCAGGCCTTCGACCTGGTGGAACATCGGCGAGTGGGTGATATCCGAGTCGCAGCGGTATACGCGGCCCGGGCAGACAATGCGGATTGGCGGCTGGGTGGACTCCATGGTCCGCACCTGCACCGGCGAGGTGTGGGTGCGCAGCAGCATGTTGGCATTGAAGTAGAAAGTGTCGTGCATCGCCCGGGCCGGGTGGTGGCCGGGGATGTTGAGCGCTTCGAAGTTGTGGTAGTCGTCTTCGACCTCAGGGCCTTCGGCGATGCCGTAGCCGATGTGGGTGAAGAACTGCTCGATGCGCTCGAGGGTACGGGTGATCGGGTGCAGCCCGCCGGTGGTCTGGCCACGGCCTGGCAGGGTCACGTCGATGCATTCGGCGGCCAGGCGAGCACTGAGCTCGGCCTCTTCAAAGGCTGCCTTGCGTGCGTTGAGCACGACGGTGACGCGCTCTTTGGCGTCGTTGATCAGCGCGCCGACTTTCGGGCGCTCATCGGCTGGCAGGTTGCCCAGGGTCTTCATCACCTGGGTCAGTTCGCCCTTCTTGCCGAGGTACTGAACCCGGATCTGTTCCAGGGTATTGATGTCTTCAGCGCGCTCGACGGCCTCTAGGGCTTGGGAGACCAGCGCATCCAGGTTTTCCATGTACAGACTCCAGATACGAAAATAGGGGAAGAGCTTTGAAGGCTCTTCCCCTATCGATGACGTTCAATGCCCGGCGCCGCAAGCGCCGCCGGGTGATTGTCGCGGGTACTTAAGCCAGAACGGCTTTAGCTTTCTCGACAATCGCAGCAAACGCCGCTTTTTCGTTCACTGCCAGATCGGCCAGAACCTTACGGTCGATTTCGATCGAAGCCTTTTTCAGGCCAGCAATCAGACGGCTGTAGGACAGACCGTTGGTGCGGGCACCGGCGTTGATACGAGCGATCCACAGTGCGCGGAACTGACGCTTCTTCTGGCGACGGTCGCGGTAGGCGTATTGGCCTGCCTTGATGACCGCTTGCTTGGCTACGCGGAATACGCGCGAGCGTGCACCGTAGTAACCTTTAGCCAGTTTCAGAATTTTCTTGTGACGCTTACGAGCGATGACGCCACGCTTAACACGAGCCATGAGTAACTTCCTCTATCTAAACCAGAATTAACGTACGCGCAGCATGCGCTCGACTTTTGCCACGTCAGACGGGTGCAGCAAGCTGGCACCGCGCAGTTGACGCTTACGCTTGGTCGACATTTTGGTCAGGATGTGGCTCTTGAAAGCGTGCTTGTGCTTGAAGCCCGAAGCTGTCTTCAGGAAGCGCTTCGCAGCACCGCTCTTGGTTTTCATTTTTGGCATGTTGAACTCCGCATTCGAAAAAAATTACACAATAATCATCAGGCCTGCCGTGCCCGGGAGATTACTTCTTCTTTTTGGGGGCGATGACCATCATAAGCTGGCGTCCTTCCATCTTCGGATGCTGCTCAACGGTGCCGTATTCGGCGAGGTCAGCTTCAACCCGCTTCAACAGCTCCATGCCCAGCTCCTGGTGGGCCATCTCACGGCCACGGAATCTCAGAGAGATCTTGGCCTTGTCCCCATCGGTAAGGAAACGTACCAGGTTGCGTAGTTTTACCTGGTAATCCCCATCCTCCGTCCCTGGACGAAACTTGATTTCTTTAATCTGAATCTGCTTCTGGTTTTTCTTGGCTTCGTTAGCCTGCTTCTTCTTCTCGAAGAGGTGCTTGCCGTAGTCCATGACCTTGCAGACAGGCGGTACCGCGTCTGCAGAAATTTCTACCAGATCCAGCTTCGCTTCATCAGCGATACGAAGCGCTTCATCAATCGAGACGATGCCAACCTGCTCGCCATCAGCGCCAATTAACCGAACCTCGCGGGCCGAGATATTCTCGTTGATCGGGGCCTTCGGTACAGCACGCTTATCGTTTCTCATTTCACGCTTAATAGTCATTACTCCGATTCTTGGCGACCACGCCGGGAAACCGCTTGTGTCAGGAGCTCAGCGAACTGGGCGACGGGCATGGAGCCCAGGTCTGCGCCTTCGCGAGTACGCACTGCAACGGTTCGTGTTTCGACTTCGCGATCCCCTATAACCAAAAGGTACGGGACCTTGAGCAAAGTATGCTCGCGGATTTTAAAGCCGATCTTCTCATTTCTCAAGTCCGACTTGGCACGGAAACCGCTACCGTTCAGAGCATTTTCCACCTCGAGGGCGAAATCGGCCTGTTTGTCGGTGATGTTCATGATCACCGCCTGGGTCGGTGCCAGCCACGCCGGGAACACGCCAGCGTAGTGTTCGATCAGCATGCCGATGAAGCGCTCGAACGAACCGAGGATCGCACGGTGCAGCATGACAGGGCGAACCCGGCTGTTATCTTCGGCGATATAGCTGGCATCCAGGCGCTCTGGCAGGTTCGGGTCGTACTGCAGGGTACCACACTGCCAGTTACGGCCGAGGCAGTCGCGCAGGGTGAACTCGATCTTCGGGCCGTAGAACGCGCCCTCGCCCGGCTGGTATTCCCACTCCAGGCCCGACTCGTTCAGGGCGTCGGCCAGTGCGCCTTCGGCGCGGTCCCACAGCTCTTCAGAGCCCACACGCTTGGCCGGACGGGTGGACAGCTTCATGGCGATGTCGGTGAAGCCGAAGTCCTTGTACACGTCCAGGGTCAGCTTGATGAAGTCGGCGGCTTCTTTCTTCACCTGTTCTTCGGTGCAGAAGATGTGCGCGTCGTCCTGCACGAAGCCACGCACGCGCATGATGCCGTGCAGGGCGCCGGATGGCTCGTTACGGTGGCAGGCACCGAACTCGGCCAGGCGCAGCGGCAGGTCGCGGTAGCTCTTAAGGCCCTGGTTGAACACCTGCACGTGGCACGGGCAGTTCATCGGCTTGACCGCGTAGTCACGGCTTTCCGACGAGGTGGTGAACATGTTTTCGGCGTAGTTCGACCAGTGGCCGGAACGCTCCCAGAGGATGCGGTCGACAACCTGCGGGGTCTTGATTTCCAGGTAGCCGTTGACGCGCTGAACCTGGCGCATGTACTGCTCGAGCACCTGGTACACGGTCCAGCCGTTGGCGTGCCAGAACACCATGCCCGGGGCTTCTTCCTGCAGGTGGAAGAGGTCGAGCTGCTTGCCGATCTTGCGGTGGTCGCGTTTTTCGGCTTCTTCGATGCGCTGGATGTAGGCGGCCAGCTGCTTCTTGTCAGCCCAGGCGGTGCCGTACACGCGTTGCAGCTGCTCGTTCTTGGCATCGCCGCGCCAGTAGGCGCCGGACAGCTTGGTCAGCTTGAATGCCTTGAGGAAGCGCGTGTTCGGCACGTGCGGGCCACGGCACATGTCGACGTATTCTTCGTGGTAGTACAGGCCCATGGCCTGCTCGTCCGGCATGTCTTCGACCAGGCGCAGCTTGTAGTCTTCGCCACGGGCCTTGAACACGTCGATGACTTCGGCGCGCGGGGTGACCTTCTTGACCACGTCGTAGTCTTTTTCGATCAGCTCCATCATGCGCTTTTCGATGGCGGCCATGTCTTCAGGGGTGAAGGGGCGCTCGTAGGCGATGTCGTAATAGAAGCCTTCGTCGATCACCGGGCCGATCACCATCTTGGCGGTCGGGTACAGCTGCTTCACTGCGTGGCCGACCAGGTGGGCACACGAGTGGCGGATGATCTCCAGTCCCTCTGCATCTTTAGGGGTGATGATCTGCAGGGTGGCGTCGTTGTGGATCAGGTCGCATGCATCGACCAGCTTGCCGTCGACCTTGCCGGCCACGGTGGCCTTGGCCAGGCCTGCGCCGATGGAAGCGGCGACGTCGGCGACGGATACGGCGTGATCAAACGAACGTTGACTGCCATCGGGAAGAGTAATAACGGGCATGGCGCCTCCTCTCCTAGTGGTGACCCCTACCAAAGGTCACGTGGGTTGGGATGAGCCAGTACAAGATCCGACCTGCCTTCCCATAAGGGAAGCCTGCCTCACAGTGGCAGAAGCCTTTCGGCTTGCCAGGGACGAACCAGAGTGACTGGAAAGAAAAAAGCTGCAAGCTGCAAGTGGCTAGCTGCAAGCCGAGCATGCTAGCACGCGGGTTGCGTGGCCCGTAGAAATATTTGGAAATTACGCCGCTTCGGTGAACTATCGCGGAAAAATCCCTATCAGACCTTGGGAAGCAACCTACTCTTTATTGAGACCTTAACCCAAGGAGTAACTGGTTATGCGAGTACCGTCTCTTCTGGCCCTGGCGGCCGCTGGCGCCCTGCTGCTGCCGATGGCTGCCAACGCTGGCAACTTCCCTGCCGGGAAGGAGGCCCACTACATGACCCAGTGCCAACAGGTGGCCAGCGGCCAGGGCGTTGACGCTGCGACCGCGAAAAAGCACTGCGACTGCGGTGCCCAGGCCATCAAAAAGAATTTCACCGACGCGGAGATTGCCGACCTGGACAGCACTGACGGCGTAGACGCCAAGCTGATGCAGAAGGCGCAAACCGTGGTGAAACAGACCTGCGCGCCGAAGAGCTGAAACCTTAAAGCCTGAGCAGGCCAGCCATTATTTGCCCTGGATCAATATCCTGCGAAGGTAAAAGGCGCTAGATGCGCAGAATTAGACTATGATGTCCCCCGTGCTCGTAGCCTCGGCCACATTGCACTACTGAAAAATTAAAATGTCTGGAGATTCACCCCATGTCCAATCGCCAAAACGGCACCGTCAAATGGTTCAATGATGAGAAAGGCTACGGCTTCATCACCCCAGCAGGCGGCGGCGACGACCTGTTCGTACACTTCAAAGCCATCGAATCCGACGGCTTCAAGAGCCTGAAAGAAGGCCAGGCTGTTACCTTCGTTGCCGAAAAAGGCCAGAAGGGTATGCAGGCTGCGCAGGTTCGTCCGGAGTAATTCGGGCAGCTGTAAAAAAACCCGCCACTTGTGGCGGGTTTTTTTATGGGCCTTTGCCGCGCCCCCCGCAGGAGCGCAGGCTTCAGGCGCTGGTCAACCGCAGTTGACGCGGGTCACCACACCCTGCTCGTCCACATTCAGGTTGAGGCGTTCGGAGCGGTATTCCAGAGTCACCACGTCGTGCGGCTTGAGAATGCGCGCCATCTGTGAACCACTGGCCTTGCGCGCCTGCTCCAGCAGGTCGGCACTGCCCGGCTTGCCGATGGCGAAGTCGGCACCGCTGGCTTCGCAGCGGCCGTCATTGCCGGCCGACGCCTCAGGCGCCTTGCTACCCCCTGAGTTACCGCCAGTGCTGCAACCAGCCAGGACAGCAGCCACCGCCAGGGTCGCCAGGAAAGCACGGGTACGGAACATGAATCCTCCTAAATCGATCTGGGAACTGCCTGATCCGACAGCTCCGCCAAGAGTTTGTTGCAAAACCGGGAAAGTCTGCCTGATCTGGCCTGCATGGGCCAAAGGCAATCGTGACCGAATTTTACCGCCCAACCGACGAGCCGCTTGGTTTGCGCCGCAAAGTCATGATTTACTTTAGGAAGTGAAGGCACAGTGCCTTCTTCGAACGCCAGGGTCCGGTGTTCGCCCCTTCGCCCCAGGCCCCCAGCGAGAGCCTCTCATGAGCAGCCACAGCATCGACGCCGATATCAAGGTCAAATGGGCCGAAGGCCAGAGTGCCTATAGCCCCAGCACGCCCGAAGAGTTGCTGTTGATCGCCATCGACCTGCTGGTGCGCGACCGCGGCGGCGAGGCGGCGCGCAGCTTCATCGACCAGGTGTTCGAGCGCTACGCGCCGCACACGGCTATTGCAATCGAGCCAGGCGCGCGCTGAGCAGGTCGAAAAAGCCCTGGGCGTCACCCTCGTTGACCCACAGCACATTGGCCGGCTGCTTGAGCACGCCGTACCAGTCGGCGAGGGTCTGGCCGAAGCTCGGGCCTTCGCGGCTGTCGACGCTCATGTGGATGCGCCGGCTGCTGAACAGTTCGGGCTTGAGCAGGTAGGCGATGACACTGGCGTCATGCACCGGGCCACCGGGCATGCCGTACAGGTCCATGTCGTGCTTGATGTACGCCTCGAGGATGTCGACCACCTTGTTGCTGGCCTGGTTGTTCAATGCGGCCAACTGCTTCAGGCGGGCGTCGCTGGTGAGCAGCTTGTGGGTGACGTCCAGCGGCAGGTAGGTCAGTTGCACACCGCTGGCCAGCACCACCTCGGCGGCATGGGGGTCGGCGTAAAGGTTGAATTCCGCCGCCGGGGTGATGTTGCCGCCATTGAAATGGGCGCCGCCCATGACCACCACTTCCTTGATGCCTTTGGCGATCTCTGGGCGCTGGATCAGCGCCAGGGCCAGGTTGGTCTGCGGGCCGAGCATGGCGATGGTGATGCTGTGGGGTTTGGCGTGGCTCAAGGTGTCGACCAGGTACTGCACGGCATTGCCTTCGGCCAAGGGCTTTTTCGGCTCGTGCACGGGCACGCCGGTGAGGCCTTCTTCGCCGTGGACGTCGGCGGCGTAGATGGGCGGGCGCACCAGGGGCCGCCCTGCCCCGGCGTACACCGGGATGTCTTCGCGCTTGGCCCACTCACAGGCCAGGCGGGCGTTGCGCGAGGTTTTTTCCAGGCGCACGTTGCCGGCCACGGTGGTGATGGCACGGATGTTGAGTTCTTCGGGGGAGGCCATGGCCAGGAACAGCGCGACCACGTCGTCGGCGCCGGGGTCGGTGTCGATGATCAGCTCACGCGGGGCGGCCTGGAGGGTGGTGGTGGTGGCTGCGGCCATGAGGGTCAGTCCTTGTAGCAGGGGCTTGAGCATGGGGGCACTCCTGTTGCCTCAGTGGTGTTTTCTGGGGCCGCTTTGCGGCCCAATCGCAGGCGCAGCCCTTGCCTTCAAAAGGTGACGCCGGATATCAGGGCAATGTTGCTGTACGGCTGGCACTCACCGGTGCGCACGATTGCCCGGGCGCTGCGCGACAGCACCTTGAAGTCCTCATGGCTCTGCCACTCGCGCTTGCCCAGCTTGCCTTTCAAGCGCTCGATCTCGACCAGCGCCGGCGGCACTACCTTCTGCATCTCTTCGGCCAGCACATGCCGCTCCACCTGCAGCTCGCTCAACACCGCGCGCAGCACGCTGGCAAAATCCGGTATCCCCGCCGTCAACGCCAGGTCGATCAGCTCGACACCGGGCGGCACCGGCAAGCCGGCATCGCCGATCACCAGGATGTCGCCATGCCCCATCCCGGCGATGGTCCGCGACAGGGCGACGTTGAGCAGCGTGGTCTTTTTCATGGGGTCAGCTCCGCCAGGTAAGGAATCGACGGCTGGGCTCCAGCACGGGTGACCGACAAGGCTGCGGCACGCTGGCCGAACGCGATGGCCTCGCCCTCCCCCTTGCCCTGCACCAGCGCAGCGGCAAAGCCGCCGATGAAGGTGTCGCCCGCCGCCGTGGTATCCAGCGGCTGCACCTGGGGCGCCGGGAAATGCTGGCTGCCGTCACGGCTGACGAACAGCGACCCTTGCGCGCCCAAGGTGATGATCACCTTGCCAGCGCCCAGCTGCAGCAGGCGCTCGCCTGCGCGGCGGGCACTGTCCAGATCATTGACCGGCTCGCCGGTCAACGCTTCGGCCTCGCTTTCATTGGGGGTGAGGTAGTCGATATGGGCGAACCAGTCCGCCGGCAACGGGCCGGTGGCCGGCGCCGGGTTGAGGATCACTTGCTTGCCCAGCTCGCGCCCTCTGGCCAGGGTCCAGGCCACGGTCTCGGCGGGCACCTCGAGCTGGCAGATGATCACTTCGGCTGCCTGCAGCAAGGCATCGAAACGCTGCACCGACGCGGGCGTGAGCAGCCCGTTGCCGCCCGGGATGATGACGATGCAGTTCTGGCTGGCAGCGTCCACGGTAATCAGCGCCACACCACTGGACACGCCCGGGCACACGCTGACCGCCTGGCAATCGATGCCTTCCACTTCCAGCGCCTGGCGCAACTGCTGCCCATAGGCATCATCGCCGACATTGCCCACCATCGCCACACTGCCCCCCAGGCGCGCCACCGCCACTGCCTGGTTGGCGCCTTTGCCGCCGGGCACGGTGAAAAAGCTCTCCCCGGCCAGTGTTTCGCCGGCCCGCGGTAGCCGCTGGGCGCGGGCCACCAGGTCCATATTGAGGCTGCCGACCACCACTACCTTGGCATGCATGGCTATTCCTTAGCGGTAATCATTGAACAGGTCCGGGCGCGGCCCGGTGGATTCGCGCAGCACGATGCGCGGGGCCACGATGCGCTGCTCAGCTGCATCGCCACGCGGCGTGGCGATGCGCGACAGCAGCAAGGCGGCAGCATTCTCGCCCAGCTCGCGAATCGACTGGCCGACCGTGGTCAGCGGCGGGTACACATAGCGGCTCAGTTCGATATCGTCGAAACCGATCACCGACAGCTCGCCCGGCACGTTGATGTTGCGCTCGGCAGCGGCGCGCAATACGCCGAAACCGATCATGTCGTTGCCGGCGAAGATCGCCGTCGGCCGCTCGCCATCAAGCAGCTGCGCGGCGGCAACATGGCCACCGGGGCTGGTGAAGTCGCAATGCAGCACACGGCCCGCCAGCACCTCGGCCTCGGCTTCAGCCATCGCCCGGCGGAAGCCGCTCAGGCGCAGCTGGGTAACGCCGGTTTCGGCCGGGCCGCCGATGTAGGCGATGTCGCGATGGCCCAGCTCCAGCAGATGGCGGGTCGCCAGGTAGGCACCCTGCTCGTGGTCGATACGCACCAGGTCGGCATCGACGCCTTCCAGTTCACGGTCGACGATGACCATCGGCGTGCGCACACAGGCCAGGCTCTGCAACAGGTCGGCATCCTCGCCCACCGACGCCACCACCAGGCCGTCGATGCGCTTTTCCAGCAGCACGCGCAGGTAGCTGCGCTGCTTCTTTGGGTTGTCGTCGGAGTTGCACAGGATCACGCAATAACCATTGCGCTCGCAGGCGTCCTCGATGCCGCGGGCCAGCTCGGCGAAGTACGGGTTGACGCTGTTGGGCACCAGCAGGCCGATGGTGGCCGTGCTGCGTGCCTTGAGCGAGCGCGCCACGGCGCTGGGCACGTAGTCGAGCTCCACGATGGCCGCTTCGACCTTGAGCCGTACCTGCTCGCTGACCGGGCGGGTCTTGTTCAAGACATGGGACACCGTGGTGTAGGAAATGCCCGCAAGGGCAGCGACGTCTTTGATGGTTGCCATGTTTTCAGTTCCGCCGGCCTGCACGCCGGCTGCGATAAGTGTCGAGCACCACAGCGATGACAATCACCGCCCCGGTGATGATGCGTTTGGTGGGTTCCGACGCGCCGATCTGCGCAAGGCCGGCAGCCAGTACGGAAATGATCAGCACGCCGAAGAAGGTACTGATGACCGAGCCGCGCCCGCCCATCAGGCTGGTACCGCCGATCACCACAGCGGCAATCACCTGCAGCTCCAGGCCGGACCCGGCATTGGGGTCGGCGGCTTCCAGGCGCGAGATCTGGAACAAGGCGGCCAGGCCGGCGAGCAGCCCCATCAGGGCGAACACCAGCACCTTGTACGGGCGCGGGTCGATACCGGCCAGGCGCACGGCCTCTTCGTTGGTGCCGATGCCGATCAGGTAACGGCCGAACACCGTGCGGGTCAGCACCAGCTGGGCCAGCACGATCACCAGCAAGGCAATGATGAAGGCCGGCGAGATGCCGAAGGCGAGCGGATTGGAGAACCAGGCGTAGGCATCGCCGATATAGGCGGTGCGCGAGTCGGTGAACTGGTAGGCCAGGCCGCGGGCCATCTCCAGCACGCCGAGCGAGACGATGAACGACGGGATGCGCCAGGCCACGGTGACGCCACCGGTAATGCTGCCGGCCAGGGCAGCGACCGCCATGCCAAGCAAGGCCGCGGGCAGCACGCCCCAGCCCCAGCCGAGGATCGCCACGCTGACCGTTGAGGCCGCCAGGGCCAGTACCGAGCCAACCGACAGGTCGATGCCGCCGATGATCAGCACGAAGGTCATGCCCACGGCCAGCACCATCAGGTCGGGGATCTGGTTGGCCAGGGTGCTGAAGGTGGCGTACGACCAGAAGTGGCTGCTCAGGAACGAGAACAGCACGATCATCGCCAGCAAGGCGCCAGCCAGGCCCAGGTAGGTGCCCAGGCCTAAGTAGGTACCGCTGCGGCGCACGGGGGCGCTGCTCGGGGTGTCGAGGGGTGTGGTCTTCATGCATCCATCCTGGGCGCTGCGTCATGCAGCAGGGCATCACGTTTCTGGTAGCCAGCGAAGGCAGCGGCCAGGAGCTGGTCCTGGCTCCAGTGCTCGCGGTCGAAGGTATCGATCAGGCGGCCGGCGGAGAGCACGGCGATGCGGTCGCAGATCAGCATCAGTTCACGCAGGTCGCTGGACACCACCACCAGGGCCTTGCCCTGGCGCGCCAGCTCGGCCAGCAGGCCATAGATGTCGAACTTGGCGCCAACGTCGATGCCGCGGGTGGGCTCGTCGAACAGCAGCACCTGGCAGTCGCGCTCCAGCCAGCGGCCGATCACCACTTTCTGCTGGTTGCCGCCAGACAGCTCGCCGACTGCCTGCGCCGGGCCGGCACTGCGGATGCGCATGGCGCTGATCTGGCGCTCGGCCAGGGCCTGTTCCGCCTCGCGGTCGAGCACCCCGGCGCGGGACACGGCGGGCAGGTTGCCCAGGGCGATGTTGGCGCTGATCGATTGGCTCAGCAGCAGGCCCTCGCCTTTGCGGTCCTCGGTAATCAGGGCAATACCGGCCTTTACCGCAGCCTTGGGCGAGTCGATGGTAACCGCCTTGAGCGGCTGGCCGATCTCGATGCTGCCGCTGTCGGCGCGGTCGGCGCCGTAGATCAGCCGCAGCAGCTCGGTGCGCCCGGCACCGATCAACCCGGAAATACCAAAGATCTCCCCTGCCCTGACCTGCAATGACACTTCGCGCACCTTGTCGCCGCGGCACAGCTTGTCGACCTTGAGCAACGGCGCGCCGATCGTGCGGCGGCCCAGGTCGATATGCTCGCCCAGTTCGCGGCCGACCATCAGGCTGACCAGCTCAGCACTGCTGTAGCGCTGGATCGGCTCGTCGCACACCAACTGGCCGTCGCGCAGCACAACGATGCGCTGGGCCACGCGCTGCAACTCTTCAAGGCGGTGGGAGATGTAGACGATGGTCACGCCGCGCTTGCGCAGGCGCTCGATCTGGGTGAACAGCAGCTCCACTTCGCGGGCGGTGAGCATTGCCGTGGGTTCGTCGAAGATCAGCACATGGCAGTCGCCGATCAGGTTGCGGGCGATCTCGACCATCTGCTGATGGCCGATGCCCAGCTCGCCGACCGGGGTGTCCGGGTCGATGGCGTCCAGGCCGACCTGGGCCATGGCCGCCGTGGCCAGCTGGCGCAGGCGCTTGTGGCTGATCCAGCCGAAGCGGCTGGGCAGGTTGTCGAGGAACAGGTTTTCCGCCACGGTCAGGGTCGGCAGCAGGTTGAGCTCCTGCATGACCATGCGCACACCGAGGCGTTCGGCCTCGCTGCGGCTGGCCGGCGCGTAGGCCTGGCCGCGGTAGGTCATGTGCCCGGTGGTGGGGGTTTCCAGGCCGCAAATGAGCTTGGACAGTGTGCTCTTGCCCGCCCCGTTCTCGCCGGTCAGCGCCAGCACTTCGCCGGCGCGCAGGGCCAGGTTGACCTCGGCCAGCACCGGCTGGGCGTAGCTCTTGCCCAGGCCGCTGGCGGCAAGCACCACTTCATTGGCCGATGCTGGCATGGCCATCTCTCCTGCTGGGGTCAGGGCTTGGTGACCAGCTTGACCGGGGTCTGGATGACATTTTCGGCGTCGACGTTGGGCTTCTCGCCCTTGACCATTTTCAATGCCGCCTCGATGCCGAACACCGCCTGTTGGCTGGCGGCCTGGTCGAGGGTGGCGAGCACGCGGCCATCCTTGAGCATCGGCTTGATGGCGTTGATGTTGTCGTAGCCCACCACTTGCACCTGGCCAGCCTTGCCGGCAGCGCGCACGGCCGAGACGGCGCCCAGGGCCATGCTGTCGTTGCCGGCCAGCAGCGCCTTGAGGTCAGGGTATTCGTTGAGCATGGACGCGGCGACGGCGTTGCCTTTGTCGATTTCCCAGTTGCCGGACTGCACCGAGACGATCTTCATGCCGGCGGCATCCATGGCGTCTTTGAAGCCGGCGGTACGCTGCTGGGCATTGGTGGTGGTCGACACGCCTTCGATGATGCCAACCTGGTCACCGGCCTTGAGCTTCTGCTTGGCCAGGTAGTCGCCGACCAGGCGGGCGCCCTGGCGGTTGTCGGGGCCGACGAAGGGCACGCTGATGCCTTTGCTCTTGAGCAGTTCAGGGTCCAGGCGGTTGTCGATGTTGATGACGATGACCCCCTGGTCCATGGCCTTCTTCACCGCCGAGACCAGCGCCTTGGAGTCGGCCGGCGCAATCACCAGGGCCTTGGCGCCGGCGTTGACCATCTGCTCGACGATGCGGATCTGTTCACCGGTATCGGTTTCGTTCTTGATGCCGTTGGCAACCAGTTCGAAATCGTCAGGGTGGGCCTTCTGGTAGTCCTTGGCGCCGTCTTCCATGGTGCGGAAGAATTCGTTGGCCAGCGACTTCATGACCAGCGCGACCTTGGTTTTTTCCTCGGCATGGGCAGCAGACAGCGGCATGGCGAGGGACAGCGAGGACATGACGGCGAGCGCCAGCAGACGACCGGGGAACGGCAGTTTCATGGAAGATGACTCCGAATCTTGTGTTTTTTATCGGATCGCAAACGTTTGCGTTGGGTAACTATGGAAACAAGACCTGGTTTTGTCAAATCCGTTTCGCTGGCGGGGGCAGGACGCAGCAGGTGCTGATTATCCAGATTTTTTCCGAAAAACCGAACACCTTTTCCTATGCTTGTTCGGAAATCCGAATGGAATACTGGCCGGACAACGCAGCGCGCCTGGCTCAAGCTTTCTGGTACGAAACCTGCGTTGAGCTTTGCGCGACACAGCAACCAGCTCATTAGGAAGAGAGAGAACAATAATTATGAATGCTGCACTGAAGTCCTTCGCCCCCAGCGCCTTGGCGCTGCTGCTGATCCTCCCCGCCACCGTCTCGGCAAAGGAAGCCGAAACCCAGCAGAAACTGGCCAATGTGGTGATCCTCGCCACTGGCGGCACCATTGCTGGCGCGGGTGCCAGCGCTGCCAACAGCGCTACCTACCAGGCCGCCAAAGTCGGTGTCGACAAGC
Source organism: Pseudomonas sp. TWI628 (assembly GCF_039673865.1). NCBI lineage: Bacteria > Pseudomonadati > Pseudomonadota > Gammaproteobacteria > Pseudomonadales > Pseudomonadaceae > Pseudomonas > Pseudomonas sp. TWI628. The sequence continues at coordinate 142,606 of NZ_JBDJMM010000001.1, read as the reverse complement.
TGATTGCCGGCGTGCCGGAACTGGCCGACCTGGCCAATGTGCGCGGCGAGCAGGTGATGCAGATTGCCTCCGAAAGCATCACGAACGACGACTTGCTGAAACTGGCCAAACGCGTCGCCGAGCTTGCTGACAGCAAAGACGTCGATGGCATCGTCATCACCCACGGCACCGACACCCTGGAAGAGACCGCCTACTTCCTCAACCTGGTCGAGAAGACCGACAAGCCGATTGTGGTGGTCGGCTCCATGCGCCCAGGCACGGCGATGTCTGCCGACGGCATGCTCAACCTGTACAACGCCGTGGCAGTGGCCAGCGACAAGCAGTCGCACGGCAAGGGCGTGCTGGTGACCATGAACGACGAGATCCAGTCTGGCCGCGACGTGAGCAAGTCGGTGAACATCAAGACCGAAGCGTTCAAGAGCGCCTGGGGCCCGATGGGCATGGTGGTGGAAGGCAAATCGTACTGGTTCCGCCTGCCGGCCAAGCGCCACACCAGCCAGTCGGAGTTCGACATCAAGCAGATCAGCAGCCTGCCGCAGGTGGACATTGCCTACAGCTACGGCAATGTGAGCGATACCGCGTACAAGGCGCTGGCGCAGAGCGGCGCAAAAGCGATCATCCATGCCGGTACCGGCAATGGCTCGGTGTCGTCGCGGGTAGTGCCGGCGCTGCAGGAGCTGCACAAGAACGGCGTACAGATCATTCGCTCGTCCCACGTCAACCAGGGCGGGTTCGTGCTGCGGAATGCCGAGCAGCCGGATGACAAGTATGACTGGGTGGTGGCGCACGACCTGAACCCGCAGAAGGCGCGGATCCTGGCGATGGTGGCAATGACCAAGACCCAGGACAGCAAGGAGCTGCAGCGGATCTTCTGGGAGTACTGATAGCGGTATGACCTTGGGTTGGTGCACGGCCTGCACTGGCCCTTTCGCGGCTAAAGCCGCTCCCACAGGGGGGATGCGATACCTGCGGGAGCGGGTTTACCCGCGAAGAATCCAGCGCTGACCCAGTTGCGAAATACTTTGCCTTGAAATACTGTACGCACATACAGCACAACAAGGAATCGCCTCCGTGGCCAACACCGCCGAAGCAACCGCAAGCAGCTACCAGCAACTGGGCCTGCGCATCCAGAAGATCATCAACAACCCCCTCGCCCAGCGCAGCCGCGCCGCGCTGATCTTCCGCCTGGAACACGAGTCGCCCGATGACTGGGAAACCCTGCTCGAGGAAATCGCCGAGAACGACAACGTCACCCTCGCCCACCGCGACGACGGCGGCGTGCAGATCTTCTGGACCGTACCGAAGGAAGACTGACGCTCAGGCCAGCGCCTGCAGGTAGGCACTGGCCTCGCGGTAACGGGCCAGCCGCGCCAAATCGGCCGGGCCGGGGACGGGAATACGCGAAAGGTCGCTATTGTCGGCCAGGTCGGCCAGCTTGACGGTGCGCGCCAGCGGGTCACTGCCCAGGCGCACGACGAAGTCCTGATAGCTCTCGCCCTTGTTCCGGCTCAGGGCCAGCAAGGCGGCGAGAATTTTCAGGGGGAAGCCCTCACGGGCCAAGTCGGAAAGGGTCAGCGACGTGTCTTCGATCACGTCATGCAGCACCGCGACGATGCGTTGCTCTGGCGTACTGACCCGCATCATCACCCGCAACGGGTGGAGGATATAAGCCGCCCCACCCTTGTCGTATTGCCCTTCATGTGCCCTGGCGGCCACGGCAATGGCCCGCTCCAGCGTAGACATGAGGCCCTCCCTGTTTGGCTAGTCTCAGGCCAAGCATAGCCGGGGAAGACTACAGATTACAGTTAACGCTGCGCACCATGCTGGATGACGATCGAATCGGTACCCAGCTTGGCCATCACCTCAGCCTTGCGTGCATCGGCTTCGGCCTTGCTCGGGAACGGCCCCATCAGCACCACCGGTTTGCCGTCACGGTATTCGACCGAGGACGGGATGCCCTTTTCGATCAGGCGTGCGGTCATGTCGGTCAGCGCACCCATGTTGGCGCCCTGGATCACTTCGACATCCCAACCCTCGGGGGCCGGCTGATCGGCCAGCGCCTCGGCACGGCGCTGCAGGTCGGCACCGCCGCAGTATTCGCGGATACGCAGGTTGTTGCCGCCGTCATCGACGATGATTTCGTATTGGCCATCGGCGCCCTTGATCGCCACGTAGCTGCGGTAGGCCTCGTACTGGCCGGCATCGTCCTTGCCGCGCACCTGGCCGCAAAGGGTGCCCTTGGTGTCGATCCGCACGTTGCCGAACTTGGCGGTCTTGGGGTTGTGCAGGTGCTCGGCAACCTGCTTGTGCACACCTTCGACCTCGTTCTCACAGCCCGCCAGGGCCAGCACTGCCAATACCACTGCCAGTTTGCGCACGCGTGTACCTCCAGATTCGAAGGGGCGGATTCTACCACGCCAGCCCGTGGCACCGCCCGCGACCAAAGGTTACACGCTGCTTCTAGGGGGGCTTTTTCGAGAGGGGCACGGAAAGCAAAAAGGGCGACCCTTGCGGATCGCCCTTTTTGATGCCCGGAGACCGGGACTTTATTTGGTAGGCACAATTGGACTCGAACCAACGACCCCCACCATGTCAAGGTGGTGCTCTAACCAACTGAGCTATGTGCCTGTCGTGTGGTGCGCATATTAGTGATCGAATGCGTACCTGTAAAGCGTTTTTTTCAAAAAAATCAAAAACTTTCAGGAACCTGCCGGCGCCAGCACCGACCACCTCGAACGCGCCCATAATGCAAAAAGGGCGACCCTTGCGGATCGCCCTTTTCGATGCCCGGAGACCGGGACTTTGTTTGGTAGGCACAATTGGACTCGAACCAACGACCCCCACCATGTCAAGGTGGTGCTCTAACCAACTGAGCTATGTGCCTGTCGTGTGGTGCGCATTCTACGCAATCCAAAAACCCTGTCAACACTTTTTTTCGCGCTAACTCACTGAATCTTAAACTGTTTATAGAGAAGGGCCGGCGGGAGACCAGTAAAGGATTTTCAACGGACGACTAGCGGGTGTTTATTATTATTGATAGCATCGGTACATTCGTTAAAAATATAAAACACAGAGGTTCCTGCAGCATGGCTAACACCCCCTACCCCCAGTCCTACTACGCCGCCTCGGCCAACCCGGTGCCGCCACGTCCGGCGCTGCAGGGTGAGGTGGAGACTGATATCTGCATCATTGGCGCCGGCTACACCGGCCTGTCCAGCGCGCTGTTCCTGCTGGAAAACGGCTTCAAGGTGAGCATCGTCGAAGCGGCCAAGGTCGGCTTCGGTGCTTCGGGCCGCAACGGTGGCCAGATCGTCAACAGCTACAGCCGCGACATCGACGTCATCGAGCGCACCGTCGGCCCTAAAGAAGCACAGCTGCTCGGCAAGATGGCCTTCGAAGGCGGCCGTATCATCCGTGAGCGCGTGGCCAAGTACAACATCCAGTGCGACCTGAAGGACGGCGGCGTGTTCGCCGCGCTGACCGCCAAGCAGATGGGCCACCTGGAATCGCAAAAACGCCTGTGGGAACGCTTCGGCCACACCCAGCTGGAGCTGATGGACCAGAAGCGCATCCGTGAAGTGGTTGCCTGCGACAGCTATATCGGCGGCATGCTCGACATGAGCGGCGGCCACATCCACCCGCTGAACCTGGCCCTGGGCGAGGCGGCCGCGGTCGAATCGCTGGGCGGCATCATTTATGAGCAGACCCCGGCCATCCGCATCGAGCGTGGTGCCAACCCGGTGGTGCACACCCCGCAAGGTAAGATCCGCGCCAAGTTCATCATCGTTGCCGGCAACGCCTACCTGGGTAACCTGGTACCGGAGCTGGCCGCCAAGTCGATGCCGTGCGGCACCCAGGTGATCACCACCGAGCCGCTGGGCGAAGAACTGGCCCGCACCCTGCTGCCGCAGGACTACTGCGTGGAAGACTGCAACTACCTGCTCGACTATTACCGCCTGACCAGCGACAAGCGCCTGATCTTCGGCGGTGGCGTGGTGTACGGTGCGCGCGACCCGGCCAACATCGAAGCGATCATTCGCCCGAAGATGCTCAAGGCCTTCCCGCAACTGAAGAACGTCAAGATCGACTACGCCTGGACCGGCAACTTCCTGCTGACCCTGTCGCGCCTGCCTCAGGTCGGCCGTATCGGCGACAACATCTACTACTCGCAGGGTTGCTCGGGCCACGGCGTGACCTACACCCACCTGGCGGGCAAGGTGCTGGCCGAGGCCCTGCGTGGCCAGGCCGAGCGTTTCGACGCCTTCGCCGGCCTGCCGCACTACCCGTTCCCGGGTGGCCAGATGCTGCGTGTACCGTTCAGCGCCCTGGGTGCCTGGTACTACAGCCTGCGCGATCGTCTGGGTTTCTGATGTAGGCAGGCCTGGCCTCATCGCGGGTAAACCCGCTCCTACAGGTTTGATGCAGTACCTGTGGGAGCGGGTTTACCCGCGAAAGGGCCGGTGCAGGTACCGCTATTTATTCAGGCTACGCACAGCCTGCTTCGCCGCAACTTCCTGGCCCGCCCGGGCCAGTTCGTCGGCAGCCTGCAGCCAACGCTGGCGGTCCACCTGGGCCGGCAGCTGGCGCGGGGGCTGCACCAGCACTGCCCAACTCCCCTCCTTCGCCCACGCCGAGGCGAAATCGCCAAACGCCATCAGCTGGCGCCGATTCATCCCTGAGCGCAACAGTACGCGCTTCTTGAAGCTGTCATAACCAATCAGCACCGCGTAACGCGGCTCGCTCCACCACGCCGAACCCTCCTCGTACCGCAGCAGCACCGGATTGCCAGCGGCCACCTGGGCCAGCAAGGCATCCAGCTGCTTGTCCAACGGGTACACCACCATGCCGTACTCTCGCGCCACACGCGGGATGCTGGTTTCCAGCGCATCGGCCCCCTTCGGCAGATTCAGCGGTTTGTCCAGCAACCCGGGGGTAATCGGCGCACCTTGCTGCGAGAGCAGTGCGGCCAGGGCCATCGCCCCGCTGTGGTTGGCATTGCCGCGGTAGAACGGCACGCTGCTGATCTCGACCCGCTGCGGCATGCCCTTGAGGCTTGCAGGTGGTGCGCTGGCGCAGCCGCCCAGGGTCGCGGCCACCAGGCAGGCGACCAACAGCCGACGCGGGACGGTCGCCCAGCTCTTGCAGGAATGTTGCTCCATGGACACTCGCTTGTTCCGATGCCAGGCAGGCAGCGCCCGGCTCTGACCCCCGATCATAGGGTGCCGCGTTGCGCGGGTATAGTCCGACAAGACAACGGAACCAATCGGCTTAAGCAATCGACCTTTGGTCAATGGAACGTCACGGCCGGGCAGCTAGACTAAAGCTGTGTCTGGAGGGCAAACCGCAGGTCGGCCCAAGAGAAGGAGGCACACATGAGCCTGACCATGGCAATCCTCATGCTGGTGGGTATGTGGCTGAGCGTCGCGGCCGCCATGCTGTGGGGTGTTCTGCGTATCCTGCGGCGTCATTCCCAGCCTCACCACCTGCCCCCGCAGGCCCCGGCCAAGGCGCAGCCTGCGCGCAGGGCGCGGCGGCATGCCGGGGTGCACTGAGGTTTTTCACCTGAATGCAAACGGGGCGCCAAGCGCCCCGTTGTTTTTTATCAGCCTTCTGCGGCTTCACGCTTTAGCCGCGCTCGGCGAGCCAGGATGTTGAGGATCTCGATTGCCGTCGAGAAGGCCATCGCCGCATACACATACCCTTTCGGTACATGGGCGCCAAAACCTTCGGCGATCAGCGTCATGCCGATCATGATCAGGAAGCCCAGGGCCAGCATCACCACCGTCGGGTTGTCGTTGATGAAGTTGGCCAGCGGGTCGGCGGCCACCATCATGACGATGACTGCGGTGATCACGGCAATGATCATGATCGGCAGGTGCTCGGTCATGCCCACGGCAGTGATGATGCTGTCGACCGAGAAGACGATGTCCAGCAACAGGATCTGGAAGATCGCCGCCGCAAAGCCCAGGGTGACCGTGTTGGACACCTTGGCTTCTTCCTTGGCGCCGTGCGGGTCGACGTTTTCGTGAATCTCCTTGGTGGCCTTCCACAGCAGGAACAGGCCGCCGGCAATCAGGATCACGTCCTTCCAGGAGAAGGCGTTGCCGAACACTTCGAACACCGGGTCGGTCAACTGCACGATCCAGGCCACGGTGCTGAGCAGGGCCAGGCGCATCACCAGGGCCATGCTGATACCGATACGGCGTGCCTTGGAGCGGTATTCCACGGGCAGTTTGTTGGTCAGGATCGAGATGAAGATCAGGTTGTCGATACCCAGTACCACTTCCATGGCCACCAGGGTTGCCAGGGCGACCCAGGCGGTAGGGCTAGCGGCGAGTTCCAGCAAGTATTCCATTGTTCAAATCCTGATGCGGCAATTGGGGTCAGATTTCTTGGGTGTGTTCTTTCTTCTCGGCGCCCTTGGGCTTTTGGCCCTCGTGACCGATGGCATCGCTCAACGCCTGCTGGGCGGCCTTGTTGGTGTCGTCGATGGCCTGCTTGGCCGACTTCGCGGCCTGGTCGAGCATCTGCTGGGCAGACTTCTCGGCCTGGTCGCAACCGGCCAGGCTGAACAGCGCCAAGGCCAGCACCAGCGGTGTGCCAATGGATTTGAATTGCAGCATGGTGTCCTCGCTTGAAAAAGCCCGGCGGCGCGAAGCGCCTGATGGGGTCGCATTCTAAAGACGCCAATACTTCAGGAAAATTCGTATTTCCAGTGTGTATACTTCGGTTTTTTCGAATCGGGACCCGCGTGCGTGCTCAACTATCGCCAGCTCCACTACTTCTGGGCCGTAGCCAAGACCGGCAGCATCGCCCGCGCCAGCGAGCAGCTGAACCTGACGCCACAGACCATCAGCGGGCAGATCAGCCTGTTCGAGCAGACCTACGGGCTGGAACTGTTCCAGCGTGTCGGCCGGCAACTGGAGCTGACCGAAACCGGCCGTCAGACGCTAGCCTACGCCGAGCAGATGTTACAGATCGGCGGCGAGCTGGAGGCCATGCTCAGGGCCGGCCCGCAGGAGCAGATCCTGTTTCGCGTGGGGGTGGCCGACGTGGTGCCGAAGTCGATCGTCTATCGCCTGCTGGCGCCGACCATGGAGCTGGACGAAGTGCTGCGCATCAATTGCCGCGAAGACAAGCTCGAACGGCTGCTGGCGGACCTGGCGATCCAGCGCCTGGACCTGGTGATTTCCGACAGCCCGATGCCCAGCCACCTGGACATCAAGGGTTATAGCCAGAAGCTTGGCGAATGCGGCCTGAGTTTCTTCGCCACCCCGGCCCTGGCCAGGCTGCATGCCGGCCCCTTCCCGGCTTGCCTGCAGGATGCCCCGCTGCTGATTCCCGGCCCGGAAACCGTGGTGCGCAGCCGCCTGTTGCGTTGGCTGGGTGAGCAGCACGTGCAGCCCCGGATCGTTGGCGAGTTCGATGACAGTGCGCTGATGCAAGCGTTTGGCCAATCTGGCAGCGGGGTTTTCGTTGCGCCCAGCGTGATAGCCGAGGAAGTGTGCCGGCTGTATGGCGTCGAGCTGATTGGCCAGACCGAGGCGGTGCATGAGTCGTTCTATGCCATTTCGGTGGAGCGCAAGGTCAAGCATCCGGGGATCGTGGCAATTACCGAGGGGGCGCGGCGGGAGCTGTTTCATTGGTGACGGTGGTTTACCCACGAAAGGGCGGGGCCTGATTGTGCTAAAGTCCCGCCCTTTGAAGATTCCGAGAATCCGCTGCACATGACGCCCGTTTTCCATCTCCTCAACCGCACCAGCCTGGTCACCCAGATCGTCATCGGCCTGGTCGCCGGCATCGCCATTGCCCTGCTGGCCCCCACCCTCGCCCGCGACCTGGCCTTCCTTGGCAAAGTGTTCGTCAGCGCGCTCAAGGCCGTCGCGCCGGTGCTGGTGTTCATTCTGGTGATGGCGTCGATCGCCAACCACCGTCATGGCCAGGAAACCCACATCCGCCCGATCCTCTGGCTGTACCTGCTGGGTACCTTCGCCGCCGCCGTGGTGGCCGTGGCCGCCAGCATGCTGTTCCCGTCGCAGCTGGCCCTGAGTACCAGCGAGGCGACCCTGAGCGCGCCGGGCGGTATCGGCGAGGTGATGCAGAACCTGCTGCTGAGCGCGGTCGACAACCCGATCAACGCCTTGCTCAACGCCAACTTCATCGGCGTGCTGACCTGGGCCATCGGCCTGGGCGTGGCCCTGCGCCATGCCGGCGACACCACCCGCACCGTGGTCGAGGACCTGTCCAATGGCGTGACCTTGATCGTGCGCGTCGTCATCCGCTTCGCCCCGCTGGGCATCTTCGGGCTGGTCAGCTCGACCCTCGCGCAGTCTGGCCTCAGCGCCCTGCTCGGCTACCTGCACCTGCTGGGCGTGCTGATCGGCTGCATGCTGTTCGTGGCGCTGGTGATGAACCCGCTGATCGTGTTCTGGAAGATCCGCCGCAACCCTTATCCACTGACCTTGCTGTGCCTGCGCGAAAGCGGCATCACCGCGTTCTTCACCCGCAGTTCGGCGGCCAACATTCCGGTCAACCTGGCGCTGTCGGAGCGCCTGGGGCTGCATGAGGATACGTACTCGGTGTCGATCCCGCTGGGGGCGACCATCAACATGGCCGGCGCGGCGATCACCATCACCGTGCTGACCCTGGCGGCGGTGCATACCCTGGGCATTCCGGTCGACTTGCCGACCGCGGTGCTGCTGAGCCTGGTGGCGGCGATCTGTGCCTGCGGTGCTTCCGGGGTCGCGGGTGGGTCGCTGCTGCTGATTCCGCTGGCGTGCAGCCTGTTCGGCATCCCCAGCGAGATTGCCATGCAGGTGGTGGCGGTGGGCTTCATCATTGGCGTGCTGCAGGATTCGGCGGAGACGGCGCTGAATTCTTCGACCGATGTGCTGTTTACCGCAGCGGCGTGCCAAGCCGAAGCGCAGCGTAGCGCTTGAGATGGCCGGGGCCGCTGTGCGGCCCCAATTGCCTTACACCGCGGCATTACCTACGCTAGTGGCCTTCCCCCAGCAATGAGACAGGGCCATGTCAGAACACCAAACCGCAGGCGAAGGCCGCTTCAGCAGTATCGAGATCCGTATTCTCGGCGCGCTGATCGAGAAGCAGGCCACCAGCCCGGAAAGCTACCCGCTGACCCTCAACGCCCTGGTCCTGGCCTGTAACCAGAAGACCAGCCGGGAACCGGTCATGAACCTCACTCAAGGCCAAGTCGGCCAGGCCCTGCGTGCGCTGGAGGGCCAGGGCATGACCCGCCTGCAGATGGGCAGCCGCGCCGACCGCTGGGAACAGCGGGTGGACAAGGCGCTGGAGCTGGTACCGGCGCAGCTGGTGCTGATGGGCCTGATGTTCCTGCGTGGGCCGCAGACCCTCAACGAACTGCTGACCCGCAGCAACCGCCTGCACGACTTCGACGACACCGAGCAGATCCAGCACCAGCTGGATCGTCTGATTTCGCGCGACCTGGCCCTGCACCTGCCACGCCAGGCCGGGCAGCGGGAAGACCGCTATACCCATGCCCTGGGTGACCCGGCGGAAATCGAGGCGATTCTCGCGGCGCGGCAGCAGGAAGGTGGCGCTCGCAGCAGTGGCGGCAGTGTTTCGGAAGAGCGGATCGAAGCCCTGGAGGCGCGGATCGCGGCGCTGGAAGCGCGACTGGCCGAGCTGGAAGGCTAAGGTTCAGGGTCGGGGAAGTTGCGACAGCTCTTGCGCTCGGCCAGCTCCCGGTCACTGGGGCGCTGGTCGACGAACACGGTGCGGCCGTCAGCATAGATTTCGAGGTAGCCCCAGTGCAGGTCCTGCTCTTTCTGCCCGGGCTTGGGGGGGACTAGCCACCAGGGTTCGCGGCTGATCAGGGTCATGGTGACGCTCCTGAGGGGGTCTGCGCTAAGCATAGACACCCTCAAGTTCTGTTTTGCCAGTGCCGGCCCTTTCGCGGCTAAAGCCGCGAAGGGGCCGGTACAGGCTTACGCCGGTGCCGAAGTGCGGATCAGGTGATCGAACGCTGCCAGCGAGGCCTTGGCGCCCTCACCTACCGCGATGACGATCTGCTTGTACGGCACCGTGGTCACGTCACCTGCGGCAAACACGCCCGGCACACTGGTCTGGCCCTTGGCGTCGACGATGATCTCGCCCCGCGGCGACAGCTCGACGGTACCCTTGAGCCAATCGGTGTTCGGCAGCAGGCCGATCTGCACGAAGATGCCTTCCAGCGCCAGGTCATGCACCTCATCGGTGCTGCGATCCTTGTAACGCAAGCCCGTCACTTTCTCGCCATTGCCCACCACTTCGGTGGTCAGCGCGCTGGTGATCACCTTGACGTTCGGCAGGCTGTGCAGCTTGCGCTGCAGCACCGCGTCGGCACGCAGCTGGCTGTCGAACTCGATCAGCGTCACCTGGGCGACGATACCGGCCAGGTCGATGGCCGCTTCCACACCCGAGTTGCCGCCGCCGATCACGGCCACACGCTTGCCCTTGAACAGCGGGCCGTCGCAGTGCGGGCAGTAGGCCACGCCGCGGGCTCGATATTCCTGCTCGCCCGGCACGTTCATTTCGCGCCAGCGCGCGCCCGTGGCGAGGATCACCGTCTTGGCCTTGAGCGAGGCACCGCCGGCCAGGCGCACTTCGTGCAGGCCGCCGTCGGTGGCCGGGATCAGCGCTTCACCGCGCTGCAGGTTCATGATGTCGACGTCGTACTGCTTGACGTGCTCTTCCAGCGCCGTGGCCAGCTTCGGCCCTTCGGTTTCCTGCACCGAGATGAAGTTCTCGATGGCCAGGGTGTCGAGCACCTGGCCGCCGAAACGCTCGGCAGCGACACCGGTGCGGATGCCTTTACGTGCGGCATAGATGGCCGCTGCGGCGCCTGCAGGGCCACCGCCGACCACCAGCACATCGAAGGCGTCCTTGGCGTTGATCTTCTCGGCCTGGCGGCTGCCGGCGTTGGTGTCGATCTTGCCGAGGATTTCTTCCAGGCCCATGCGGCCCTGGCCGAACACTTCGCCGTTCAGGTAGATGCTCGGCACCGCCATGATCTTGCGCGACTCGACTTCATCCTGGAACAGCGCGCCATCAATGGCCACGTGGCGCACATTGGGGTTGAGCACCGCCATCAGGTTCAGCGCCTGGACCACGTCCGGGCAGTTCTGGCACGACAGCGAGAAGTAGGTTTCGAAGGTGAACTCGCCTTCCAGCGCCTGGATCTGCTCGATCACCTCGGCACTGGCCTTGGACGGGTGGCCGCCAACTTGCAGCAATGCCAGCACCAGGGAGGTGAATTCGTGGCCCATGGGGATGCCGGCGAAGCGCAGGCTGATGTCGGCACCCGGGCGGTTCAGCGAGAACGAAGGACGGCGGGCATCGCTGCCGTCCGCGCTGAAGGTAATGAGGTTCGACAGGCCGGCGATTTCCACCAGCAGGTCGCGCAATTCGCGGGACTTCGCGCCGTCGTCGAGGGAGGCAACGATCTCGATCGGCTGGGTGACCCGCTCCAGGTAGGTTTTCAGTTGCGATTTAAGCGTGGCGTCCAACATACGGGCGATTCCTTTTTCAAAACTCGGATACAAAAACGCCCAGGCGAGGTCGCCCGGGCGCTTTTTACGGGGCGGTAGGTGCTTCAGCTTTGGCGGCTGCTCACCGCCCGCGACAGACACATCGGCGGATTTTCGTTCGAGAAGTGCCTGCGCAGCATGATCGTCGCGCAGGCGCTTATCGGGCGAAAATTAGATCTTGCCGACCAGGTCCAGCGATGGAGCCAGGGTGGCTTCGCCTTCTTTCCACTTGGCCGGGCACACTTCGCCTGGGTGAGCAGCTACGTACTGGGCAGCCTTCACTTTGCGCAGCAGCTCGGCTGCGTCGCGGCCAACACCACCGTCGTTCAGTTCGACGATCTTGATCTGGCCTTCCGGGTTGATCACGAAGGTACCGCGATCGGCCAGGCCGGCTTCTTCGATCAGCACGTCGAAGTTGCGCGAGATGACGTGGGTCGGGTCACCGATCAGCGGGTACTGGATCTTGCCGATGGTTTCCGAAGTGTCGTGCCAGGCTTTGTGGGTGAAGTGGGTGTCGGTCGACACGCCGTAGATTTCCACGCCCAGCTTCTGGAACTCGGCGTAGTTGTCGGCGAGGTCACCCAGCTCGGTTGGGCAGACGAAGGTGAAGTCGGCCGGGTAGAAGAACACGACGGACCACTTGCCTTTCAGGTCGGCTTCGCTGACCTGAACGAACTCGCCTTTGTGGTAGGCGGTGGCGTTGAACGGTTTGACCTGGCTGTTGATGATTGGCATGAGAGACGCTCCTTCATGGGGTTGGAATCAGTTGATGGAGAGAATCCTAACCGCTGGTCCCGACAAAGGCTCATTGGCAAAGCTCATGCTTGTGATTGGTTTTGGCTATAACCGCAGATAATTAATAGAAGGGAATGGGCTGAGCAAAGGATTGCGGGGGTATTCATGAGCCTCATCGCCGGCAAGCCGGCAATGAGGCCAGCGGCATCAGCGGGTCACTGTGCGCATGGTGACGAACTCTTCAGCGGCAGTCGGGTGCACGCCAACGGTATCGTCGAACTGCTGCTTGGTGGCACCGGCCTTGAGGGCAATACCCAGGCCCTGGATGATCTCGCCGGCATCCGGGCCGACCATGTGGCAGCCCAGTACCTTGTCGGTCTCGGCGTCCACCACCAGCTTCATCAGGGTCTTTTCCTGGATGTCGGTAAGGGTCAGCTTCATGGCGCGGAAGCGGCTCTCGAAGATCTGCACCTTGTGCCCGGCTGCCAGTGCCTGTTCCTCGGTGAGGCCAACAGTGCCGATCGGCGGCTGGCTGAACACCGCGGTCGGGATGTTCTGGTAATCCACCGGGCGGTACTGCTCTGGTTTGAACAGGCGCCGCGCCACGGCCATGCCTTCGGCCAGGGCCACCGGGGTGAGCTGCACGCGGCCAATCACGTCGCCAATGGCGAGAATCGACGGTGCGGTGGTCTGGTACTGCTCATCGACGCGGATGAAGCCGCGGGCGTCCAGCTCCACGCCGGTGTTTTCCAGCCCCAGGTTGTCGAGCATCGGGCGGCGGCCGGTGGCGTAGAACACGCAATCGGCGACCAGCTCGCGGCCGTCCTTGAGGGTGGCTTTCAGGCTGCCGTCTTCAAGCTTGTCGATGCGCTGGATGTCGGCGTTGAACTGCAGGTTCATTCCGCGTTTTTCCAGCTCTTCCTTGAGGTGGGTACGCACCGAGCCATCGAAGCCGCGCAGGAACAGGTCACCGCGATACAGCAAGGTGGTGTCGGCGCCCAGGCCCTGGAAGATGCCGGCGAACTCGACGGCGATGTAACCACCGCCAACCACCAGCACGCGGCGTGGCAGCGCTTTGAGGTAGAACGCTTCGTTGGAGGTGATGGCCAGTTCCTTGCCCGGAATGTCCGGCACCTGCGGCCAGCCGCCCGTGGCAATCAAGATGTGCTCGGCGCTGAAGCGCTGGCCGTCCACTTCCACTTCGTTGGCGCCGGTGATGCGGGCATGGCCCTGCAGCAAGGTCACGCCGCTGTTCACCAGCAGGTTGCGGTAGATGCCGTTGAGGCGCTCGATCTCGCGGTTCTTGTTGGCGATCAGCGTGCCCCAGTCGAAGTGGCCCTCTTCCAGGGTCCAGCCAAAACCGGCGGCCTGTTCCAGCTCATCGGCAACGTGGGCGCCGTACACCAGCAGCTTCTTCGGTACGCAACCGACGTTGACGCAGGTGCCCCCCAGGTAGCGGCTCTCGGCCACAGCCACTTTTGCACCGAAGCCCGCAGCGAAGCGCGCCGCACGCACACCGCCGGAACCGGCGCCAATCACGAACAGATCAAAATCGTAGGCCATGTATTCACTCTCCTAGGCAGGCGCCCAGCATACCGCCGTTGCCTGGCGCACACAAAAAAGCCACCCCGAAGGGTGGCTCCTTGAACCCGCGTTGGCGTATCAGTACGCCTTGCCGGTCTTGTAGAAGTGCTCGAAGCAGAAGTTGGTCGCCTCGATGTAGCCTTCGGCGCCACCGCAGTCGAAACGCTGGCCCTTGAACTTGTAGGCGATCACGTTGCCTTCGGCAGCCTGTTTCATCAGCGCGTCGGTGATCTGGATCTCGCCACCTTTGCCTGGTTCGGTCTGTTCGATCTTCTCGAAGATGTCCGGGGTCAGGATGTAGCGACCGATGATCGCCAGGTTGGACGGTGCGTCTTCCGGCTTCGGTTTCTCGACCATCGAGTCGACACGGAAGATGCCGTCCTTGATTTCTTCACCGGCAATGACGCCGTACTTGTTGGTTTCCTGCGGATCGACTTCCTGGATGGCGACGATCGAGCAGCGGTATTTCTTGTACAGCGCGACCATTTGCGCGAGCACACCTTCACCTTCGAGGTTGACGCACAGGTCATCCGCCAGCACCACGGCGAACGGTTCGTCACCGATCAGCGGGCGGCCGGTCAGGATGGCGTGGCCCAGGCCTTTCATTTCGGTCTGGCGGGTGTAGGCGAACGAGCACTCGTCGAGCAGGCGACGGATACCGACCAGGTACTTTTCCTTGTCGGTGCCCTTGATCTGGTTTTCCAGCTCGTAGCTGATATCGAAGTGGTCTTCCAGCGCGCGCTTGCCGCGGCCGGTGACGATGGAAATCTCGTTCAGACCAGCATCCAATGCTTCTTCAACGCCATACTGGATCAGTGGCTTGTTGACCACCGGCAGCATTTCCTTGGGCATGGCTTTGGTAGCAGGCAGGAAGCGAGTGCCGTAGCCGGCTGCCGGGAACAAGCATTTCTTGATCATAAACATCCTTAAACATAGGCGAGGCCTGTGGAATTCGGCGCAGTCTAATCAGGCGGCATGCAGCTTACAATGCCTTGCCTGTGACGACCGCTGCCATCATAGAGATAACCCAGTGTAGATAGTTCCAAAAAGTTCGTGAAAATCCCGTCATCCGGCCCTCCCGTAACACCGCGAAAGGGCCGGCTCAACGCCCCGCTCAGCTGCCAGGGCCCTGCCCGATCAGCACCCCGTCAACCTGCTGGCCATACAGGTTGACGCCGTCGTTGGCATGGAACTTCAGCCGTGTTTTTTCGATGGAGCCCTCCACCAGGCGCGGGTCCTGAGGGCGTTCGTGGCGGTTGACCCAGGCGGCCACGTCCCAGGCCTGCTGATCGCTCAGGCTTCCCGGCTTGCCCAGTGGCATGTTGTACTTGATGAACGATGCCGCGGTATTGATCCGGTGCATGCCGGCGCCCCAGTTGTAGGAGTCCTTGCCCCACAGCGGCGGCATCACATATTCACCGGCGACCTTCTGCCCCTCACCGTTGTCACCGTGGCAGATGGCGCACTGCTCGCGGTAGACCTGCTGGCCACGCTTGAAGTCATAGCCACCTTTGGGCTGCGGCACCTCGGGGTAACCGCGACCGGCGATTTCCACGCCGGTGGGCGCCTGGGTCGAAAGCCAGTATGAATACACCGCAAGCGCCGTCATCTGCGGGCTGTCGGCGGCCGGCGGCTTGCCGTTCATGCTGAACTGGAAGCAACCCTGGATGCGCTCGGCGAAGGTGTTCAACTTGTCGTTTTTCTTGCGGTAGGCCGGGTACATCGGATAAGCGCCCCACAGCGGCGCGGAATGCGCCAGGCGGCCCTGGTCGAGGTGGCAGTTACTGCAGTTCATGCCATTGCCCACGGCCTCGGGCATCAACCGGCGGGTATCGACGAACAGTGCGTGGCCCTCGCGGACCATTTTGCCGAATGCATTGTCCGGCAACTCGCTTTCGGCGGGCGGGGCGAATTGTGGCGCGGCCTGGGCACCGGGGACTTTCAGTTGCGACTGGTCTTCCATGGCGATCGGCGCTTGATTGGCAAAGGCAGCGCCCGTGGCCAGCAGCAGTAACGTTGGCATCAAGGTTTTCATGGCTTGACCTCCGGGCTGGCGGGGTGGGCGAAGTACTCGGCAATCGCCTTGACTTCGGCGTCGGTCATGGCCTTGGCCACGCCTGCCATCAACTGGTTGGGGTCATTGCTGCGGCTGCCGTCGCGCCAGCCATTGAGTTGCGCGATCAGGTAGGCGGCGGGCTGCCCGGCCAGCGGCGGGAAGTGCTCGCCAACACCGCTGCCGCCTGGGCCATGGCACTGCACACAGCCGGGGATCTGCCGGCTCCAGTCGCCGTAGAGGGCCAGGCGTTCGGTGGGGTTGCTCGCCATCTGCTGGCGACGCCCGTCTGGGGCAGGGTCACTCGGCAGCGCGGCCAGGTAATGGCTGACGGCCTCGATCTCATCAATGCTCAGGGCTTTGGCCAACGGCGCCATGACCGGCTGCTGGCGGCTGCCACTTTGCCAGTCACGCAGCTGCTTGCTCAGGTAACCGGCAGGCAGGCCAGCCAGGCGGGGGAACCCTGCGGCGGCAACGCCCTTGCCGTCCGGGCCATGGCAGCTCAGGCAGGCCATGGCGGCGGGGTTGGCCCCGCCCTGGGTAAAGACTTTCTGGCCATCGGCGGCATGCGCCGCGGGCCAGGCCAGGATCAGCAGGCTGCCGATCACGACGCGACTCAACGGTGTCATCACGAATCTCCATTTCTTTTGTTATAAGCTTAGGCTTAAAAAACATAAGCAAATGGATACTAGCCCTGTAGGGGAATTCGCAACAACGCCCAAGTCGACCACCGGCTGGCAATTGGCCTGCTAAGGGCCGATCCGTTGAGCCAGATCAACTGCCAGAGATGCACTCGGTCGTTGCCTGGCGTACATCGCCCGGGCGCAGCGGAAAGTTGTTCAGCCGCTCATGCAGCTTGATGCTGCTGCCGCTGCCGCGCTTGCGGATGTCGAGCAACGCTGCCGGCCCGGAACCTGCCGTGAGTTTTTGCGGCACGATCAGGCGCAAGCCCTCATCGTGCTGTTCCTCCACCAAAGGATCACGGCTTTTGGCCAGGTGCGCCTTGACGCAATCGGCGTATTCACGCGGCGTCTTGCCCGACATGACATCCATGGTTTCATGGGATTGCTCAAGTTCCGCCACACTGACACACCCCCCCAGCGCCAGGAACAACGCCGCCACCATCCACTTCATTTCCCGCACCTCGAATGACCAGAGAGCCTAGGACAACAGCCAGGCGGTTTTGCTCCCCGCTTTGGCCGTTTTATCTGCCAAGTACCATCCAGGCGCGGCAGCGCAAGCCGACATCGTGGTATCGTTCGCCTTTGCAGAACCAATCCTTGCGGAGCACCCCATGAAATTCGTACACCAGCGCGAGCACCTCAACGAGGACGATATCGTCGTCATCGAGTGCTCCCAGCGCTGCAACATCCGCCTGATGAACGACGCTAATTTCCGCAGCTTCAAGAACGGCGGCCGGCACACCTACCACGGTGGCCACTTCGAGCGCTTCCCGGCCAAGATCACCGTGCCGAGCACCGGTTTCTGGAACATCACCATCGATACTGTGACCACCCGCCCGATCTCGGTAACGCGCAAACCGACCCTGACCCACAAGATCAAGATCATCCGCCGCTCGTCGTCGAAACTCGGATAAGGCCCACCATGACCCAGAACATCAAATACGTCATCAAGTACAAGCTCGACGGCCAGCGCCGCTGGGACTTCGCCGTGATGGCCGACGCCTCGCACGAACAGGCCATGGAAGCCCTGCGCAAGATTCACGGTGAAGACGCCGAGAAGATCATCGACATCCAGGTGAGCAAAGCACTGTAAGGCAGCAGCGGCAAGGAGAAGCGCATGAGCAACTGGCCCGACCGTCGTATCCTCGATCTGCTGGGCATCGAGTTGCCCATTCTCCAGGCGCCGATGGCCGGCGCCTCGGGTTCGGCCATGGCCATTGCCGTGGCCAGCGCAGGTGGCCTGGGTGCCCTGCCCTGCGCCATGCTCACCGGCGACCAGGTGCGCGCTGAGATCGAGGCCTTCCGCACGGCCTGCCCTGGCCGGCCGCTGAACCTGAACTTCTTCTGCCATCAGCCGCCAGCGCCCGACCCGGAGCGCGACGCCCGCTGGAAGCAGGCACTGCAACCGTACTACGCCGAAGTCGGCGCCGACTTCGATGCGCCTACGCCTGTTTCCAACCGCGCACCCTTCGATGAACAGAGCTGCCTGCTGGTGGAGCAGTTGCGCCCGGAGGTGGTGAGTTTCCACTTTGGCTTGCCGCAAGCTGCACTGCTGCAGCGGGTCAAGGCCACCGGCGCCAAGGTGTTGTCCAGCGCCACCACGGTGGAAGAAGCGCTGTGGCTGGAAGCCAATGGCTGCGACGCGATCATCGCTATGGGCTATGAAGCCGGCGGCCATCGCGGCATGTTCCTCAGCAACGACATCACCAGCCAGATCGGCACCTTCGCCCTGGTGCCGCAGATTGCCGATGCCGTGCGCCTGCCGGTGATCGCCGCCGGCGGCATCGGCGACCACCGCGGCCTGGTGGCGGCCCTGGCATTGGGCGCCAGTGCAGTGCAGATCGGCACCGCCTACCTGTTCTGCCCGGAGGCCAAGGTCTCCCCTGCCCACCGTCGCGCACTGGACACCGCTGCGGCCAGCGACACCGCGTTGACCAACCTGTTCACCGGGCGCCCGGCGCGTGGCATCAACAACCGCATCATGCGTGAACTGGGGCCGATGAGCGAACTGGCCCCGCGCTTCCCGTTGGCCGGGGGCGCATTGATGCCGTTGCGGGCGATTACCGAGGCGCAGGGCAACAGCGATTTCAGCAACCTGTGGTCAGGGCAGGCACTGCGCCTGGGCAGGCACATGCCGGCTGAACAACTGACCCGGGAGATTGCTGACAACGCGTTGGCGCGGATCATGCGCTAAACACACCCTCGCGCCTGCCCAATCGCCGGCAGTAGACGACCCAGAGGTTATAACCCCTGCTCCAGCCCCTTCCCGACCATTGGCCTATCGCTATATAGTTCACACCATAACGATAACCACCTCAAGGAGCTGCCTTCATGCGTATCCGCCTGCCCCACTTGGCCGCCACTGCCCTGGCCAGCCTGATCGCGCTCAACAGCGCCTGGGCCGATGAGGTGCAGGTTGCGGTCGCCGCGAACTTCACCGCGCCGATCCAGGCCATCGCCAAGGACTTCGAGAAGGACACCGGCCACAAACTGGTCGCCGCCTATGGCGCCACCGGGCAGTTCTACGCGCAGATCAAGAACGGCGCACCGTTCGAAGTGTTCCTCGCCGCCGACGACAGCACCCCGAAGAAGCTGGAAGAGGAAAAGGAGATCGTCCCGGGCTCGCGCTTCACCTACGCCACCGGCACCCTGGCCCTGTGGTCGGCCAAGCCGGGCTATGTGGATGACAACGGTGAGGTGCTGAAGAAGAACCAGTTCCAGCACCTGGCCATCGCCAACCCGAAAGCCGCCCCATACGGCCTGGCCGCCACCCAGGTGCTGGACACGCTGAAGCTGACCGAGGCCACCAAGGCCAAGATCGTCGAAGGCCAGAACATCACCCAGGCCTACCAGTTCGTCTCCACCGGCAACGCCGAGCTGGGCTTCGTCGCCCTGTCGCAGGTCTACAAGGACGGCAAGCTCGCAAGTGGTTCGGCCTGGATCGTCCCGGCCAACCTGCACGCGCCGATCCTGCAGGATGCGGTCATCCTCAACAAAGGCAAGGACAACCCGGCTGCCAAGGCCTTGATCGACTACCTCAAGGGCCCGAAAGCCGCTGCGCTGATCAAGTCCTACGGTTATGAAATCTGATGCCACTGGACGCCAGTGACTTCGGCGCAGTCTGGCTGACCATCAAGCTGGCCAGCCTGACCACGCTGATCCTGCTGATTGTCGGCACGCCCATCGCCTGGTGGCTGGCGCGCACGCGCTCGTGGCTGCGCGGGCCGGTGGGCGCGGTGGTGGCGCTGCCACTGGTGCTGCCGCCGACAGTGATCGGCTTCTACCTGCTGATCGCCCTCGGCCCGCACGGCTGGCTCGGCCAGGCGACCCAGGCCATGGGCTTGGGCACCGTGGTGTTCAGCTTCACGGGCCTGGTGATCGGCTCGACGGTGTACTCCATGCCCTTCGTGGTACAGCCGCTGCAAAACGCTTTCGGCGCCATCGGCCAGCGCCCGCTGGAAGTGGCCGCGACCCTGCGCGCCAGCCCCTGGGACACGTTCGTCCACGTGGTGCTGCCATTGGCCCGCCCCGGCTTCGTCACCGCCAGCATCCTCGGCTTTGCCCATACCGTTGGCGAGTTCGGCGTGGTGCTGATGATCGGTGGCAACATCCCCGACAAAACCCGCGTGGTCTCGGTGCAAATCTTCGATCACGTCGAGGCCATGGAATATGCGCAAGCCCACTGGCTGGCCGGTGCCATGCTGGTGTTCTCGTTCCTGGTGCTGCTCCTGCTCTACGCCGGGCGCCGTAGCAAAGCTGGCTGGAGCTGAAATGAGCGGATCGATAGTGGCGCGCCTGAAGCTGGCCCGCGACGACTTCACCCTGGACGTCGACCTGAACCTGCCTGGCCGCGGCATCAGCGCGCTGTTCGGCCACTCGGGCTCGGGCAAGACCTCGTGCCTGCGCTGCCTGGCCGGGCTGGAGCGGGCGGCCAGCGCGTATATCGAGGTCAATGGTGAGGTCTGGGAGGACAGCGCCCGTGGCCACTTCCTGGCACCGCACTTGCGCCCGGTGGGCTACGTATTCCAGGAGGCCAGCCTGTTCCCGCACCTGTCGGTGCGCGGCAACCTGGAATTCGGCTGGCGGCGCATCGCCCCGCCCGAGCGCAAGGTCAGCCTCGACCAGGCATGCCAGCTGCTCGGCATCGGCCACCTGCTCGAACGCAAGCCGGCCACCTTGTCGGGCGGCGAGGCCCAACGGGTCGGCATTGCCCGCGCACTGCTCAGCAGCCCGCGGCTGCTCATGATGGACGAACCGCTGGCCGCACTCGACGGGCCGCGCAAGCGCGAGATCCTGCCATACCTGGAACGCCTGCACGAGGAACTGGATATCCCACTGTTGTACGTCAGCCATGCCCAGGACGAAGTGGCGCGCCTGGCTGACCATCTGGTGCTGCTGGAGCAAGGCCGGGCCATGGCCAGCGGACCGATCGGCGAGACCTTGGCCCGCCTCGACCTGTCACTGGCCCAAGGCGAGGATGCCGGGGTGGTCTTCGAGGGCATTGTGGTCGGCCACGATCCGCACTACGACCTGCTCGACCTGCGCCTGCCCGGCAATGAAGCGCCATTGCTGCGTATCGCCCACCCGGCACACAGCATGGGCAGTACCTTGCGGGTCAAGGTGCAGGCCCGGGATGTGAGCCTGGCACTGCGCGCCGACAGTACCTCGAGCATTCTCAATCGCTTGCCGGTGCGGGTGCGCGAAACGCGCCCTGCGGACAACCCGGCGCATGTGCTGGTAAGCCTGGATGCCGGCGGCAACGCCTTGCTGGCGCGCATCACGCGGTTCTCGGCAGACCAGCTTGGCGTGCATGCCGGCCAGGCGCTGTTCGCGCAGATCAAGTCGGTGGCACTGCTGGGTTGAGCATCCTCGAAGCGGCCGTTGTCCATTGATCAGTGACCTGATCGAGGCCCGCCGCCGATGCTCGACTGCCCTCTGCCACCCAGCCTGCACTATGTCGACGACAGCCAGCCGGGCCTGACCCGGCGCCGCTGGCGCGACCGTTTCATCTACCTCGATGCCCAGGGGCTGCGCATCCGCGACCCACAAACCCTGGCACGCATCGCCGCCCTGGTAATCCCGCCGGCCTACAGCGATGTGTGGATCTGCGCCGACCCGCAAGGCCATCTGCAAGCCACCGGCCGCGATGCCCGCGGCCGCAAGCAGTACCGCTACCACGCCCAGTGGCGCGAACTGCGCGACCAGCACAAGTACGGGCGCATGCTGGCCTTTGCCCAGGCACTGCCAAAACTGCGTGCGCAACTGGAAGCGCACCTGGCCCGCCCGGGCCTGGACCGGGAGAAAGTCATGGCGCTGGTGGTGAGCCTGCTCGACCACACGCTGATCCGCATCGGCAACCAACGCTACCTGCGCGACAACCAGTCCTACGGCCTGACCACCCTGCGCAACCGTCACGTCAAGGTGCAGGGCAGCACCGTGCGCTTCCAGTTCCGCGGCAAGCGCGGCGTGGAGCACAATGTCACGCTGCGCGACCGGCGCCTGGCCAACCTGCTCAAGCGCTGCATGGAACTGCCTGGGCAGGCGCTGTTCCAGTACCTGGATGAAGACGGCCAGCGGCACAGCGTCGGCTCCAGCGAGGTCAACCAGTACTTGCAGCAACTGACCGGCGCCGACTTCACCGCCAAGGACTACCGCACCTGGGCCGGCAGCAGCCTGGCGCTGAGCCTGCTACGGCCGCTGGCCTGGGAGCCGGAGAGCGAAGCCAAGCGCCAGGTCGCGGCCATCGTCAAGCAGGTGGCAACACGCCTGGGCAACACGCCGGCGGTGTGCAGGCGCTGCTATATCCACCCGGCCGTGCTCGAACATTATGCCCTCGGGCGCCTGGCCGACTTGCCCAGGCGCCGGGTGCGCAAGGGCCTGGATGCCGAAGAGGTGGCCCTGTTGCTATTTCTTCAGGCCCTGGAAACAACAGCCGATGATTGAGTCGAACTATTCAGCCCATCATGCAGAGAAATTTCCCATAAAGGCCGAAGCCCCCTATTCTTGCCACCGAGCACCTCGCCGAAACGCTTGACAGCATTTACCTCGGCACCTGCGACTAAAGACACGCAACAGAATTTGTCTTTCGGGGAATTACTATCCGCCGAAAGCGTCTTTAATGAGAAGGAAGAGGGACACGCTCCCACCGCTGCGGCCCAATGGCCCGACGGATTTCTACATTACCAAGGAGAACTACATGCTGATACTCACCCGTAAGGTTGGCGAAAGTATCGTCATCAACGATGACATCAAAGTCACCATTCTGGGCGTAAAAGGGATGCAGGTGAGGATTGGCATCGATGCACCAAAGGATGTCCAGGTGCACCGTGAAGAGATCTTCAAGCGCATCCAGGCCGGCAGCCCGGCTCCGGAAAAGCACGACGACCAACACTGACCTGAGCGCCTCGCTTCAAGCCGCACGGACGCGCTTGATCGAAGGGCCGGCGCAAGCCGCAACCTGAACCTCAGGTGCCGAGCAGTTCGCGCACCTTGGCGATCATCCTGTCCATGTCGAACGGCTTGTCGAAGACCGCAGCAAACAGCTCCGGGCGCCCTTGGCTGGCCTGGGCGCCGCTCATCAGGATCACCGGCAGGTCCAGCAGTTGCAGTTCGTCGCGAATCGCCCGCACCAGTTCCTCACCATTGAGCACCGGCATCATGTAGTCGGTAATCACCAGGTCCACACGCTTTTCCTTCAGCGCCTCCAGGGCCTTGCGCCCGTTGCTGGCCTTTTCCACCAGAAAACCTTCGTCCTCCAGGGCAAAGCCGAGGATATCGGCGATCAGGTATTCGTCATCGACAATCAGGATGGTGTTCATCGGCCGGCCCCGTCAGCCACCCCCTTGCGGCACCGGAGTACCCGAGAGTACGCCTGTGGCGCCTTCGAACGCCTTGCGCAGATGGATGCCCTGCGGGCCGATGCGCAGTTCGTGCAGCGCCGGGTCGTGATGGCTGTCGCGCACCTTCAGGATCGACAGCATGCGCCGCAGCTGCGAGTCCAGCTCAACGAAGCGCATCAGCATGAGGTTGTCGACGATGCTCGACAGGTCTGGCGCCGGGGCAGTGATTTCCGAACCGAAAATATCCCGCATCTCCCAGGTGAGCATGACGCTGACATCACGCGCCCGCAGTTCGCCAACCAAGGCACGGAAAAACGCATTGAGCCGCGCCGGGTCGATCGCCAAGCGGCTGAACGCGCCCAGGCTGTCGATCAACACACGCTTGCTGCCCTGCTGCTCGACGTGCTTGAGCAGACGCGCACCTACCTGGTCCAGCAGGCCTTCGGTAGTCGGTTGCCAGCACAGCTGCAAGGCGCCGGTATGCTCGAGGGCGGCCAAGTCGTAGCCCAGCGCTGCAGCCTTCAGGCGTAACCGGGCGGGCGTTTCGTAAAAACCGAAGTGCAGTGCAGGCTGCTCCACGCTGCCTGCCGCCAGAAAAGCCAGGCCAATCGAGGTCTTGCCAATCCCGGAGGGGCCCATCAGCAGGCTGACCGAACCCAGCGTCAGGCCACCGCCCAGCATTTCGTCCAACGCCTCGACCCCCGTGGACACCCGGTGCAAAGAGGCGGAGCCCAGCTGGCTGGGGTGGCTGTAGAGCGACTCCAGGCGCGGGTAGACGTGCATCCCCGCCTGATCGATCAGGCACTCGTGGCGGCCGGACAACGCCCCGCTGCCCCGCGTCTTGCGCAGCTGTACATGGCGCACCGCGCGGCTGCCGACCAGTTGCTCGCCCAACTCGATCACGCCATCGACCATGGTATGTTCCGGGCTGTTGTCATCCAGGCGGGCGCTGGTCAGCAGCAGCACGGTACAACCGGCGAACGCCGCATGGCCCTGCAATTCCGAGACGAACTTCTTGGTGTCCAGCGCCGTTTCTGCACGTACCCGGGCATTGAGCACGCCATCGACGATCAGCAGGCTCGCCTGCTGCTTGCCGATTTCCTGGCGCAGCAGCTTGACCACCGCGTCCAGCCCTTCCTGCTCGAGGGTATCGAAGGCGCTGACGAACTGGATCTGGTCACCCACCATGCCTGGGTCGAAGAACTCCAGGGTCGCCAGGTACTGGAACAAGCGCTCATGGGACTCGCTGAGCAAGGTCGCCACCAGCACCTTGCCACCGTCACGCACATGGCCGCAGGCCAACTGGTTGGCCAGGATGGTCTTGCCCGCACCGGGTGGCCCCTGAACGATATAGGAAGCGCCTGCGACCAGGCCGCCCTTGAGCAGCGCATCGAGCCCTTCGATCCCCGTGACCAGCCGTTTGAGTGCCTGCACCATGGTGGCTACCTGTCGTCTTGTGCCCCCGCATCGGGCTGATAGGCCGGCAGATACAGGCACATGCACGTGCCCTGGCCGAGTGTGCTGCCGACATGGATGGCGCCATTGCTCTGCTTGGCAAAACCGTATACCTGGCTGAGGCCAAGGCCGGTGCCCTTGCCGAAAGGCTTGGTGGTGAAGAACGGCTCGAAGATGCGCGGCAAAATCTGAGGGTCGATACCTTCGCCGCTGTCACGTACTTCGAAGCACACGAACGTGCCATGCAGGCCCTCGACTTCGCCTGCCAGATCAACCGTGAGCACTGCCAGGTCGATCGTACCCTTCTCGCCAATCGCATCGCGCGCGTTGAACAGCAGGTTGAGCAGCACCATCTGCAGCTGCCCGGTATCCACCTCGATCAGTGGCAGATCGGGCTGCAAGTACGCCTGCAAGACGATTTCACGCGGCAGCGCATGCTCCAGCAGGCCACGGGTGGCCTCTAAAAGCCTGGCCGGGGCGACCAGCGAGACATCGAGTTGCCGGTAGCGGGCGAAGCTGAGCAGTTGCTGGGTCAGCTCGGTTCCGCGATGCCCGGCATCGAGGATGTGCTCAAGCATGCGCTGCAACCGCGCCGGGTCCTGGCTGGTTTGTGCCAGGCGCGCCGAATTGATGATGATGGTCAGCAGGTTGTTGAAGTCATGCGCCAGGCCACCAGTGAGCTGGCCCAGCGCTTCGAGCTTCTGCGCCTGGAACAACTGGGCGCGCACGGCGTCGAGCTGCAGCGCCGATTCGCGCCGGTCGGTGATATCACGGGTGACCTTGGCCAAGCCGACGATCTGCCCCTGTTCGTCGCGGATCACATCCAGCGCGGCCAAGGCCCAGAACTGCGTGCCGTCCTTGCGCACGCGCCAGCCTTCGTCCTGCGCCACGCCTTGCTCCAGGGCCTGCTTGAGCAGGCGCTCCGGGCGCCCTTCGACGCAATCCTGAGGGGTGAAGAACAACGAAAAATGCCGGCCAATGATTTCATCGGCGCGGTAGCCCTTGATCCGCTGGGCGCCTGCGTTCCAGGACACCACGTGGCCGGACGGATCAAGCATGTAGATGGCGTAATCCACCACCGACTGCACCAGCTGCTCATAGCGGCTGGCGGGCATGACAGGGTGATCGATACAGTCGGCTGAAACCATGCAAACTCCACAGGTACTGCAGGAGGGATCTGGATAGCTTAGCCAAGCGTACCCTTCTGCAACAGCACGCGCTGCAACGGATTATCAACGCTCGGGTTCGACCATGAGCGGGCTGATTCGTCGCGGCATCGCTACTTTCAGCAACCACAGGCCCACCAGCAGTATCAGGCCGCCACCCGCCAACGCCATCAGGCGTTGCGATTGCTGCTGCTCAGCATCGAAACCGAGCAGCAGGAGGTAGCCCGCGAGGGTGATCAGGCTGAGGTACAGAAAAGCGCCCAGCAGCAACACCTGCGCGAACAGCAGGCGCCAGAACAACCGGGGGCGGACAGTACGCCCGGGAAGAGCCGCGGTAGTGGCCTGAGACATGGCGTCACACTCATTGGATCCAATGGCAACAGTGGCTTAATGATGGCAAGGTGTCAATTGCCCAATCGATCGACGCCCTCATTCCTTTGATCATAGGTGCTGCGATGCGCTCAACTATAACAATGGGTTATAAAACGCACTTGCATGCACCCTGCAATTGAGGCTGGCTCAACAGGCAGAGCAGTCGTTCGGTAGGGAGGCATAAGGATTCACATAGACCAAGAGGGAATGTGACCATGTTATATTTTGGTCACAACCGGTCACCCGTTTCAGGACACTTCACACATGACGAAATCTTCTCCACCCGCCCCGGCACGCGGGCCAGCCGACCACGATGTGAGGGATCAGATCATCCAGGCTGCCATGGAGCACTTTGCCCACTACGGCTATGACAAGACCACCGTCTCGGACCTGGCCAAGGCAATCGGCTTTTCGAAGGCCTACGTCTATAAATTCTTCGAATCCAAGCAAGCGATCGGTGAGGTCATTTGCTCCGGCCGGCTTGCGCTCATCATGCAGCGCATTGAGACGGCTATCAGCGAAGCCCCTAGCGCATCGGAAAAGCTCAGGCGTCTATTCCGAACGATTGCAGAGGGCGGCGCCGATCTCTTCTTCCATGAACGTAAGCTCTATGACATAGCTGCAGTGGCATCGCGCGATCTATGGCCATCAGTCAAGGCCCACGAAGCCAAGGTCAACCAGGTCATTCAGGCGATCCTGTCTGAAGGGCGCGACACAGGAGAGTTTGAGCGAAAGACGCCAATCGACGAATCGACCTTGGCCATTTTTCTGGTCATGAGGCCCTACATAAATGCCGCGCTGCTTCAGCACAACCTGGACACCCTCGAGGATGCGGTCATCCAACTGCCCGCCCTGATTTTGAGGAGCCTTGCGCCATAACAGTTGTGACCATTGACAATATTGGTCACCAGTATAAAAATTGGGTTCCTATGTCGCCTTTTGAGAACGGGATCCCATGCGCCTGCGCCCTGCCGCCTTAGTCGGTTGTCTACTCCCACTCGCCCTGGTCGCTTGCGGGGCCTCTTCACCGGGAAAAGACCCGCGTGACAAGCCGCCGGTTGTAAAAGCAATCGCGGTACTGAACGCAGTGGATCCTGCGCGGTCGTTTTCCGGGGTAGTGGTCGCTCGCACCCAGAGTGACCTCGGCTTTCGTGTATCTGGAAAGATCCTGCAGCGCCTGGTGGATGCCGGAGAAACAGTTGAACGCGGGCAGCCTCTGATGCGCCTGGACCCGGTCGATCTGACTCTGCAGGCACGCGCGCAGCAGGAGGCTGTTACTTCGGCCAGGGCGAAGGCCAAGCAAACCGCTGATGATGAAGCTCGTTATCGAAGGTTAGTGGCCGAGGGCGCGGTTTCGGCATCGCTCTACGATCAGATCAAAGCTGCAGCTGATTCCGCAAAGGCACAGCTCAGCGCTGCGCAGGCTCAGGCCGACGTTGCCAGGAACGCCACCGGGTATGCAGTCTTGCTGGCCGATGCCGATGGTGTCGTGATGGACACGTTGGCCGAACCGGGCCAGGTAGTCAGTGCAGGCCAGGCGGTTGTGAGACTGGCGAGAGCTGGCCAACGAGAAGCTGTCGTCCACTTGCCAGAAACCCTCCGCCCTGCCCCTGGCTCGACAGCTTTCGCCAGGCTGTTTGGCCAAGGTTCACAGGCCGTGCCCGCAAAACTGCGACTGCTTTCAGAGGCAGCCGACCCAGCCACCCGCACGTTCGAGGCCAGATACGTGCTGACTGGCGCTTTAGCGAGCGCCCCGTTGGGTTCAACCGTGACTGTTGATATTGCTGAACACAGTCGGGACTCCCAAGCCAGGCAAGTACCGATAGGCGCACTTTTTGACCCTGGCAACGGTACGGGTGTGTGGGTAATTAGCGGCCGGCCGGCCAAGGTGGCCTGGTGCCCGGTAGAGGTATTGAGCGTCAGTGACGAGGTAGCTGTGGTAAAGGGCGGCATCAACACCGGGGATCGGGTTGTCACCTTGGGTGCGCATTTGCTCCGCGAGGGTGCTGAGGTCATGGAACAGATTCAGACCGCTCAGACCACGGAGCGGCAGCCATGAGTGAACGCCGTTTTAACCTGTCTGCGTTAGCGGTACGTGAGCGCTCGATCACCCTGTTCCTGATTTTGCTTATCACGCTGGCCGGTACGTTGGCCTTCTTCAAACTGGGCCGAGCGGAAGATCCGCCTTTCACCGTAAAGCAGATGACCATCATCAGTGCCTGGCCCGGCGCTACCGCGCAGGAGATGCAGGACCTGGTGGCAGAGCCGCTGGAAAAGCGCATGCAAGAACTGCGCTGGTATGACCGTACCGAAACCTATACACGGCCTGGGCTGGCTTTCACGATGGTTTCGCTGCAGGACAAGACCCCGCCGTCAGCTGTTCAGGAAGAGTTCTACCAAGCCCGCAAGAAAGCGGGTGATCAAGCCAAGCTGATGCCCCAGGGCGTGATTGGCCCAATGCTCAATGACGAATTCTCGGACGTCACGTTTGCCGTGTACGCCCTCAAAGCCAAGGGGGAACCCCAGCGACAATTGATACGTGATGCTGAAAC
The DNA here is from genome assembly GCF_039673865.1 of Pseudomonas sp. TWI628. NCBI lineage: Bacteria > Pseudomonadati > Pseudomonadota > Gammaproteobacteria > Pseudomonadales > Pseudomonadaceae > Pseudomonas > Pseudomonas sp. TWI628. The sequence goes on along the minus strand of NZ_JBDJMM010000001.1, from coordinate 113,621 downwards.
ACTGCGCCAGCAACTGCTGCACGTGCCCGGCGTCAAAAAGGTCAACATCCTCGGAGAACAGCCTGAACGGATATTCGTTTCCTTTTCCCACGACCGGCTGGCTACGCTGGGGATTACACCGCAGGATATTTTCTCCGCTCTGGACAACCAGAACGCCCTGTCTCCGGCCGGATCGGTTGAGACAAGCGGCCCCCAGGTAGTGATCAGGGTCGAGGGTGCCTTTGATCAACTGGAAAAAATCCGCGATACGCCCGTGTTCACGAAAGGCCGCACGCTGAAGCTCTCGGACATTGCGGATGTCGAACGGGGCTATGAAGACCCCGCGACATTCCTGGTACGCAATGGTGGCGAGCCTGCGCTGCTGCTTGGCATCGTCATGCGTGAGGGTTGGAACGGGCTCGACCTCGGCAAAGCCCTGGAGCTTGAAACTGCAGGCATCAACGCAAACATGCCTTTGGGCATGACACTCAGCAAGGTGACGGATCAAGCGGTGAACATCACGTCATCCGTCGATGAGTTCATGGTGAAGTTCTTCGTTGCCTTGCTGGTTGTGATGCTGGTTTGTTTTGTCAGCATGGGATGGCGTGTGGGGGTCGTCGTTGCCGCAGCAGTGCCCTTGACCTTGGCGATCGTCTTCGTCGTCATGGCTGCCACTGGCAAGAACTTCGACCGTATAACACTCGGATCACTGATCCTGGCGCTGGGCCTGCTGGTCGACGATGCCATCATCGCCATCGAGATGATGGTAGTGAAGATGGAAGAAGGTTACGACCGTATCAAGGCATGCGCCTATGCCTGGAGCCATACAGCTGCGCCAATGCTTGCTGGCACCCTGGTAACCGCCATCGGTTTCATGCCTAACGGTTTTGCCCAGTCCACCGCAGGCGAATACACGAGCAACATGTTCTGGGTCGTTGGCATCGCCTTGATCGCGTCCTGGGTGGTGGCTGTAGCGTTCACCCCTTATCTGGGCGTGAAGTTATTGCCTCACATCAAGACCATCGAAGGCGGCCATGCCGCCATTTACAACACCCGTCATTACAACCGCTTCCGCTCTCTGTTGAGCTGGGTGATCTCATACAAATGGCTTGTGGCAGGCACAGTTGTTTCGACATTTGTGGCTGCGGTGCTGGGTATGGGGCTGGTGAAGAAACAGTTCTTCCCAACTTCTGATCGCCCTGAAGTTCTGGTGGAGTTGCAGATGCCCTACGGCACATCCATCGAACAGACGAATGCCGCCGCCATCAAGGTGGAGTCCTGGTTGCGCCAGCAAGAGGAGGCAAAAATTGTCACCACTTACATCGGCCAAGGCCCGCCGCGCTTCTTCCTGGCAATGGCTCCGGAATTGCCAGATCCATCTTTCGCCAAGATTGTCGTTCTGACCCAAAACCAAGAGGCTCGTGAGGTCCTCAAGTACCGTCTGCGGGAAGCCGCTGCCGAAGGCCTGGCGCCCGAAGCTCAAGTGCGTGTAACCCAACTGGTCTTCGGCCCCTACTCTCCTTATCCGGTCGCTTATCGCGTCATGGGCCCCGACCCTGCGCAACTGCGCCAGATCGCTGCGCGAGTTCAGGGCGTGCTGCAGGCAAGCCCGATGATGAAGACTGTCAATACTGACTGGGGTCCGCTTGTACCGACCCTTCACTTCGCACTGGATCAAGATCGCCTGCAGGCGGTGGGGCTGACTTCCACCTCGGTATCGCAGCAGCTGCAATTCTTGCTGACCGGGGTGCCGATCACTTCAGTCAGGGAAGATATCCGGTCTGTTCAGCTCGTAGGCCGTGCCGCTGGTCGAGCCAGACTGGACCCTGCCCAGATCGAAAACTTTACCTTGGCAGGCTCAAACGGCCAGCGTGTTCCTGTTTCACAGGTCGGCAAGGTGAGTATACGCATGGAGGATCCGATCCTGCGTCGCCGAGACCGCACGCCCACCATGACAGTGCGCGGTGATATCGCGCAAGGGCTCCAGCCGCCCGATGTTTCCACTGCGATCTGGAAGGAGCTGCAGCCAATCATCACATCGCTGCCACCTGGATACAAAATCGAAATGGCAGGTTCCATCGAGGAGTCGGGCAAGGCCAGCCAGGCGATAGTTCCACTCTTGCCGATCATGATTGCCCTGACCTTGCTGACCATCATTTTGCAGGTGCGCTCGATCTCCGCAATGGCCATGGTGTTCCTGACGTCCCCACTGGGGTTGATTGGTGTAGTGCCAGTATTGCTGCTATTCGGGCAACCGTTCGGGATCAACGCACTGGTCGGACTGATTGCGCTTTCGGGAATTCTGATGCGCAACACGCTGATCCTTATTGGACAGATTCACCACAACCAAACCGAAGGTCTTGAGCCTTTCGACGCCGTGGTTGAAGCAACCGTGCAACGAGCACGCCCCGTCTTGCTGACGGCATTGGCGGCCATCCTGGCGTTCATCCCTCTTACCCACTCAGTATTCTGGGGCACATTGGCCTACACCCTGATCGGGGGCACCTTCGTGGGCACGATCATGACCTTGGTGTTTCTGCCAGCGATGTATTCGATCTGGTTCAAGATTCGCCCCATACAGCGCAAGCACAACCTGGAAGCTGGGCAGCGCGCCTGAGTTCGGGCTTTTCTCTTGTCGCTTTCCGGTAAACGGATAGTTGTACGGGTCAAGCTGTGCAGTTTTTTCGGGCGCATATAAAGCAAAAAGAAAGTGTTAGCTAACAAGCACATTGTTCCCAAGTAAAGCCCCCTCTGCAAAGTGGTAAGGCGTGTCGCTGCCAGCAATATTGATGATGTGCGAAAGAGGCAAACAGGCCGCCCCCCCCTTACAACTCCAGATTTCAGACTTGCCCTCAGGGCAAACCAGCTCGCGAAGTGCGTGCTTTGTAAGATTAATGTTCAAAGCCACAGGCACATTTCTGCACAGCTTCTAAACCGTTGATTTCCGCATAATTTTCGTGTCTAATGCGCAACTTGCTATCGTGCCCCGATGGTGAAATTGGTAGACACATCGCACTTAAAATGCGCCGCCGCAAGGTGTGCCGGTTCGAGTCCGGCTCGGGGCACCAAGCATTGCGCACCCCCTCCCTCTGGCCATCAGCGCCACACTCCATCTGATCTTTCTCTCGCGACTAAGCCTTAAGGCCTTGGCATGCGCTTAGGCGCCAAAAAACGATCAGTGCGTCCGCCTGGACAGCTTGGCAGCTTGCGACGCCTTTTTGCTGCCCGGCAGCAACCTTCTGCGCAACTGCTAAAGTGGAGCTTGTCCCCAGCCACCGGTACGCCGCCATGCGCTACTCCCTGTTCGATGGTCAACGCGACATCATCCTCCTGATCGCCCGCGTGCTGCTCATGATCCTCTTCGTCCTTTCCGGCTGGGCCAAACTGACCGGCTTCGAAGGCACGGTCGGCTACATGACCTCACTGGGCGCCCCTGCCCCGATGCTGGCAGCAGCGGTTGCGGTGATCATGGAATTCGTTGTCGGCATCCTGCTGATCCTGGGCTTCTACACCCGACCGCTGGCCTTCCTGTTTGCCCTGTTCGTGCTGGGGACCGGGCTGCTTGGCCATCCGTTCTGGAACATGGTCGACCCCGAGCGCGCCGCCAACATGACCCAGTTCCTGAAAAATCTAAGCATCTGCGGCGGCCTGCTGGTGCTGGCAGTCAGCGGCCCTGGGCGCTTCTCGGTCGACGGGCGCTGACTCAGTCGTCCAGGTCGTCGTGCCAGGCGGGGTGATCGCGCTCTTCGTCATCGAGGTCATCCAGCAGCGCTTCGTCCTCCTCGACTTCGTCCTCGGCGCCTTGGGCATCTGCTTCAGGGTCGAAGCCCTCATAGAGGAATTCGTGATCGAGCAGGTGATCGTGCTCGGGTTCGTGCAGGTCGTCTTCGTCGCGCATGGTGGCTCCTGGAAATCTGGCACGCCTGTATAGGCGTATCGTTGCCCGTGGTCAATGGATGGCGGTTAATGCTGACTTAACCAGCAGGCCTGAGGCTGTAATCTCTCCCTTCAAAACGTTCGTTGCCCGCCTTCATGGCGGGCTTTTTTTGTGCTCATCAAGGGTATCGACACGCCGTCAACGTGAACTTCACGAGTTTATGACATCCACTTTGGCAATCTGACCCTGCTCCTTATGTTCTTTAGACCCGCCACTGGTTGGCGGGTTTTTCTTTTTTCGGGTATCTGAAATGTGTACGGAAGGTTGACGCATCATTTGCCTGACCGCACCCAGGCGAAATCATCATCGCCAGTAGAACCTGAACACAGCCCGGCCCTGAGCCGGGCTTTTCTTTGCCCGCCAGCCACAGACCTGAGCCACTTTCTTACCCGTCATCACGCTTTACATGATTGCAGGGGTTGAAAAAAGATCACCCCGAGATACTGTATATCCATACAGCATTCATGAACTCCAAATCCTCCTCCTGTGCACTTACGAGTGCCCAGCCGGACGCGGAGGAACACACCTCGGCCGGAAGGCAATCCTGCCAGGCCAATGATTTTATCGTCAGGAGTATTTATGACCGTAAACATCAGCAACCTAACGATCGCTACCCCGGTGGCAGTCTCTTCTACAAACCCCGTCGCGCTTGAGCTCAATGGCGCCGAGGCCATCGCTGAATTCCCTAGCGTGGTTAAAGTGCTCAGCGACGGGTCGGTTCAGTTCACGGCACCGACCAAAGGAGCCTCGAGCAAGAGCACCCACAGAACCCGTTGCGAGTGGTCGGAAACACAGAGCTGGACGCTCGGCAGCGCCCCGGACCACTGGAATCGCCAGACAATGACCCTGACCAAGGTCAACTTGGCGCAGAAGGTAGTCGTCAGCCAGATGCACGTCAGGGGGGATGACAGCCCTCCGGTGAAAGTGTTCTGGAACAAGGGCAACATTACCATGGGCTTCCGGGCGTCCTACAACCAGACCAACCCGGTGAACAGCACCCTCCTGCAAGGCGTGCCGCTCGGTACGAAATTCGACGTGATCATTCACGCCACCTCTGCGGGCGTGGTCAAGGTAACCGCCAGGTGCAACGGCGTCTCCAAGTCATCGCCTGAACTGCAACTCGATGACACCTGGGACACGCGCCTGTTCGAATTCCATGGCGGGATCTACAACCAGGTTGACTACACCGATGCTACGCCGGCTGATGACGGTTCGGTGTGCATCATCAGCGAGCTGTCGCTCAGCCATGGCTGAATGGCAGGCAAAATGAAAAACCCCGCAGATTTTCATCTGCGGGGTTTCTCGAATGGTGGAGGCCGAGGTCGGAATCGAATCGGCGTAGACGGATTAAGTATCCACGATGAACGCTACCCGGCAAGGGCGGCGCCTACTCTGGAGAAAACCATGAAGACTTTTGGCAATATCACCGCGAACGGAAAGGTCTATCTTTATCCAGCTGAGGCGCCAGCAGATCGGCTCTGGATAGACCAGAACGGCCACACCAACTACTGGTGTTCAGTCCAGGACGACACAACGGGTAGCTCCAACTATCCGCGCACAGAGGGCCGGCAAACGCTGCCTGACTCCTCAGCATCGTTCAACTGGGTGCCAGGGAGCGCAAGGCACTCCATGGCAGGCCGGGTACGCGTTGAAGCCGCGCCATCGAGCGGTAAGGTCATCATCGGACAGATTCATGCAGTCAACTCGCCTAACCCATTCCTCATGGTGACCTGGTGGAGCGGAGCGGTGCGAATCGAGTCACGCAATGTGCCGCTCGGGAGCGCACGAACGCTGATTGATAAAGCGGTCCCACTGGGCCAGCCCTTCGACTACAGCGTGCAGGTGGATGAGCTCGGGGAACTGAGTGTTGCTCTCGACGAACTGCTTAGCGCTTCAGCAGTGAGCAGCTCCTGGAAGAAACTACAGTTCTTCTTCAAGGCCGGTGCCTATGTGATCGACAACAAAGGCGCGGCAACCGAGGGAGGGCTGGTTGTGTACGAGACCTTCGACGTATTTAACGGCGCGATGAAGGCCTGAAGTTGAATTTACCCAGGCCGCGCAAAGCCGCCTGCCCCTCCGGCGCTGCCCGCCAGCTCTGGTTTATAGCCGACTATAGAGCCTTTATAGATCGCCTATCGCATGAGCTGGCCGATGTTGCGCAACCGATGGGCAGATGCCCGAGAGGAAGCCAGGGTGAAGGCGAACTCTTGGCTTTTTTGACGCGCAAATAAAAACCCCGCAGACGTTAATCTGCGGGGCTTTCGAATGGTGGAGGCCGAGGTCGGAATCGAACCGGCGTAGACGGATTTGCAATCCGGAGCATAACCACTTTGCTACTCGGCCTCAAAGTTCGGATCTAGCAGCTTGCGCTTCACTATCTCCTTGAAACACTGCACCTTTTTCAAAGTTTGCTGCGTTTCGATGGGCGCCATTATGTCCGCATTCCTTTCACCTTGCAACCCCCTGAACGAAAAAAAATTTCAACGGGTTCAAGGTGTTAGCGCAAGCGCCCGAGTTTACTCCACAAACCTACCAAGGTGTTCTCAACAGTGCCGCTGGCCGCCATGCCGATACGCTCCTGCAAACTCTTGCGCTCGGCATAGTGCAGGTGGAACAGGTTGGCCGTGCGGGCGCGGTCGCTGAGGTACTCGTCACTGGTCTGCAGTGCATCGACCAGCTTGCGGTTCAATGCGGCAACCCCGAGCCAGACTTCACCGGTGGCCACCTCGTCGATGTGCAGCTGTGGGCGGTAGCGGGCGACGAAGTCCTTGAACAGCTGGTGGGTGATGTCCAGGTCTTCCTGGAACTTTTCCCGGCCCTTCTCGGTGTTCTCGCCAAAGACGGTCAGGGTACGCTTGTACTCGCCGGCGGTCAGCACTTCGAAATCGATGTCGTGCTTCTTCAGCAGGCGGTTGACGTTGGGCAGCTGTGCCACCACGCCGATCGAACCCAGCACGGCGAATGGTGCGCTGACAATCTTCTCGCCGATGCAGGCCATCATGTAGCCGCCGCTGGCCGCGACCTTGTCGATGCACACCGTGAGCGGGATGCCGGCCTGGCGGATGCGCGCCAGTTGCGAGGCGGCCAGGCCATAGCTGTGCACCAGGCCGCCGCCGCTTTCCAGGCGCAGCACCACTTCATCGCGTGGGGTGGCGAGGGTCAGCAGTGCGGTGATCTCGTTACGCAGGCTTTCGGTGGCGGAGGCCTTGATGTCACCGTCGAAGTCGAGCACAAACACTCGGTCCTTTTCTTCGGCCTTGCCCTTCTTCTGCTGTTTTTCCGCCTTGGCCTGCTGCTTGCGCAGGGCCTTGAGCTGGGCTTTGTCGAGCAGGCCGCTTTCCAGGCGCTCGCGCAACTCTTTATAGAATTCGTTGAGGCGGGTGACCTGCAACTGCCCACCGGCCTTGCGCCGCCCCTTGCCGCGCAAACCGGCAATGGCGGACAACACCACCAGGATGGCAATCACCAGGGTGGCGGTTTTGGCGAGAAAGCTTGCGTATTCGGCAAGAAACTCCACGTTGACTCCTTATGAACCTGCGCCAGATCGGCGCGAAACTGATGCAAGCATACCGTTGCTCCCGTGCCCTCGCCAGCCGAGGTAAACGCTGGCAACACAGTTCAAACAACCTTTTCAAACGCTTGTATGTTTTTTCGTTGACAGCCTGTCTGGCGCATCCTAACCTCGCAGCAACCCTCAACGCCGGATACCTCAGTGGGCAATCTCTACCTGATCCGACATGGCCAGGCTTCCTTCGGTGCAGACGACTACGACGTCCTCTCGCCCGTTGGTGTGCGCCAGAGCCAGGCCCTGGGCGAACACCTCGCCCAGCTCGGCCTGCGCCTGGACCGCTGCGTGGCCGGTGATCTGCGCCGACAGCAGGACACTGCCCGGCACGCCCTGCAGGCGCTGAACGCCGGGGGGTGTGCGGTACCGGCGATTGAGACCGACCCGGCGTTCAATGAGTTCGATGCCGATGGTGTAATCCGCGCCCTGCTGCCCGGCCTGCTGGCTGAAGAGCCGCATGCCCGGGAGATCCTGCGCAACGGCGCGCAGAACCGCAGCGAGTTCCAGCGCCTGTTCGCCCTGATGGTGCAGCGCTGGCACGCCGGCGACCATGCCGATGACGGCCTGGAAACCTGGCAGGCCTTCACCGCACGGGTCGACGCCGGCCTGCAACGTGTGCTGGGCACTGCTGGCAGTGGCGACAATATCGCCGTGTTCACCTCCGGTGGCACCATCGCCGCCCTGCTCCACCTGGTTACCCGAATCACCCCCAGTCAGGCCTTTGCGCTGAACTGGCAGATCATCAACACGTCGCTCAGCCAGCTGAAGTTCCGCGGCCGCGACGTGGCACTGGCTTCCTTCAACAGCCAAGCCCATGTGCAGCTGTTGAGGGCGCCGGAGCTCATCACCTACCGATGAGCCCGGCCCGTTGTGTCCTTGCGGACGCGAATATCACTTAACAAGGAAAACACCATGAGCGATGTAGCTAAAGCCGTCGAAGCGATGAAAGCAAAATTCAACCCAGCGGCTGCTGAAGGCCTGGACCTGGTGTTCGGCTTCAACATCACTGACGAAGACAAGCACTATGCGCTGCTGGTCAAGGACGGCACCTGCGAAATTCAGGAAGGCGAGAACCCGGATGCCAACTGCACCCTGGTGCTGGACAGCGAAACCCTGAAGGGCATCGTCTCGGGTGAAACCGATGGCATGCAGGCCTTCATGGGCGGCAAGCTGCGCGTCGAAGGCGACATGATGCTGTCGATGAAGCTCAGCGAGCTGTTCCCTTCCTGAGTGAAGGGCACAACGCACGATGAGAAACCGAAGCCTGACCGGCTTCGGTTTTTTTTTGCCTGGCATTCGGTGCGGTGATCGACCAGCAACACCCGCACCTATATGGCGCCTGGCACGCTTGTTCCACAGCCGCCAGGCCATTAGATTAGCCAATAATCCTTGCGCCAGATAATAAGGAAAACGCATGACGCTCACCGACCAGTCCACCCAGGTACGCCCCGGCGAAGAACTCGATGCGGCCGTCATCGATCCTTATCTGAAAGGCCACATCGCCGGCCTCGAAGGCTCGCCGACCATCAGCCAGTTCCCGGGTGGCGCGTCCAACCTCACCTACCTGGTCAGCTACCCGGGCCGTGAGTTTGTCTTGCGCCGCCCGCCGTTCGGCCAGAAGGCCAAGTCGGCCCATGACATGGGCCGCGAGTTCCGCATCCTCAACCAGCTCAACAGCGGTTTCCCGTATTGCCCCAAGGCCTACGCCCACTGCACCGACGCGTCGCTGATCGGTGGTGAGTTCTACGTGATGGAGCGGGTCAAGGGCGTGATTCTGCGCTCGGACATTCCCACCGAGCTGGGCCTGGACGCCAACCGCACCGAGGCCCTGTGCAAAAGCTTCATCGACCGCCTGGTCGAGCTGCACCAGGTGGATTATCACGCCTGTGGCCTGGCCGACCTGGGCAAGCCGGAAGGGTATGTGCAGCGCCAGATCGAGGGCTGGACCAGCCGCTACGAAAAAGCCCTGACCCCCGATGCGCCACGCTGGGAGCAGGTGATCGCCTGGCTGCACGAGAAGATGCCCGCCGACCACCCGCGCCCTGGCATCGTGCACAACGACTACCGCTTCGACAACGTGATCCTCGACGCCGACAACCCCATGCGCATCATCGGTGTGCTGGACTGGGAGATGGCTACGATTGGTGATCCGTTGATGGACCTGGGCAACAGCCTGGCCTACTGGATCGAGGCCAGCGACCCGGCGCCGGTGCAACTGATGCGCCGCCAGCCGAGCAATGCCCCGGGCATGCTCACCCGCCGCCAGTTCGTCGACTACTACGCCGAGCGCGCCGGCATCCGCCTGGACAACTTCGATTACTACTATTGCTACGGCCTGTTCCGCCTGGCCGGCATCGTCCAGCAGATCTACTACCGCTACTACCACGGCCAGACCCAGGACAAACGCTTCGCCCAGTTCATTCACATGAACCGGCTGCTGGAGCAAATGAGCCTGCAGGTCATCGGCAAGTCCACGCTCTGACGCCAGACAACAAGGAAAACAGCATGTCCAAGACCCAACTGTTCGACCTCGACGGCAAGATCGCTTTCGTCTCCGGCGCCAGCCGTGGCATCGGTGAAGCCATTGCCCATCTGCTGGCCCAGCAGGGTGCCCACGTGATCGTCTCCAGCCGCAAGCTGGAGGGTTGCCAGCAGGTGGCCGAGGCCATCATCGCAGCAGGCGGCAAGGCCACACCGGTCGCCTGCCATATTGGCGAACTGGAGCAGATCCAGCAGGTATTCGCCGGCATCCGCGAACAGTTCGGGCGCCTGGATATCCTGGTCAACAACGCGGCCACCAACCCGCAGTTCTGCAACGTGCTCGACACCGACCCGAATGCCTTCCAGAAGACTGTCGACGTGAATATCCGCGGCTACTTCTTCATGTCGGTGGAAGCCGGCAAGCTGATGCGTGAAAACGGTGGCGGCAGCATCATCAACGTGGCCTCGATCAACGGCGTGTCGCCGGGCCTGTTCCAGGGCATCTATTCGGTGACCAAAGCCGCGGTGATCAACATGACCAAGGTGTTCGCCAAGGAATGCGCGCAGTTCGGTATTCGCTGCAATGCCTTGCTGCCGGGCCTGACCGACACCAAGTTCGCCTCGGCCCTGGTGAAGAACGACGCCATCCTCAATGCCGCCCTGCAGCAGATCCCGCTCAAGCGCGTGGCTGACCCGAAGGAAATGGCGGGCGCCGTGCTGTACCTGGCCAGCGATGCTTCCAGCTATACCACCGGCACCGCGCTGAATGTCGATGGTGGCTTCCTTTCCTGATCATGGCTGGCCGGGCTCATAGCGGGGGGAACCCCGCAAAAGCCGGGACAGACAACCAAATAAAAAAACGGTGCCGCCGCCGCCCCGCGCTGCAAAACCACGCCGTCATTCTTCTGCGCGTAGTAATCCACCCGCGTCCCACCCGCCTGCGGATACACATCCACGAACGACTCCGCCTCGCGGGTATAAACAGTCAACCCGCCCTGCTTGCGCGGCTCCAGGTAGCCACTGGCGTCGTCGCCGAACACATCCTCTTTCTGCCAGCTGAACTGAATGCACTGGGCCACCAGCTCCGGCGCCTTGCGCGAGTCGAGCTGGACTGTCGGCTTGCCACCCCGCGCCGCATCCATGGTCGCGCTCGCGCAACCGACCAACACCAGCGCCGCAGCCATCGGCAGAATTGCTCGCATGTTCCATCCTCGGGGCAAAAAAGAAAGCGACTCTAGCACCGCAAATGAATTGTCCCAAGCTGGTTGGTGTCGCATCTATTGCATACCACCTCAAGGAGATTGCCATGAAAGCCCACCACCTTCTGCCAGCACTGCTGCTCGCCAGCCTGCCGATGATGACCCTGGCTGCCCCTTCGGCCGAAGAAAGCGTCAAGGCACCGGAAACCCACAACCGCGAACTCAAGGTCGGCGACAAGGCGCCCGACCAGTACAAACGCGACGACGCGGCCCTGAGTGACTGGAAAGCCAAGGGCCTGCCCGCACCGGAAAAAGAAAGCCACTGGGTGCGCATGGGGGATCACTATGTGCTGGTTCAGACCACTAATGGCGTAGTGCTTGCCATCCACCCTGCGTCCTGAGCGCCATTCATCGCTCACGCAGCAAAATCTTGCGGGTCAAGGAAACCAAATGGATCGATCCCAGTCTCAATAAGTGTCCCGTAAACCTATGCGGATCAAGGACCTATATCGAGATGACCCGCCTTGCAAGCTTTTCGCTGATCGCCGCCTTCCTGCTGTTGTCGGGCTGCTATCACCACCACTACCGTGATGACGATGGCTGGCGCGATGATGACCGCGGCCACCGTCACCACCACCGCCATGATCGCGACGATGACGACGACCGCCAATGGCGCGGTGACCGTTACGATCGCTGAAGCGTCTCCCCTACCCTGACCCGCCGCCCAACCGTGCGGCACCTTAACCTGATGATTCCTTTGAGGTTCCAATCATGCGTCTGACTCTACCTTCCCTTGCTCTTGGCCTGCTGCTGTGCCAGGGCGCTTTCGCCGGTGACGGTACTGCCGCCATTGGCGGTGGCCTGGGTGGTGTTCTGGGCAACGTTGTCGGCCAGCAAATGGGTGGCCGCACTGGCGCAGCCATCGGCGCCGGCGTCGGCGGTGCAGCCGGTAGTGCAGTAGCGGCGAAGAAAGGCAACCGTACCGAAGCCGCCATCGGCGGTGGCCTGGGCTCGGCCGGTGGCTCGCTGCTGGGCGGCGCGGTTGGCGGCAAGACCGGCTCCACCATCGGTGCCGGCCTGGGCGGCGCGGCCGGTGGTGCCCTGGGCAACCACATGGGCGACAACGGTGGCAGCAACAAGCACCACCATCACCGTCGCCACTGAGTGACGACAAGGAAAGGGCCGCTTCGTGCGGCCCTTTTCATTTACCCCACGGGTGCAAACCCTGCAGCACATCAACACCACCTTCACCGCAAGCTGCCAAACTGGCTGCTACTGTCTTTCGTGCCCCCTTGAGTGAAGGAACACCCCCGCCCCATGAACCAGGAACTGCTCTGGGTACTCGGCCTGCTGGCTGTCGTCGTCGTCCTCTTCGTCATCAACCGCCCGCGCATGGACGTGGTCGCCCTGCTGGTGATCCTCGCCCTGCCGCTGTCGGGCATCCTCACCGTGGAACAGGCCCTGGCCGGTTTCAGCGACCCCAACGTGGTGCTGATCGCCGCGCTGTTCGTGATCGGCGAAGGGCTGGTGCGCACCGGCATCGCCTACCGTATCGGTGAATGGATGAGCGAACGGGCCGGTAACAGCGAGGCAAGGCTGCTGGTCTTGCTGATGGTTTCGGTGGCCGGGTTGGGCTCGGTGATGAGCTCGACCGGCGTGGTGGCGATCTTCATCCCGGTGGTGCTCAGCATTGCCGCACGCCTGAAGCTGTCACCCAGCCGGCTGATGATGCCGCTGAGCTTCGCCGGCCTGATCAGCGGCATGCTCAGCCTGGTGGCCACGCCCCCCAACGTGGTGGTGCACAGTGAACTGGTACGCCATGGCGCGCCCGGTTTCAGCTTTTTCAGCTTCACCCCGTTCGGCCTGGTGGTGCTGGTGCTGGGCATCGGTTACATGCTGCTGACCCGCCACTGGCTCAATGGCGAAGTGCGCAAGGACGGCCGCGTGGAAAGCCGCCGCACGCTGCTCGACCTGGTGCTCGACTACAAGCTCAACGGCCGCGAACGGCGCCTGCGCATCCGCCCGCACTCGCCACTGATCGGCCATACCCTGGGCGAACTGGAGCTGCGCACCCGGCACGGCGCCAACGTCATCGGCATCGAGCGCCAGCACAAGTTCACCACCCGGGTGATCGCCGCCGACTCAGGCACCGTCCTGCACCAGGGCGATGTGCTGCTGCTCGACCTGTTCGCCAAGCGCGACGACCTGCGCACCCTGTGCCAGACCATGCAACTGGAGCCGCTGCATTTCAAGGCGGCCTACTTCATCGACCAGTCCCAGGATCTGGGCATGGCGGAAGTGTCGCTGCCGCCGGGCTCGCAACTGATCGGCAAAAGCATTCTGGAACTGGCCTTCCGCACCCGCTACGACCTCAACGTGGTCGGCCTGCGCCGCGAGCAGGCGGCCATTGAAGAGCAACTGGTGGAAGAGAAGCTGCGCCTCGGCGATACCCTGCTGGTGGTCGGCCCGTGGAAGGCTGTGCGCCAGCTGCAGACTCAGCCAAAGGACTTCCTGGTCTTGAGCCTGCCGGCCGAAATCGATCAGGTTGCCCCAGCCCGCACCCGTGCCCCGCATGCCCTGGTCAGCCTGGCGGTGATGGTCGGGCTGATGGTCAGCGGTGCGGTCCCCAATGTCATCGCCGCGCTGATCGGCTGCCTGCTGATGGGTGCCGGGCGTTGCATCGACATGAACAGCGCCTACCGGGCCATTCATTGGCAGAGCCTGGTGCTGATCGTCGGCATGCTGCCGTTCGCCCAGGCGCTGCAGAAAACCGGCGGCATCGACCTGGCCGTGGGCGGCCTGGTCAGCCTGCTGGGCGGTGCCGGGCCGCTGGCCATGCTGGCCTGCCTGTTCGCGGTAACGGCCGTCATCGGCCTGTTCATTTCCAACACCGCCACCGCCGTGCTGATGGCTCCGGTGGCGATCAGCACGGCAACGCAGCTGGGCATGTCGCCCTACCCGTTTGCCATGACCGTGGCCCTGGCGGCATCGGCGGCGTTCATGACGCCGGTGTCTTCACCCGTCAACACCCTGGTGCTCGGCCCGGGCCAATACCGCTTTGGCGACTTCGTGAAAATCGGCGTGCCCTTTACCGTGCTGGTGATGCTGGTGACCGTGCTGATGGTGCCCTGGTTCTTCGGTCTTTAGGCAATCTGGCAAGGAATGGAGGCTATTTGACATCAACTTGCACGATTACGGCAGATTGACATCAAGCACCCGGTGCCAACACACTGACGCGTCAATGTCCCAGGTGCTTATAGCCGTTGTCCTGGATTTCGTTTCCGCTTGTCGGTCGAGCCTATGGTTTTTCCAGCACAGTCGCGCTTGTTGCCCTACCTTGCCTTGTTCGGCCTCACCTTTGCCCTGACCCTCGGCGGGATCCTGGCCCGGCCGATCGAATCGTTATCGCTGTTCTGGCCGGTCAATGCGGTGCTGGCCGGCGTGCTCTTGCGTTACCCCCGCCAGGCCAGCTTCGTCGGCCTTGCCCTGGTGTGGCTGGCGATGGTCGCCGCCGACCTGGCTTGTGGCAGCGCCTGGGCGCCAGCCCTGTGGTTCAACCTGTGCAACCTCAGCGTGGTGGTGACGGTGTGGTGGCTGCTGTCACGCCTGCCCCGCCCGCATCGGCGCATGCGTACCCCGCATGGCGTGCTCAGTGTGTTCGGTGCCTGCGCGGCGGGTGCCGTGGTGGCGGCCAGCATGGCCTGTGTGATGGCCGCACCGTGGTTCGAGAAGTCGCTGCAGGCCACCTGGCTGGCCTGGTTCAGCGAACAGTTCTCGACCAGTGTGCTGGTGCTGCCGGTGCTGCTCACTGCGCCTTCGGCGCGCGTACTGATGCGCAGCGGCGCACAGGCCATCCGCCTGGCGCCCTTGCTGGTGCTGCTGGCCTCACTGGCCTTCAGCATCGCCTTCGGCGGCCCAGGCGCCATCGCCTTCCCGATTGCCGCGCTGCTGTGGTGTGCCTGGACGTACTCGCCCTTCCTGGTGTCGTTGCTGGCACTCACCGCGGGCAGCACGCTGATCGTGGCGGTGGCGCAAAACCTCATGCACTTCAGCGTGCCGCAGAGCGAACCCGGGGTCACCACCCTGATGTCGGCGCGCCTGGGTATCGCCATGCTGGTACTCGGCCCGCTGGTGGTCGCCTGCGTCAGCCAGGCCAATCGCAGCCTGTTGGCGCGCCTGGCCCACCAAGCCACCATCGACCATCTCACCGGCCTGCTCAGCCGCAGCGCCTTCACCCGCCGCGCCAATGCCCTGCTCGACAGCCGTCAGCAGCAGGCGCTGCCGCTGACCTTGATGATGCTCGACATCGATCATTTCAAATCGATCAACGACCGCCATGGCCATGCGGTTGGCGACCAGGTCCTGCGCCAGTTCGCCCGCACCCTGCAGGACCAGCTGCACGAAGAAGAACTGCTGGCTCGCCTGGGCGGCGAAGAGTTCGTGGTCGTGCTCCCGGGGTTGCCACCGGAGCAGGCCAAGTTCACCGCCGAGCGCCTGCGCCGCGCCGTGCAGGACCTGCACGCGGCCCAGGGCGATGCGCGCCTGCAGATCACCGTCAGCATTGGCCTGGCCGGCTGCGCCGCGGACGAAACCGCGCCCAGCCTGGACGAACTGCTGGCACGCGCCGATCAGGCGCTGTACCGGGCCAAGGCGCATGGCCGCAATCGCGTCGAGCAGGCCGAGGCGCAGCGCCAGGCAATCTGAGTCAGGCCAGCAGGTCCCAGGACAGCTTGGCGATCAGTACGCACAGCAGGATCAGGAACAGCCCGCGCACGAAGCCTGCGCCCTTGCGCACCGCCAGCCAGGTCCCGGTCAGGGCACCGAGGATATTGCACGCGGCCATCGGCAGGGCGATGGCGTAAAGCACATTGCCCGACGGCACGAAGAACACCAGGGCTGCCAGGTTGGTGGCAATGTTGACCACCTTCGCCGACGCCGAGGCATGCAGGAAGTCGAGGGCAAAGAAGCGGATGAACAGGAAGATCAGGAAGCTGCCGGTGCCCGGGCCGAACAAGCCGTCATAGAAGCCGATCGCCCCGCCGATCAGCACTGCCAGGCACTGCTCCCGGCGGCCGATTCTGGCCGGCTTGTGCAAGGTGCCGAAGTCTTTCTTGCAGAAGGTGTAGATCGCCATCAGCACGATCAGCACCAGCACCGCCGGGCGCATCACGCTGGGTGGCACCCGTGAAACCGTGGCCGCTCCGGCGAACGACATGACAAAGGCGCTGAGCGCCGCCGGCACGATCAAGCCCCAGTCCAACGTCACCTTGCGAATGAACGAGCGAGCGGCAAAGGCCGTGCCGCATACCGAAGCCAGCTTGTTGCTGCCCAACAATGCCGCCGGCTGCGCCGTGGGCAGCACGTTGAACAGCGCCGGGATCTGAATCAGCCCGCCACCGCCGACGGCGGCATCGATCAGGCCGGCAGCGAAAGCGAACAGGGAAAGTACGGCGATATCCATCATGGCGCGGTTCCGGGCAGTGAAAACAGACGGCAAGGCTAATCAAAACGGCGCGCGTGTGTTGAAATGCCATATTGCGAAAACTGCAACAAGGAGCCCTAGATGGCATTGGACATGCTGCGCGAAATCCAGGCGTTCGTCAGTGTTGCGCACAAGCGCAGTTTCGTCGCCGCCGCACGCGCCCTGGGCCGCTCACCCAGCGCGGTAACCCGTGCGGTGCAAACCCTGGAAGACAACAGCGGGTGCAAGCTGCTCAACCGCAACGCCAGCGCGGTGACCCTCACCGAAGCCGGTGAGCGCCTGCTGCCCCACGCCGAACGCTTGCTGGATGTGCAACGCGACGCTGCTGATGAACTGGCTGCACTCACCGGCAGCGCGCAAGGTTGGGTGCGATTTGCCGCGCCGCAACTGCTCGGCGAGCACATATTGCCTGGCGTGCTGGCCAGCTTCAGCCAGCGCCACCCGCAAGTGACCCTCGACGTGCAGTACAGCGATGCGGCCCTCGACCCGTTGCACGGCAAGCTGGATTTCGTGGTCCGCGGCGCCTTTGCGCAGTCCAGCGAGCTGATTGGTTATCCACTGTGGCGCTACCACCGCCACCTGTATGCCAGCCCGGCCTATGTAGCCCGCTTCGGCATGCCCGAGCAACCGGAGCAGCTGGACCAGCACGCCCTGATCCTGCACACCGCCCCGCGCATCCTCAAAGCCTGGTACTTCTACCGTGACGGCCAGATCACCCGCCTGCGCCCGCACCCACGCTTGCGCCTGGGCTCTGGCGACGCGGTGTACCACAGCACCTTGGCCGGTGCCGGTATCGCACGCCTGGCGGACTGGGTGGCGCAAGCACAGGTGAAGGCTGGACGCCTGGTGCGGGTGTGCGCGGATTACCGGCTGACCTCAAGCACCGGCCAGGACCCGCAGATGCACGCGGTGTACCCTTCCGGCGAGCTGCCGGCCCGCGTGCGTGAGTTGCTGCTGGCCTTGCGCCAGGCTGGCAAAGCCGCCTCTGAACGGGCCGGCTAAATGCTGTTCAAATTCTGCTCAATCTAACAGAGCCCGCAAATTACCTGGCCTGCAGAACTTTATCCACAGACCTACCCACGTTTTTTGTGGACAGATTTCCCCGAGCAATGAAGGACTTATCGCACGCTCAGCAGTGCGACATTCGCCGCCTTGACCAGCTCGATCCATTCCTGCGCGCTGATCACCCCGGTTTGTTCCAGGGACTCGGCACAACGCAGCGCCTGATCGTATTGATCCTCTTCGAGGCTGCCTTCGCTGAGATAACGGCTACGCCACTCCAGCATGGCTGAAGTGCCCTTCTTGCATTCCATCTATGTACGAACTCCCAAAGCAAAAGACTGGGTTCGTTATGTACGACCCATTATGACGCAGGGGGAGACTACACGAGGCTTTTACACTTGAGTACGACTTGCACCTACCGCTAGTCCAGCGGTAGCGCCACGGGAAACTGCCAGGGGCCGGCAGGAATTTGGCCCATCTAGCGAAGTAGACAGGCCGGAGGGCGTGAGGAGAATCAGCTTGGCGGAATGGTGCCCAGCAGGCCGATCAGAACGGTCAACAGCAAAAAGCCACCCAGAAACAGCGCGAGCTTGCCCATCGGAACCTCTTCAGTGTGATAGCAGGGACGAAGAGCATTGTCGGCCTCAGGCTGATACGGTTACAGAGTCAGGTTCGCGTAAAAAAAGCGGATCAGATGGTGCGCCGGGTTCTCCGACCGCCGCCGGATCCTGGACTGTGCTGAGGTAGCGTATGTATCTCAATGTGTAGGAATTGAGACGGGATACACAAGAACTTCCACCGTTACGCCAATGGACACATCCTCGATACAGCGATCGACTTGAATGACTTGCAACCCATAGCGCCGATGGCCTAGCCAAGGAGACGCCCCATGCAAGCCCGCCAAGTATCCGCCGTACCACGCCGCTTCAGCCGTTCCATCCTGTTTGCCTGCACACTGCTGCCATTAGCCCTCGCAGCCGCCGGCAGCCCCCATACGGCGCAGGCACAGCCACAGCCAGCGGTGCAGGCCAGCGATCCCTTCGGCCCGCTGAAACACCTCAAGGCTGGGGTACTGGATGTCGCCTATGTCGAGCAAGGCCCGGCCAACGGACCCGTGGTGATTCTGCTGCACGGCTGGCCCTACGACATCCACAGTTTCGAGGATGTCGCTCCCACCCTGGCCGCCAAAGGCTATCGGGTACTGGTGCCCTACCTGCGTGGCTACGGCGAAACCCGCTTCCTCTCGCCTGACACACCTCGAAACGGCCAACCTTCGGCGCTGGCCAGCGACGTGATCGCCTTCATGGACGCACTGCAGGTCAAGCACGCCGTCCTGGCTGGCTTCGACTGGGGGGCGCGCACTGCCGATATCGTGGCGGCTCTGTGGCCGGAGCGGGTCAAGGCACTGGTTTCGGTCAGTGGCTACCTGATCAGCAGCCAGGAAGCCGCCAAGGCGCCACTCCCTCCCAGTGCAGAGTTGCAGTGGTGGTACCAGTACTACTTCGCCACCGAACGTGGCAAGGCCGGCTACGACAAGAACCGCCACGACTTCGCCAAGCTGATCTGGCAGACCGCATCCCCCAAATGGGACTTCGACGCCGCGACCTTCGAGCGCAGCGCCAAGGCACTGGACAACCCGGACCAGGTCGCCATTACCGTGCACAACTACCGCTGGCGGTTGGGCCTGGTCCAGGGCGAAACCCAGTACGACCCACTGGAAGCCAGGCTGGCCAAGCTGCCCAGCATCGGTGTGCCGACCATCGCCCTTGAAGGCGACGCTAACGGCGCACCCCACCCCCCAGCGGATGCCTACGCGCAGCGCTTCACCGGCAAGTACGAATACCGGCTGATCAGCGGAGGGGTCGGCCACAACCTGCCGCAAGAAGCGCCGCAAGCATTCGCCAAGGCCGTGGTGGATGCCGATCACCTCTGACAAAAGCGCACCGTGCGCTAGCGGGTTCTCCTGAGTTTTTCTGCCTTCAGGCGCCGATAGAGCGCCATCAGCGGCCGCAGCATGGCCAGCCGGTCAAATATCGACAGGGCATGCAGGTCGGTGCGCGAAGGCCTCTGGTAACCCAGGTTCCAGGTGAAGTAGTAGGCCTGGATGTTCTTGTCGGTGTGGATCAGCGTGTTGAGGGCCGCGTCATAGTGCATCGGGCCGCCGTCGGGGTGCCCGGGCGGGCGTTGCAGTATCTGCGCGAGAAAGTCCCGCAGCTTGCCTACGCTCTTGCCATTAACCGCATAGAAATGCGACAGGTGGATGGGGCGATCGACCGGTACCCAGCCAGGCGTATCGGAATTGCCTTCGCAGGAATGGCCAAGGTAGGCAATGTCCCAGTCCATGCCTTGCAGGGACTCGATGGCCTTTTTGCCAAACGGGCCAATGCGCCGGGAAAACTGGATGTCGTCTTCCATGATGAGGATGTTGTCGACATTCAGCCGCACGGCTTCTTCCAGTATCTGCATGTGGCTCATGAAGCAGCCCCGGGCGCCAATGCTGGGGAAGCCCTGTTGGTCAGTAGGCGTCACTGCAGGGAAAAAGCCGATCTTTTCGTCATCGATGTGGAAGCCGTTGCGGGCGAATTCGGCTTCGGTTTCTTCGCGGCGGTCCGTTCTGGACGGGATATTGATGATTCGGGTCCGATCAAAAAAGTCGATCACATTCATCGTTCAGGTCCTTGGTACAGCCGATCAGAAGGCGAACAGATGGCTGATGAACTGGCCACACAGGGCACCGAACAGCATGACGGGCAGCACCACCAGCTCGCGCTTGATACTCAGCATGCCCAGCTGGTGGCTGACCTTGAAGATCAGGAACAGCGTGAAGAAGGTATGCAGGGCCACCCCCCACAACGCATAGGTCACCCCGCCAATGGCCAGCAGCAGCGGCATCAGGGTGAATAGCGCCACCACCCGGATGATGTTGTCCATGGCCATGTACTTGGTCAGCCCCAGGGCCATCCATATCTGTTGCGTCAGGCCGTAGCGCAAGGTGAACAGCGACAACGACAGAATCGCCATCATCTGCCCGGCGTCCTGGTAGCGGGCGTCATAGAGCCAATGAATGATCAGCGGGCTGGCGGTGAACAGGAAGCCGCAGGTGAACAGGGTCAGCACATCGAAGATCAGCCTGAAGCGGAAATACAGGTTGCGCAGGCGCTCCATGTCACCGG
This sequence comes from Pseudomonas sp. TWI628, assembly GCF_039673865.1. Classification (NCBI taxonomy): domain Bacteria; kingdom Pseudomonadati; phylum Pseudomonadota; class Gammaproteobacteria; order Pseudomonadales; family Pseudomonadaceae; genus Pseudomonas; species Pseudomonas sp. TWI628. Next base: position 92,803 of record NZ_JBDJMM010000001.1, on the reverse strand, counting down.
TCCTGGCCGCCTCGCTGAAGGCCGGCAAAGCCACCGCCCCGGCCAGCCGCTGCAGGCTGAGCTGGAAGGCCGCCAGAATGCCCACCGCAATCGAATACACCCCCAGCTGCGCCACCGTCATGCTGCCGCCGAACCAGATTCGGTCACCCTGCATGGCCAGCACGCCGACCGCGGACGACAGGAACACCCAGCGGCCGTAGTTGACGATTTCGCGCAGCGCTGCCGGGTCCCATTGCGGGCGGTCCTTGTGCCCCGGGAAAATCAGGTGGCTGAGCACCGTGGTGACCAGGGTGGAGACAAGGCCCGCAGCCACCAGCGCCCAGATGGAGCGGGTGAGGTAGCCGATCACCAGCATCACCACCAGGCCGGCGATTTGCGAAATCAGCTCGACCAGCACCACTTTCTTCTGCTGGAAGGTGCGGATGGCCACGTCGATCTTGGTCGACTGGAAGGCGAAGATGATCGCGAAAAAGCCAGTGACAGCCAGCACCGCAGGCAACTCCGGGGCGGCGTAGGTGGAATGCGCTGGCCACATTTCGAAGTGCTGGGACACCCAGGAGGCCAGCGCCACCAGTTGCATCACCACAAACAGCCCAAGGCCGCGAATGATCTGCAGCGACCAGATGGTGTTGAGGAACAGCGGCTCGTCGCCGCGCGGGCTCTGGATGATGTTCTGCCGCAGGCCCACATCGGACAGCAGCAACAACAACACCGAAACCGTGGTGGCGATGGCCATGAGGCCGAACATTTCCGGCAGCAGCAAGCGGGTGATGATCAGGTTGCCGCCCAGGCGAATGACCTGGGAGGCCACGATGGAGCCGATATTCAGTGCCCCAGCCAACAACACGCGTTTGCGAAGACTTTGCGAGGACGACAGATCGATCGTAGACATGGCACCCACTGACCTGGTTTTTAGACGTTACTATAGTCTCAATCTGCCATGCTGCTATTGCATCAGTGTCGATAGGTCTCGCGCAGGGTCAGCCGGTGCTTGCCGCGCGGAACGTAGCGCCATATGCGCTTGACGGCAAGCGGCTGGCGCCGTCTGCTCTCAACCGGGAACGCAGCGTGCCGCTTTGCGGCTGGGTGCGATAAAGCCCTCGCTTTTGCAACTCTGGCACCACCCATTCGACGAAATCCTCCAGCGTACCTGGGCTGGTCAGCGGGTTGAGCATATAGCCACTGGTGCCGGAAATACGCGCATGCTCTTCAATGCGATCGGCCACCTGCGCCGGCGTACCCACCAGGATCAGGTCGGTGCCCCGCGTGACGTTGGCAAAGCGCTGCCGGACATCACCTGCCGTCAACGGCTTGCCGCTGCCATCGGGGCGCATCATGTAGGACGTGAGGCCTTCGGTATGGGTCGCCAAGGCATCGCTGTCGGCATAACGGCTCAAATCGATACCGGTATCGCCGGCATAGCTGACCAATTGAGCCTCCAAGTGATAGTGGCTCTGCAACGCGTCGTACTTGCGCTGGGCCTCGATCTCGGTTTTGCCCGTGACGATCCGCAACACGGTCAGCGACTGCACATCAGCCCGCGCACGCCCACGCGCTTCGGCCATGCTCCAGATTTCCTCCAGGCCCTGGCGGATCTCCTGTGGGTTCGACTTGGCGATGAAGATCAGCTCGGCATGCTTGGCCGCGAATTCGCGTCCCCTGCCAGACCAGCCAGCCTGGATCAGCAGCGGTGTTCGCTGTGGCGAAGGTGCGGTGAGGTGCGGCCCGGCCACACGATAACGTTCACCCGTGTGGTTGATCGGCTTCACGCCCTCCCCCCGGGCATACACCCGCCGCGCTTTGTCCGCCACCACGGCGTCGTCCGCCCAGCTGCCTTCCCAAAGCTTGTAGGCCACGTCCATGAACTCTTCGGCCCGTTCATAGCGGTCGTCATGCTTGATCATCTGTTCCAGGCCAAAGTTGCGCGCTGCGCTGGAAAGATAAGAGGTAACGATGTTCCAGCCGATCCGGCCATTGCTCATGTGGTCGAGCGTGCTGAACCGCCGGGCGTGGCTGAACGGGTGTTCGTAGGTCGTCGACACGGTAGCGCCGAACGCCAGGTTGCGGGTGATCGCAGCCAGGCCCGGAATGATCATCAGCGGGTCGTTGGCAGGCGCCTCCACTGCCCACTTCACGGCGGCCTCAGCATTGCCGCCGAACACATCGTAGAAGCCCAGCACATCGGCGAAGAACAACATGTCGAGGTTGGCCTGGTCGGCGATGCGCGCCTGGTTTGCCCAGAACTGGAAAGTATTGGCGGCCAGGCGCTCATCAGCCGGGTGTGTCCACAGGCTCGGTGCGCCGCCACAGCCAACACTGGCCTGCTCGTAGAGCGCGAACAAAAGGGGTTTCGGATCGGACATGAGGATTCCTGTAATAACGGGTGTCAGCGCCAGCCAGGCAGAGAGCTTTTAAATATTAAGTAGGAATATAAAAATTATTTGTAATAATATTTAAGAATAACAATATGCGAAGATTGCCCTTTGCCCTGGGAGGCGAAATGCCTCACCGGCCGCCCCCTGGCATGTAACGGAAGCGTCACAGGTTTAACGAACATAAAGAAATTAAAATATCTCTATTTATGCCCAACAGGAATAACCGTATAGCTCACGGATATTGGTATATACCAGACACCTCCCCGTTAAATCGCTCCATGAGCCCTGAGGGCACCAAGGAGCACGACAGGATGATCGCAGTACGGGTAATGCTGGAATATTTTCACCCCTGGCCCAATTCGGCAGGTTTTTACCTCGCCAGGGAGCGCGGCTGGTATCAGGAGGCTGGCTTGTCGGTACACCTTGCTGTGCCGGACCCGTTCCACGGCGACACCTTGGAACACCTGCTCCACGGCCAGGCCGATGTCGGCGTGTTCCCCAGCAACCGCTTGCTGGTCAGGCGCAGCCTTGGCCAGCCGCTGCTGGGCGTCGCGGCCATCAACCACCAAGGGCTCGAATCAATCCAGACGCTCACCGACTTCGGCATTCGCCGCCCCAGAGACCTTGCGGGCAAACGCTTGGCGCTCAACCCTACGCCCCGTGGCCTGGCGATGGTCCGCCATCTGGTGGCCAAGGATGGTGGCGACCCGGATGCCGTCATCATCGTCGACAGCAAGGTGCGCGAGCTGCGTCCCGAGGACCTGGCTGCGGGTATTGCCCACGCCAGCTTCGGCGGCTACTGGGCCTGGGAAGCGCTGATGGACAGCCCGATTCCGGCCGAGCGCCGCGTCGTATGGCCGGTCGATGAGATCGGCGCACCGCGTTACCACAGCTACCTGCTTGGCGGCCAGCAACGCTGGTTCGAGGACAATCCCGAGACTGCCCGCGCCTTCCTCGCCGCCACCGAGCGTGGTTTTCGCGCGGCAGCCGAAGACCCGCAGAGCGCCCTGGCCGCCTATGAGGCCGCCACGCCTTACTTTCCGGGGGAACTGCTCAGCCAGTCGCTACAGCACATCGCACCGACCTGGCTGCACCAAGGGCGCTGGGGCCAGCAACGCGAAGAACTGATCGCACCCTACGCCCAATGGTTGCACTGCCATGGCGTACTGGCCGATGCCGACGCCTGGCGCGGCGCCACCAGCAACCGCTACCTGACGGAGCCGCAGGCATGACCGAGCCCTTGCGTATCGCCCACGGCATGGGCTTGCAACCTGTGCAAGCCGACTGGCCTGCCCTGACACAACAGGCTGTGGAAGACGTGCTGCAGCACTTCCCGCAGGTGGGCGCCGTGCACTCGCTGCACTGGCACAGCCCACGCCCCTTCTCGGCTGCCGCCCAGGTGCGCACGGCGCACGGGGAAGTGTTCGTCAAGCGCCACCACCGCCGGGTCCGCCAGCCCGCCTGGCTATTGGAGGAACACCGCTTCGTTCACTACCTCGAACAGCGTGGTGCACCGGTTGTCACGCCATTGCTCGACCGCAACCGGCGCAGCGCCATCGCCCTGGGGGAATGGACCTACGAAGTGTTGCCGCTCGCCCAAGGCCAGGACCTGTACCGTGATGCGCTGTCGTGGACCCCGTTCCTTACCCTGGCCCATGCCCACGCGGCGGGCGCGGCCCTCGCTCGCCTGCACCAGGCTGCAGAAGGCTTTGGCGCGCGAGCCCGGCGCACCCCGGTGCTGGTCGCCAACCTGCGCCTGTTTGGCAGCAGCGCCCCGCTGGCGTCGATCGAAAAGGCTCTGGCGCAGCAGCCGGCGCTGAGCCAATACCTCGCGGGCAAGCACTGGCAGCAGGCACTACGCGAACTCTACCTGCCCCACCATCAGGCCCTGCTGCCGCTGCTCGGGCACCAGGCCCCCTTGTGGACCCACAACGACTGGCATGCCTCCAACCTGCTGTGGACCGAACCAGGAAGCAGCGCCCAGGTGCACAGCATCCTTGACTTCGGCCTGAGCGACCTGACCTTCGCCATGTTCGACCTGGCCACCGCACTGGAGCGCAATTGCATCCCCTGGCTTGAGCTCGATGCCGGCGGTCGCGCCAGCGCCGACCTCGACGCAGTCGATGCGCTGCTGCAGGGCTACAACAGTCAGCGCGCGCTGACCCAAGCCGACCTGCTTACGCTGAAAGCGCTGCTGCCGCTGGTGCATGTGGATTTCGCCCTTTCGGAAATCGACTACTTCCAGGGCATCGTCGGCTCCCGGAGCAACGCCGACATCGCCTACCACAACTTCCTGATCGGCCATGGCCGCTGGTTTGGCGACAGCGAAGGCGTGCGCCTGCTCGATCACCTCGACCGCATCGCCCGCACGCGCTGACAGGAGCACGCCATGCCCGACATCCTCATTTCACCCCATGCCTTGCAACAGGGCCTGCAGCAGCCGGGGCTGGTGGTACTCGACGCCAGCGTGGAGCTGGCCGCCGCGCGCTTCGATGGCGACTATCGCGTGGCCAGCGGGCATGCGGCCTGGCTGGCCGGACATATTCCAACCTCACGGCATGCCGACCTGACGCGCGAGCTGGCCGATACCTCGGCACCCTACAGCTTTGCCCTGCCCTCGCCAGCGGCTGCCCAGGATGCCTTGGCACGCCTGGGCATCGCCGAGGCACGGCAGATCGTGATCTACGACCGGCACGACGGCTTTTGGGCGGCGCGCCTCTGGTGGATGTTACGCAGCATGGGCATTGCCGCCTCGGTACTCGACGGCGGCCTGAAGGCCTGGCGCCAGGCCAACCTGGCGCTCGCCCAAGGCCAGCAGACCCAGGGCGCGGCGCCGGGCTCAGCCGTGGCCCTGACCATTCAGCCCGGGCATTGGGCAAGCCGCGAAGACGTGCTGGCCGTGCTCGAGGGCCAAGCCCCGGGCACGCTGGTCTGCGCGCTCGGCAAAGGGCTGTTCGAGGGCAGCGCGGTGAGCCGTTATGCCCGACGCGGCCATATCCCCGGCAGCCTCAACCGGCCAGCCCGCGAACTGTTCGACCCACAGGGCCACTACCTGCCACCGCCGGCGCTGGCCAAAGCCCTCGGCTCAGCGCTGCTCGAAGGCGATCAACCGCTGATTCTCTATTGCGGTGGCGGCATTTCCGCCGCCGCCACTGCCCTGGCCCTCACGCGCCTGGGGCGCCAGAACGTTTCGATCTACGACGGCTCGCTCCAGGAATGGGCCGCCGACCCTGCGTTGCCAATGACCAGCGGAGCAACTGCGCACTAAGGCTTCACCCCTGCACACATCTACCCGTTTTTCGGTGCCACGCCGCTGGTCACCCAGGAGTTTGTCCATGGCTTCATCCCTGTCCCTGCAACACCGCCACGGCCTCTTGTCAGGGCTGCTGAGTTTGTCAATGAGCCCGGCCCTGGCATGGGCGGACAGCACCCTGCTGGAGGCCGTCACGGTCACCGCCGAACAACCCGACAGCTACCGCGCCAGCACTGCCGCCGTGAGTGGTTTCGGCGAGGCGCCCCTGCTCGATACCCCGGCCTCGGTCGCGGTGTTTACCGAGCAACTGCTCAAGGATCGCCAGGCCCGGCTGCTGAGCGAAGTGCTCAGCAACGATGCCTCGACTGGCGAAAGCTATGCACCCATCGGCTACTACGAGAACTTCGTGGTTCGAGGGTTTTCCCTGAACGCCGCCAACAGTTACAAGATCAACGGCAGCACCATCACCGGCGAACAGAACGTGGCGCTGGAAAACAAACAGCAGGTCGAGCTGCTCAAAGGCCTCTCTGGCCTGCAGAGCGGTGTTTCCGAGCCAGGCGGCCTGGTCAACTACGTCACCAAGCGCCCGCAGAATGTGCGTTCGGTCACCGTGGCGAGCAATGAATCGGGCGAACGCTACATGGCCACCGACCTTGGCGGCTGGCTCGACAGCGAGCAGCGCCTGGGCGTGCGCGCCAACTTCGCCCATGAAGACATCCGCTCCTATGTGGACAACTCCGACGGCAAACGTGATTTCGCCTCCCTGGCCGTGGACTGGAACATCAGCGATGCCGCCCTGCTGCAACTGGATGCCGAATACCAGACCCGCGAGCAGCGTTCGGTACCGGGCTACCAGTTGCTTGGCGGTAACGTGGTGCCCAGCGGCATCGACCCCAAGGACCGCCTGGCCGACCAGCACTGGTCGAAACCGGTGGGTATCGACTCGCTCAACCTTGGCAGCCGCTTCGAGTACCGCTTTGACGATAACTGGAGCGCCAACCTGAGCGCTTCGCGCAGCCGGGTGGTGATCGACGACTACAGTGCCTTCGCCTGGGGCTGCTATGGCGCCCCGAGCTGCGCCAGCTCCGCCGTGCCGAATTACTTCAGCCCCGAGGGCGACTACGATGTGTATGACTTCCGCAGCCCCGACGACACCCGCCGCAACGACGAGCTCCAGGCGAGCCTGAGCGGGCGCTTCGACAGTGGCCCCTTGCAGCATGAGCTGACCCTCGGCAGCAGCGCCTTGCGCCGGCTCGTCGACCGCCGCGACGCGGTCAACGAATGGGTGGGCAGCGCCAACATCTACCAGCCCGTACCCGACTTTGCGCCGAGCAGCGCATCGCCGGGGCATACCTATCGACGCCTGGACAGCCGCCAGTACGGCCTGTTCCTCACCGACCGGCTGAGCTACGGCGAACACTGGCAGGCCATTCTCGGCGGCCGCCAGGTCCGCCTCGACGAGAAAACCTTCGACATCGACGGCAATACCACGCGCCATACCCAGCGCTCGGAGTTCCTGCCCAATGTGGCACTGATCTACAAACCCAGCCCGGACATTTCCCTGTACACCAGCTACAGCAAGGGCTTGTCCCTGGGCGGCGAAGCGGCTTGGTTCACCACCAATGCCTACGAGATCCTGCCGCCCACGGTGTCACGCCAGCTGGAGCTCGGCGCCAAGCGTGACTGGCAGGGCCTGAGCTTCGGCGCCGCGCTGTTTCGCATCAGCAAGGCCTATCAGTACTCACGCCCCAATGACGACGGCAGCTTCACCTACGTGCAACAAGGCGACCAGGAGAACATCGGCCTTGAGCTTTCCGCCAATGGCCGCCTGACCGAGCAGTTGCAGGTGGCGGCCAGTGCCGCGGCCATCCGCGCCCGGGTCGAGGACAGCGGCACCGACCGCTACGAAGGCCATCAGGCGATCAACGTGCCGAAGGTGCGCGCAAGCCTGCACGCCGACTACAGCATCGCCAGCGTCAAGGGCCTGGCCCTGCTCGGCGGCCTGCGCTACAGCGCCAGCAAGTATGCCAGCCAGGCCGGCAACGCGAAGGTCGAGGGCTACACCGTGTTCGATGCCGGCGCACGCTACACCCTCGACCTGGAGGGCTATGAAACGGTAGTGCGCCTGACCGTGGACAACCTGTTCGACAAGCGCTACTGGCGCGATGTGGGCGAGTACATGGGCGACGGCTACCTGTTCCAGGGCGCACCGCGCACCGCCCGCCTGTCCGCGACCGTGAATTTCTGAGTTGCCCTGGAGGCGCCTATGTCACCGTTGGAAACTGTCGCCGTGCTGTTCAATATCCTCGGCGTGTGGCTGACCACCCAGCGCATTCGCTGGTGCTGGCCGGTCAGCGTGGTTGCCGTGTTGCTCTATGCCTGGATTTTCTTCGAGGTGAAGCTGTATTGCGACATGCTGCTGCAACTGGTCTTCGCCGTGCTGCAGGGCTACGGCTGGTGGCGCTGGAGCCAGGGCTACAGCGCCGCCGGCAAGGTCGGGGTACAACGCTTGCCACGCCGCGAAGCCATCACCAGCCTGGCGACCGGGCTTGCCGGTGCGGTAGTGCTGGGGGCGCTCATGCAGCGCTACACCGATGCTTCATCGCCCTGGATCGACGCGCTGCTGAGTTCGCTGAGCCTGGTGGCGAGCTTCTGGGCGGCACGCAAGTATGTCGCCAGCTGGGGGCTGTGGATCGTGCTCGACAGCGCCTATGTCGGGCTGTTCCTGTCCAAGGACCTGCAACTCACGGCCGCCCTGTACGCCGGTTTCGTGGTACTGGCCGGCTACGGCCTGTTGGCCTGGCGCAACGAGCTGCTGGCCCGGCAACGGCCACTGCCTGTGGGCGTCGAGGGGGTGCAATGAACCCGTTTCGGACCTCGTTCGTCAGCGAGTCGCAGCCGCCAGCCACCTGGCGCGCCTCCCAGCCCCATTACCTGCGCATCCGCGATCAACTGGCCAGCGAGCTGGCCCAGTGCTGCCTGCCTGCCGACAGCAAACTACCCGCGGAACGGGACATGGCCGAGCGCTTCGGCTGCACCCGCGTGACCCTTCGCCAGGCCCTGCAGTTGCTGGAAACCGACGGCGTCATCTACCGCCAGGACCGCCGCGGCTGGTACGTCAGCCCGCCACGCATCCGCTACGACCCGACCGGCATCATCGGCTTCATGGAATACGTCGCCACCCAGGGGCGCACGCCACGCACCGAGTGCCTGCACGCCGAACGCCGCCCGGCCGGGGCCTGGCTGGCCAAGCGCATGGGCCTGGAACACCCGGAGGAACCGGTGTTCTACCTGCAGCGCCGCCGCTGGGTCGACCAGCGTCCGGTACTGCTGGAGTGCAACGTGCTGGTGGCTGACTGGTGCCCCAGGTTGCTCGACGCCGACCTCAACACCTCGCTGACCGCCCTGCTGCGCGAACGTTTCGGCCGCGTGCAGTCGCGCAGCGAGCTGTGCATGCACCCCGAGACGATGAACGACTTTCAGGCTGACCTGCTGCAGGTTTCCCCAGGCTCGAGCAGCTTTTACCTGGAGCGCCTGAGCTTCGGCGAACGCGGCCAGCCGGTCGAATTCGACCAGGAGTTCTGGCGCCCGGATGCGCTCGCGGTGGTGTTGCAAACCCGCTATCCCGGCCAGGGCGAGGCGCCATGAACGGCCTGTCCGACGCCGCGCTGGAAGCACTGCTGCAGGCCGCCGACGGCTTGATCTTCGACTGCGATGGCACCCTGATCGACAGCCTGCCCGCCTATGCTGCTGCCTGGCGCGAGGGCTTCGCCGGGTCTGGCAAAATCATGGACGGCGCATGGCACGCCGCCCGCTGCGGCCTGTGCGAGACGCAACTGATGGCACAATTCGAACACACTTATCAGGTCACGCTGGATCGCCCCAGGGTGGTGGCGACCATGCGCCAGCACTACCTGGCCAACCTGTCGCGGCAGGTGCGGGAGATTACCTGGGTGACGGCAATCGCCAGGCGGTTCGCCGGGATCAAGCCCATGGCGGTGGCGTCCAGCGGCTCTCGGCAGATCGTCCTGAGTTCACTGGCCGCCCTGGGCTTGGCCGAGTTGTTCGACACCATCGTCACCTTCGACGATGTCGGCAAGGCCAAGCCCGATCCCGCCATCCATCTGCAAGCCGCCCGGCAACTGGGGCTGGCCCCTGCGCGGTGCCTGGTGTTCGAGGACAGCGAGCAAGGGTTGCAGGCCGCACGACGTGCGGGCATGCCGGTAGTGGACGTTACAAGACCCGGTTGATTACCTAGGCCAGCCGCAGCTACGCAGGCCGATTGGCGCGGTTCAATACCGTGCTTGCAGGGCCTGCTGCAGATCCCGGCGCAGCGACCCGACATCCTCCAGCCCGACATGCAAACGCACCAGCGTGCCCTGCAGCGGCGTGGCAAAGCGCCGATCGCCGAGGTCGCCAAGCGTCACCAGGCTTTCGTAGCCGCCCCAGGAAGCGCCGATGCCGAACAGCCGCAGGCGATCGGCGAACGCCTCTGCCCGGCCCAGGCTGCCATCGCTCAACAGCAGGCTGAGCAGCCCGTTGCTGCCCTTGAAGTCCCGCTGCCACAAGGCATGACCAGGATGCTCCGGCAACCCTGGGTGGTACACCTGCGCCACCTCCTCGTGGGCTTGCAGCCAGCGGGCGATTTCCAGGCCCTGACGTTCATGCACCGCCATGCGGCTGGCCAGGCTGCGGGCACCCCGTAGCACCAGCCAGGCGTCATCCGGGCTGACCGTGCAGCCGCAGGTATCGCTGCTGCGCGACAGCGCGGCGAAGGCCTCGCGGGTGGTGCAGACACTGCCCATCATCACGTCGCTGTGGCCGGCGAAGTACTTGGTCAGGGCCATCACCGAGATGTCCGCCCCCAGGGCCAGCGGCTGGTGCAGGTAGCCCGAGCCCCAGGTATTGTCCACCGCCAGCAGGATCCCGCGCGGCTTGCACAAGGCGGCCATGGCCGGCAGGTCGTTGAGCTCGTACAGCAGCGAACTGGGGCTTTCGCTGTAGACCATGCGCGTATTCGGTTGCAACGCCGCTTCCAGCCCCTGGCCATCGGCGGCGAAGTACTCCACCGCGATGCCGAACGGCTGCAACAGTTCACGCGCCAGGCGCCGCACCGGGCCATAGACACCATCGCTGAGCAGCAGATGATCACCCGGGCGCAGGTAGGCGAGGAAAGTCTGGCTGATCGCCTGCAGGCCGGTGGCGAACAGTTTGCAGCGGTAGCCGCCCTCCAGTTCGCTGACCAGGTCCTCCAGGGCGAAAGCCGTGGGGTTGCCCCGCGCCCCGTAGCTCAGCACCCGCTGCTGGTCGCGCTTGCCACGGGCCGCACGCTGCTCGGCGACGCTGTCGAACAGCACGGTGCTCAGGCGGCTGACCGGCGGGTTGACGCCATGGGCACCAGGGCCTGGCTCGCCGCGTCCGCCATGCACCAGCCGGGTGGCCGACGGGTCGCTGTGGGTCAGCGGGGTGAAACTGGCGATCTCGGCCGGGTGCATCTGCGCGATCAGGCCGGTCTCCCAGGCGAGGTAACGACGGGCCGCGTCCTTGTTGCCAGCGTGGCGGTCGTGAACGAAGAACAGGAAATCGATGCAGTCGGCGTCGGCCAGGCTGCTGTCGCCGTCGACCTGCGGCCATTCGCCCAGCAATGCCTGGGGGAACAGCCCTGCGCTCTGGCGCTGGGCGGCGGGCAGTTCACTGGCGGCCAGCTCGGCGATGCGTGGATCGTCGCAGATGAACACCAGGGGGCGGCGCTCTGCCCTCACCTGCTCGGCCAGGGTCGGGCGGATCGCCCACTTCGCGCCGTGCAGGTGGCGCTTGCGGTAGGCGCTGCTCGGGCGCAGGTCGAGCAACAGGGCGCCGTCCAGCCCGGAGGCGTCGACCTCGGCCAGGGTCAGTGGCACAGCAGCCGGGCCGGACAACGCCAGGCCGCTGGCCAGGCCGTTTTCAAGCACATGGGCGTCATGCCCCATCTGCCGCAGCCAGCTGGCCACTACCGGAGCGCGCACGCCGTCGTCATCGAACAGCACGACCCGCGCATGGCGCACGCCGATGTACAGGTCGGTGCCCTGGATCAGCTGGCCACCTGGGCAATGCTGGGCGCCGGGCAGGCTGCCCGCAGCGTATTCCTCGGGGGTACGCACGTCGCAGAGGAACAGGCTGCGCTGCGGGTCTTGCTGCCACTGGCGCACCTGCGCCGCCGATACCCTGCGGACCCCTGCCTTGCGGGCCAGGGCTTCGGCGCGGGCGTGCTGCTGCTTGAGTGCGCTACCGCTGTGCGGTGGATAATGTCGCTGGGCGCCATGCTCCAGCGGCAGGTCCGCCAGGAACCAGCCCTGGGTACCGTTTTCCAGGGCATACACCGGGTTGTCTATGCCCAGGTTGATCAGGGTCTGCGCGCCGATGATGCTGCGGGTGCGGCCGGCACAGTTGATCACCACCGGCGTATGCGGGTCGCTGACCAGGTCTTCCAGGCGATAGCTCAGCTCACCATTGGGGCAGCAGGTGGCGCCGGGGATGTTCATCTTGGCGAATTCGTCCAACGGCCGGCCGTCGAGCAGCACCAGCGGCCTGCCCTGGCGCTGCCAGTCCGCCAGCTCCCGCGGGGTGATGCACGGGGTGTGGCAGGTGTGCTCGACCAACTCGCCGAACGCCTTGGACGGCAGGTGCACCCCGGCGAACAGTTCGAAGCCTGCGCCCTGCCAGCCCAGGCTGCCGCCCTCCAGGCAGTGCACGGCACTGTAACCCAAGGCCTGCAAGCGCCGGGCTCCGCGCTGGGCCAACTCGCCGCCGCGTTCGTCATATACCACCACCCTGACTGCCGGGTTCGGCGCCAGGCGCGGGGCTTCGATCTCAAGGTGGCTGTAAGGCAGGTTGACGGCGTGGAACAGATGGGCCTCACCATATTGACCATGCTCGCGCAGGTCGAACAGGGCGATTTCCCGTCCGTCGAACAGCCAGGTGTGCAGCAGCGCTGGGGTGATGCTGGGAATCATGGGACGCAGTCCGTGGTCGTTTTCTGAAGGGGAGCGCTGGCCTGCCAGCCGCCTTCTGGCGGGCAGGCAGCACCTGTCAAAGGCCGTAGGCCTGGATCGAAGGCGTCATCTGCGACTTGTTGTAGTTCACCACGCTGCCGTCGTCCTTGACCCCGTAGCGGTTCTCCAGCGACTCCAGCGGGCGGCCGTACAGGTGAAAATGCAAGGTCGGGCTGTCGCCCTCGACGCGAATGCCGTGCAGGTCTTCACCGAGGAACGCCACGGATGTACCCGGCTGCACCACGATCTCGCGTTCCAGCGCAAGGCGTGCACGGCGCGGGTCGCTGCCGTCGTCCTCGCGGCGGTACACGCGGTTGAGCTCCTGGCCCTCGACGGCGACGATGATCGCCCAGGTTTCATGGTTGTGCGGCAGGGTCGCCTTGCCCGGCAACAGCGAGTTGACGTACAGCGTCGGCGCTTCTCCGTCGTCATTCAGGCGGTAGCGGAACTGGGTCTCACCGGTGGCTGCATCAGGCGCCGGGAAGCGCTCGAAGTTGAACAGCTCGCGGCGCTCGGCCAGGCCTTCGAGCAGCACGACAATCTGCTGCAGCGCGGCGCGGTCGACACCGTGTTCATGGATGGCGCGCACTTGCGCGAGGAACGGCTCGATCACGGAATCACGTAACATGGTCGGTCTCTCTTCTGGGAAAACGGGCATCACACACTGAGGCTGTAACGCCCCAGGTTGCTCAACACATCGGGCGCCGGTCGGCTGGGGCGGTGGCCGCCCTCGCCCAGCGCATGCTGGAGGAACGCGCGGGTGCGTTCGTGGGTGGGGGCGCGAAACACCTGCTCTGCGCTGCCATGCTCGACAATGCGACCGTGCTCGGTGAAATACACCTGGTCGCTGATCTCCTCGGCAAACCGCATTTCATGGGTGACCAGCACGCAGGTCATGCCCTCCTCGGTCAGCTCGCGAATCACTGCCAGCACCTCGCCGACCATCTCCGGGTCCAGCGCCGAGGTCACCTCGTCGAACAGGATCAGCCTGGGACGCATGGCCAGGGCGCGGGCAATGGCCACCCGCTGCTGCTGCCCGCCCGACAGCTCGCCCGGGAAGGCAGCAGCCTTGTGCCCCAGGCGCACCTTCTCGAGCAGCGCCAGGGCCTGTTCGCGGGCCAGCGCGCGGTCACGGCCAAGTACCTTGGTCGGCGCGATCATCAGGTTGTCCAGCACGCTCAGGTGCGGGAACAGGTTGTATTGCTGGAAGACGAAGCCCACCTGCTTGCGCAGGGCAATCAGCCCGGCCTCGCCGCGCAGTCGCTCGACCTGGGTGCCGCCGATGCGGATGCTGCCGTGCTGGGGCCGCAGCAGGCCCGTCATGCAGCGCAGGATGGTCGACTTGCCAGAGCCGGACGGGCCGATGATCGACACCGCCTGGCCGGCCTGCACGTCCAGGTCGATGCCGCGCAGTACCGGGGTGTCGGCAAAAGCCAGGTGCACGTCACGCAACTGGATCAGGGGTTCAGAAGGCATAACGGCGCTCCAGGCGTTGGGTCAGGCGGGCAATCGGGTAGCAATAGGCGAAGAACAGCGCCAGCACGCTGAAGTAAACCAGCACCGTAAAACCGCTGCGGTTGACCGTGTTGGCGGCAATCTGCGCGCTGTCGATCAGGTCGTGCACCCCCACCAGCGAAGCCAGCGCGGTGCCCATGGTTACCACCGCATACAGGTTCATCCACGGCGGCAGCATGCGCCGCAGGCACTGCGGCAGGATGATCGAACGAAAAATCTGCCCGCGGCTGAAGGCCAGCGAGCGCGCCGCCTCCCACTGGGTGCCCGGGATCGACGCGACCGCGCCGCGGAAGATCTCGGCCACGTTGGCGCTGGCCGGCAGGGCCAGACCGACGGTGACCTTCAGCCAGTCGGGAAATGCCACCCAGGTGCCAGCCACCTGAATGTCGAAGGGGAATACATAAGAGGTGAAATAGATCAGCACCAGCCAGGGCGCGTTGCGAAACACTTGCACCCAAAGCCGCGCCAGCACACGCAACGGTGCCAAGGGCGACAGCAGCAAGGTGCCCACCACCAGCCCCAGCAACGTGCCTAGGCCGATGGCGCCGACGCTGATCTGGATATTCTGCACAAGCCCTGCGCCCAGGGTCGGCGACCAGTGCCACAGGGTGGCAAGGTTCTCAATGGCCATAGCCAGGCATCCTCAGGCGCGCCTCCAGGGCGCGGCCGGCACAGTTGACTGCAAGGCTCAGCAGCCCGAAGAAGGCCAGGATCAGGATCATCAGCTCGATGACATTGTCACCTTGGGTCCAGATCATGATCGCGGCGTAGGTGATGTCGTTGACGGCGATGGCTGAAGCCACGGCGGTCATCTTCACCAGGTCGATGAGGTTGTTGACCAACGCCGGCAAGGCAAAGCGCAGCGCCAGCGGCAATTGCACCTGCAGCAGTTGCTGGCGGCGGCTGAAGGCCAGCGAGCAGGCCGCCTCCAGGGTCACCACCGGCACAGCCTCAATGCCGGCACGCAGGGCCTCGGCATGGAAGGCACCTTTGTGCAGCGAGATCACCAGCACCACCCAGGCGAATGGCGTCATGGGGTTGGCGCTGCCCAGGCTTTGGTTGATCAGCATGTTCAGCACCAGGAAGGCGCAGTACAGCTGCACCAGGGTCGGGGTGTTGCGGGTGACCTCGATGAAGGCCCGCGCCGGCCAGGCCAGCCAGCGGCGTCCGGTGGTCACCGCCGCAGCCAGCAGCACACCCACCAGCAGGCTGCCGGCGATGCCGCACAGGCACAGCCACAGCGTGGTCAGCGCGCCATCCAGCAACTTGCCGCTGGCGTAGGCGTCGAACACAAAGCTGTAGTCCAGACCAAGTCGGGCAAGCTGCCCGACCAGCCAGTGCAGGACATCGCTCATCAAGCGCCTTCACCCTGCAGCTTGGCGCGCAGTTCCACCAGCGCGGGCGAAGCCGGGGTAATGTGGTTGGCCTGCTCACGCTCGATCAGCCAGCCGCTGCGGTGCCACTGCTTGACGAAAGGGTCCAGGCGCTGCTGGGTATCGGTCTCGCCCAGGCGTGTCCAGATCACCGAAGGCGCCGGGTTGAGCTCGGGGGTGAGGGCTCGGTAGCCGCTCCATTCACCGCCCTTGGCCAGCAGCGGGTTGATCAGCGTGGCGTCGTGCACGGCGGCCACGCAATTGTTGCCGCGCAGGGCCAGCAGCGATTCGGCGGAGGTCTTGAAGGCCTTGATGTCGGCGCCCAGGTTTACCAGGGCCTGGGTGTAGCTGCTGCCCTGGCTGGTGCACACCGGCTGGCCCTTGAGGTCGGCCCAGGCCTTGACCGGGCTGCCGTCGGCCAGCACGGCGGTGCCGCCGACGCGGTAGAAGGGGGTGGGCACGTGGCCCAGCAGCTTGTCGCGCTCGGCAGTCCATTCCATGTTGGCGATCAGCAGGTCGACCTTGCCCTGCTGCAGGAACTGCACGCGGTTGGCTGGCTGTACGGCCACCAGGTCCACTTCGACGCCCAGCTGGCGAGCCAGGTCGCGAGCCAGGTCGACACTGAAGCCGATGGGCTGGCGGCTGACCGGGTCGATGGCACCAAACGGGCCCCCGGACAGCACCACCCCCACCGACAGCTTGTGGCGTTGCTGTATCTTGTCCAGGGTGGCGTCGGCCTGGGCCATGCCGCTGGCGGCCAGGGTGGCAGTGGCCAGCAATGATGCAAACAACCCGCGACGGGCGACGGTGGACAGCGACATGGTGGAGCTCCTCATCCCGGCAGCCGGAACGCCCGGCCAGTGAGGGCGCATGCTAGGAAGTTGCCGAGGTGAGGGGAAATTCAAATATTGACTATCCTTATAACTCAGACGATATAGAAACGCTTAAAAAATGGAATAAGCCAGTAAATACGGGCTCCTGTAGACGAGCACTTCTATCCCTGCCACTCTAAACATAATGATTCTTTATCTTTTTTCGTCAGCCCTTGATGCAAAGATGCCTGCCCATGACCACACCTGCTCTGGACCTCGACCTGCTGCGCACCTTCGTCGCCATCGCCGACCACACAAGCTTCGCCGAGGCCGGCCGCCATCTGGGCCGCACCCAGGCCTCGGTGACCCAGCACATGCAGCGCCTGGAGCAGCAGGTGGGCGTGGCGCTGCTGCGCAAGCAGGGCCGGCAGAAATCCCTTACCGATGCAGGCCGTCAGTTGCTACGCCACGCCCGGCAGATGCTCGCGCTCAACGACGAGGCACTGGCCGGCCTGCGTCACGACAGCCTGAGCGGCGTGCTGCGTATCGGCTCGCCCCACGACATCGCCGACACCATCCTGCCTCCGCTGCTCAGCCACATCGCCCGCTCGGCGCCCAACCTGCGCCTGGAGATCGACGTTGGCCGCAGCCCGTTCCTGATGGATGACCTGCAGCGCGGCAAAGTCGACATGGTCATCTCCACCCGTACCGCGCCGGGCCTGGAAGGCTTCGCACTGCGTGCCTCGCCGGTGTGGTGGATATGCGCGGCCCACTATCAGCACCTGCCAGGGGAGCCCTTGCCACTGGTGCTGGTGGACGAACCCAGCCTGTACCGCAAGCTGGCGCTCGAAGCGCTGGAGCACGCCGGCATCGCCTGGCGCCAGACCTACCTGGCATCCAATCTGATCGGCGTCAAGGCAGCGGTGCGTGCCGGCCTGGGCATTACTGCGCGCAGCCAGGAAATGGTCGGCCCCGACATGCGCGTGCTCGGACAAAGCGATGGCCTGCCGGCGCTGCCTGACGTGACTTACTACCTGTGGGTGCGGGCCAACAGTGCCAACCCGCTGGTGCGCCAGGCTTACGCGATGGTGCGCGCCAGCGTCGGGGCCTGATACGCATGCCCCGTAAAGCATCAGGCCGCAGGCCGTGCCAGGGCGAGCGGTCGCCAGCCCTGACTTGTGCCCGGCGAGGTACGAGCGCCTGGGCCAGGAACCTATCGCCCACCCTGGCAGTCCTTTAACCAGAGCGGGCCACGCCCCGCATGCCGGCTGCTGATTGCACCCCATGGCGTTTACGAGATTGCATCCTTGACCTCTTCAAAGCCCCTCGCCTCACATCACCGTGCCCTGGACTGGCTGAATTTCTTCCTCGCCGACGTACGCGACGGCCTGGGGCCGTACCTGGCCATCTACCTGCTTGCCGTGCACCAGTGGCAACCAGCGAGCATCGGCCTGGTGATGAGCCTGGCGGGCATCGTCGCGCTGCTGGCGCAAACGCCGGCCGGAGCGCTGATCGACAGCACCAGGGCCAAGCGCGCGGTGGTGGTGATCGCCGCCCTGCTGGTGACCGGCAGTTGCCTGCTGCTACCGTGGATCTCGTCGTTCGCCGGGGTAGCCTTGACCCAGACGGTCGCGGCCCTGGCAGGCTCGGTGTTCGCGCCAGCGATTGCCGCCATATCGCTCGGCATCACCGGCCCCAAGGCATTCACCCGCCGGGTCGGCCGCAACGAAACGTTCAACCATGCCGGCAATGCCTGCTCGGCGCTGCTGGCCGGCGGCCTGGCGTACCTGTTCGGCCCGGTGGTGGTGTTCTACCTGATGGCGGTCATGACCGTGGCCAGCATCGTGGCCACGGTCCGGGTACCCGCTGCGGCCATCGACCACCAGCTGGCTCGCGGCCTTGGCCATGGCCCGATGGCGGCTGACCACCCTGCCGGGCTGAGGGTGCTGCTGCACAACCGCACCCTATTGATATTCGCAGTGTGCTGCGCGTTGTTTCACCTTGCCAACGCGGCGATGCTGCCGCTGGTCAGCCAGAAGCTGTCACAGATCGACCTGCGCCTGGCCACACCGCTTACCTCTGCCTGCATCGTCGCGGCGCAGTTGGTGATGGTACCGATGGCCATGCTGGTGGGGGCCAAGGCCGAGCAGTGGGGGCGCAAGCCGTTCCTGCTGGCCGGCTTTCTCATCCTGCCGATACGGGGTGCGCTCTACGTGGTTTCCGACAACCCGTTCTGGCTGGTCGGCGTGCAATTGCTCGACGGCATCGGCGCCGGCATTTTCGGTGCCCTGTTACCGATCGTGGTCAAGGATCTGACCGAAGGCAGCGGGCGCTTCAATGTCAGCCTCGGCGCGTTGACGACGATGTTCGGGCTGGGCGCGGCGCTGAGCCCTGGTCTCGCTGGGCTGGTGCTGCAGGCCGCTGGCTACGATGCTGCGTTTCTTGCCTTGGCGGCAATTGCCGCAGTCGCCTTCGTGCTGGTGCTGGTGGCGCTGCCGGAAACCCACCCCGGCGCGTCGCCGTCGTCCTCGGCCACGCCTGCCGAATCGACCTGAACAGCTTGGAATGTGCGGATTGCAGAAATTTTTCGCAGAAACGAAAAAAGGCCCCGAAGGGCCTTCTTACTTGCCTTGCCGAAATACTTCGGCAAGGCCAATTTGGAGAGGGAAACGAGACTCGAACTCACGGCTCAATTTCGGTTTTCGGTTCACCCGTCATAGGGGCGTGTGCAGCTGTACGATAGGTTTTGTAGATCTGCTGAACTTCTGGATCATCGAGGCTTTCGTACGTAATCCCCTCTTTGTCCATTCCATCCAGCCCTTTGATATCACTGATGACCCCCGGCCACTCATCCCGGCTGCAAATGTCGATCACATACGGCTGCAGATAGCGATCAAGATGGCCGGTCGACGGCTCGCGAATTTCGTCACTGAGAGCACGCAGGTACAGGTCTTTCTGTGTTTTCGACCAATCGATGGCAAAACCTGCTCGGAACGAGAGCTCCATGAACACCAGCAAGATAGTGCGCCCATTACCGTCCAGAAATGGGTGAGCAAATGCCAGTTGCCCCATGACCTCGCCAGGGCGGTCCCGAAAGCGTCCACTATTGCCCGCCAATTGGAGCGCGTAATCCACAGCCCGCCTAACCTGTGCAGGATGCTCAAATACCGTACTGCCGGGATCACCATGCATGCCTTTGAAAACGGCAAGATGCGGCACCAGTTCGTTCCGGTCTCTACCCGCCCAGTGGTAAAAGGCTGAAAAGAGAATTTCATGGACCTTGAGCACAGCGCCATAGTCGATCAAAGGCTCATTCTGGAGAAACGCGAGCGCATCTTCGATACTGGCCTCGAACGACAAATGCTCCGACTCTTTAACCTCGATAGGATCTTTTAGCTGCAGCGCGTTCTGCAGATAACCTGCCGTCTCGAAATCTCCGAACGGGTCGAAGGTCATGCGCTGATCGGTTTGCTGGTACGCCGTTTTTCAGCGAGATAGCGCCCTTGAAGTGTCATGATCTCAACCTTGCTGAGCACGCCTTTTCTTTTAAGGTTCACCAGCAACTGTTCGACAACGTCCAAGTTGATCATATCGCCAGCTAGACGACTAATAGTCACAGCCATGCCACTCACCCCGTCACGCTCGGCGGTAACGTTGTGCTTTTTGGCCAGCTTTCGTACTTCAGTGGCAACACTGACATCAGAAGATCGGGTCATCTCAGGTCTCCATTCACCCCCAAATCTTAGCATGGGCTCGGTCAAGCAGACAGGCGTGGCGGCGGAGGCCAATGGGCATATGACAGAAACGAAAAAAGGCCCCTAAGGGCCTTCTTTCTTGCCTTGCCGAAAGTATTCGATAAGGCCAATTTGGAGCGGGAAACGAGACTCGAACTCGCGACCCCGACCTTGGCAAGGTCGTGCTCTACCAACTGAGCTATTCCCGCGTCGTGATGGGTGCCATTCTAACGATATCTGAAACGGCGTCAACCCCTTGATTCAAAAAAGTTTTATTTTTGCTCGGAGCCTTCGCGCAGGTGCGGCCAGGCGGCCACCAGGTAGTGCACCATCGACCACAGGGTCAGCGCCGCCGCCACCAGCAGCAGGCCGTAGCCCAGTACCACCCAGAAGCTCACCACCGGCGGGTTGGCCAGCAGGATCACCAGCGCCAGCATCTGCGCCGCGGTCTTCCACTTGCCGAGGTTGGACACCGCCACATGCGCCCGCGCGCCCAGTTCGGCCATCCACTCGCGCAGCGCCGACACGACGATTTCACGGCCGATGATCACTGCCGCCGGCAGGGTCAGCCAGAAGTTGGCGTGCACCTGCACCAGCAGCACCAGGGCCACGGCCACCATCAGCTTGTCGGCCACCGGGTCGAGGAAGGCGCCGAACGGGGTGCTCTGCTGCAGGCGACGCGCCAGGTAGCCGTCCAGCCAGTCGGTGGCGGCAGCGATGGCGAACACCGTGCTGGCGGCCATGTAGCTCCAGTGATAGGGCACATAGAACAGCAGGATGAAGATCGGGATGAGCAGGACGCGTAGAACGGTGAGCAGGTTTGGAATATTCATCGGTACGACTGGCTGCGGGTTGAGCCCGGCATTCTACTCGCTATGCAGGCTGGCATAAATCGACTCGGCAAGCTTTTTACTGATGCCGGGGGCTTTGGCGATCTCATCGATGCTGGCGCGGTTGAGCTCCTGCAGGCCGCCGAAGTGTTTCAGCAGGTCGCGGCGGCGCTTGGGCCCTACCCCGGCGACGTCTTCCAGGCTTGATGTGCGGCGGGCCTTGCCGCGCCGGGCACGGTGGCCGGTGATGGCAAAGCGGTGGGCTTCGTCGCGGATCTGCTGGATCAGGTGCAGCGCCGGGTTGTCGCCCTTGAGGGTGAACTCGTGGGCCACGTCGTTGAGGTAAAGGGTCTCGAAGCCGGCCTTGCGGGTCACACCCTTGGCCACGCCGAGCAGGGTCAGGTCGGTGAAGGCCAGCTCCTGCATCACTTCGCGGGCCATGTTCAGCTGGCCCTTGCCACCGTCCACCAGCAACACATCGGGCAACTTGCCCTCGCCGTCCTTGATCCGCCCGTAGCGACGGGTCAGGGCCTGGTGCATGGCAGCATAATCGTCGCCCGCGGTGACGCCTTCGATGTTGAAGCGGCGGTAATCCGACTTGATCGGGCCCTCCGGGCCGAACACCACGCAGCTGGCGACCGTGGCTTCGCCGCTGGAGTGGCTGATGTCATAGCATTCCAGGCGCTGCGGCACTTCATCCAGGCCGAGCACTTCGGCCAGGGCCTCGAAGCGCGCGGCCATGTGCTGGCGGTTGGCCAGGCGGGCATTGAGTGCCTGTTCGGCGTTGGTCACCGCCAGTTGCTGCCAGCGCGCACGGGTGCCGCGCACGCGGTGGCTGATGGTCAGCTCGCGGCCACGCAGGCTCTGCACCGCGTCGGTGATGGCCTCGAAGTCTTCGTGCACCACATTGACGATCAGCTCGCCAGGCAGTTCGCGCTCGGCATTGCCCAGGTAGTATTGCGACAGGAACGCGGCCATGACTTCGGCCACCTCCTCCTCGATGCCCACCTGCGGGAAGAAGTTCTTGCTGCCCAGCACACGGCCGCCGCGCACGCTGATCAGGTGCACGCAGGCACCGCCCGGGTTGACGAAGGCGGCCACCACATCGACGTCGCCGGAGCCACCTTCGATGTACTGCTGGTCCTGGACCCGGCGCAACAGGGCAATCTGGTCACGCAGCTCGGCGGCCTTCTCGAAGTTGAGGGCCATCGCCGCCTTTTCCATGGCTTCGTTGAGCTCGTTGCCCAACTGCTGGCTGCGGCCCTCCAGGAACATCACCGAGTGACGCACGTCCTCGGCATACTCTTCGGCGGTGACCAACTGGGTGCACGGGCCTTTGCAGCGCTTGATCTGGTATTGCAGGCACGGTCGGGTGCGGTTGGCGAAGTAGCTGTCTTCGCACTGGCGCACGGAAAATGCCTTCTGCAACAGGCTGAGGCTCTCGCGAATGGCGCCCGCACTGGGGTACGGCCCGAAGTAACGCCCCTTGGCTTTCTTCGCCCCCCGGTGAATGCCCAGGCGCGGGAATTCGCCGTCCGACAGGAACACGTACGGGTAGGACTTATCGTCGCGCAACAGAATGTTGTACGGCGGGCGCCACTGCTTGATCAGGTTCTGCTCCAGCAGCAGCGCCTCGGTCTCGTTGGCGGTGATGGTGGTTTCGACCTGGGCGATGCGCCCCACCAGCGCGGCGGTTTTCGGCGCCAGGCCGGTCTTGCGGAAATAGCTGGCCAGGCGCTTCTTGAGGTTCTTGGCCTTGCCCACATAGAGCAGCCGCGCCTCGGCGTCGAACATCCGGTATACGCCCGGGCGACCACTGCAGGTCGCCAGGAACGCGCTGGCATCAAAGACTTGTGACATGAGGGTTTACAGGCTTGCGTCAACCATACCGTGGCGAACGGCCAGCAAGGTCAGTTCGACGTCGCTGGTGACCGAGAGTTTTTCGAAGATCCGATAACGATAAGTATTGACGGTCTTGGGCGACAGACACAACTTGTCGGAGATGATCTGCACTTTCTGGCAGCCGACAATCATCAGGGCGATCTGGATTTCCCGCTCCGACAGCGCATCGAACGGCGACGCTTGCGGCTGGAACGACTTGAGCGCCAGCTGCTGGGCGATCTGCGGGCTGATATAGCGTTGGCCGGCAAAAGCCAGGCGAATGGCCTGGACCATTTCGTCCAGCCCGGCGCCCTTGGTCAGGTAACCGGCGGCGCCAGCCTGCATCAGGCGGGTGGGGAACGGGTCTTCTTCACATACGGTAACCGCCACCACCTTGATGTCGGGGTGGCTGCGCAGCAGCTTGCGGGTGGCTTCCAGGCCGCCGATCCCAGGCATCTTCACGTCCATCAGCACGACGTCAGGCTTCAGTTCCCGGGCGAGTTTCAGCGCCGACTCGCCCGAATCCGCCTCACCCACCACCTGCAGGCCGTCGATATCGGCCAGCATGCGAGTAATACCGGTTCGAACCAGATCGTGATCGTCGACCACTAGGACCCTAATCAAGCAGACACCTCGTCAACAGGGGCGATTGGATCCCGCCACCTTAACAAAATTTTTCATGGCGGACCTAGCGTAAAACTTCCTTCAGAAACGTCTGACGCTCATGGCGGGGCTGCCGTGCCAATTCACCCCCGCTGCCCTCACCCACCAGGCGCCCCAGCAGATGCCACAAAGCCGCCTTGTCTTCCGCCGGCAAACGCCGAAACGCGCCCAGCAGACCGGTTTCATCCGCCGACAGGCTTTCCAGCGTTGGCGGCGTGCGCTCACCGCTGAGCACATACAGCGCATCCACGCCCTTGGACGCCAACGCCGCCAGGTAATCCGCCCGAGGCGTACGCTCACCACTTTCGTATTTGCCCTGGGCGTTAGGCTCGACGCCACCGATATCACCGAATACCCGCTGGGTCATGCCCAGCCGTTCACGCTCTTCGCGCAGCCGTGGACCGAGTCCTTTCATATGACGTTTCTCCTGGTTCCTTTGCCGTCATGGGGGCTGCTCACAATCCTGTGAGCAGTTGCAGACTGTGCGGTCACTATGCCCATCGGCGGCCAGCGTCGCAAGCCAGTATTGCGCCATCACCCTACCTGCGAGGCCTTGATTTACAGGGGTTTTATACGCCCCAGCCGCGCCACTGAGGCCCAACAGCGCAAGGGGAAAACCCGCATGGCGCCACACCTTTGGCGCCACTTTATTGCCAGTCGCAGGGTTATCATTTTTTTGACGCCCAACTAACAACAACTTTAAGTCGTTGATTTGTAACGGTTTTTAAACTTTCACAGAGAACATGCAAGTTATTTTCAAACCAGCGAATATCAAAGCTTGCAATAAAAATAAGAACGCCATTAGGCTGTAAAAAGACCAACTAGAAACAGCCTGCAACGCCACTTCCGAGCGCGGCTTACTTCTGCGCGTCTGCCATTTTGACAACTTCATGAACGATGTATCTCGGCCGGCTTTGCCGTGCCCCAGGGAGAGGGACCTATGAACATCAGTATCTTTGGACTTGGCTATGTTGGCGCAGTCTGCGCGGGCTGCCTGTCGGCCCGCGGCCACAATGTGCTGGGGGTGGACATTTCCCCGGCCAAAATCGACCTGATCAACCAAGGCAAGTCGCCGATCGTCGAACCGGGCCTGGAGCAGCTGCTGCAGGAAGGCGTCAGCATGGGCCGCCTGCGCGGCACCACCGACGTGCAGGCGGCGATCCTCGCCACCGACCTGTCGCTGCTGTGCGTCGGCACCCCGAGCAAGAAGAACGGCGACCTGGACCTGGTGTACATGGAAGCGGTCTGCCGGGAAATCGGCACCGCCCTGCGCGACAAGGGCAACCGTCACACCGTGGTGGTGCGCAGTACCGTGCTGCCAGGCACAGTAAAGAACGTGGTGGTGCCGATCCTTGAGCAGTACTCGGGCAAACAGGCTGGCGTCGACTTCGGCGTGGCGGTCAACCCGGAATTCCTGCGCGAAAGCACGGCGATCCAGGACTACGACTTCCCGGCCATGACCGTGATCGGCGAACTGGACAGCCAGTCCGGCGACCTGCTCGAGTCGCTGTACAACGGCCTTGATGCCCCGGTGATCCGCAAGTCGATCGAAGTCGCCGAGATGATCAAGTACACCTGCAACGTCTGGCACGCGACCAAGGTCACCTTCGCCAACGAGATCGGCAACATCGCCAAGGCTGCCGGCGTCGATGGCCGCGAGGTGATGGATGTGGTCTGCCAGGACCACAAGCTCAACCTGTCGCGCTACTACCTGCGCCCGGGGTTCGCTTTCGGCGGCTCGTGCCTGCCCAAGGACGTGCGTGCCCTCACCTACCGCGCCGCCAGCCTGGATGTGAAGGCGCCGCTGCTTGACTCGCTGATGGCCAGCAACGTCTCGCAGGTGCAGAACGCCTTCGACCTCATCGAGCGCCAGGACAAACGCAAGATCGCCCTGCTCGGCCTTGCCTTCAAGGCCGGCACCGACGACCTGCGCGAAAGCCCGCTGGTGGAACTGGCCGAACGCCTGATCGGCAAGGGCTACCAGCTGAACATCTTCGACGAGAACGTCGAGTACGCCCGCGTGCACGGGGCCAACAAGGAATACATCGAAGCGAAGATCCCGCACGTTTCGTCGCTGCTGCACAGCGACCTGCAGCAGGTGATCGATGACGCCGAGGTGATCGTCCTGGGCAACAACGACCCGCGCTTCGCCAGCGCCCTGCAAGCCGGCCACGGCAAACAGGTGATCGACCTGGTCGGCTTCATGCCCGGCCTGAGCGACAGCCGCACCCAAGGCATCTGCTGGTAACCGACCCGGCACCCACCGCGCTCCACCCGCCACAGGCTAACGCCTGGGCGGTGTGGCGCGCGGGCACCGCAAAAACAGGAGTCAAGCCGACATGGATCGACAGCAACCACCCTTCGTGGCACCCGGCTACCTGCGCGCAGCCGCCAGCTTCTTCGGCTGGGCATGCCTCGCCGGGCTGATCGCGCTGGCGTCGGAGATGGTCGCGCCGCAGTACCTGGACCCGAACCACCACCTGTTCATCTTCATCATCGGCACGCTGGGCATGTGGCGTTATGGCAACGCCATTGTCCACTACCTGCGCGGCATGTACTTCCTGCACTGGAAATTCCCGCGCCTGCGCCGGCAGGTCGAGCGCCTGGGCGATGCCGCGCTGCCCTCGCACATGTTCATGGTGGTGACCAGCTTCCGCATCCCCACCACGACCACGTTCAAGGTCTACCAGTCGGTGTTCCAGGAAGTACAGCGACTGAAAGTGCCATGCACGGTGATCGCCTCGATCGTCGAGAAAGGCGACGAGACGTTCATCAAGGACATCATGCGCAACGAGGTCAAGGACCGCGACGACATCAAGCTGGTGATCGTCCGCGCCCGGGGCACCGGCAAGCGTGACGGCCTGGCCCATGCCTTCCGCGCGCTGTCGCGGCAGATGCCGCTGAATGACGCAGTGGTCGGCGTGGTCGACGGCGACACCATGATGCTGCCTGGCTGCGTCGAGCGTGCGGTCAAGCTGTTCGCCGTGCTGCCGGACGTGGGCGGCCTGACCACCAACGAATTCTGCGAAGTCGAAGGCAGCCGCTGGATGCGCCAGTGGCACTCGATGCGTTTCGTCCAGCGCCACATCAACATGTGCTCGATGGCGCTGTCGCACCGGGTGCTGACCCTGACCGGGCGGCTGTCGTTCTTCCGCGCCGAAGTGATGACCGACCCCGAGTTCATCCGCGACGTCGAGGCCGACTTCCTCGAACACTGGCGCCTGGGCCGCTTCCAGTTCCTCAC
Source organism: Pseudomonas sp. TWI628 (assembly GCF_039673865.1). NCBI lineage: Bacteria > Pseudomonadati > Pseudomonadota > Gammaproteobacteria > Pseudomonadales > Pseudomonadaceae > Pseudomonas > Pseudomonas sp. TWI628. The sequence goes on along the minus strand of NZ_JBDJMM010000001.1, from coordinate 66,092 downwards.
CGGCGACGACAAGTCGAGCTGGCTGAGCCTGATGCGCGCCGGCTGGAACACCTTCTACGTGCCCGACAGCCACACCCTGACCGTCGAGCACCCGCCCAGCGACAGCTTCCTGGTCGCCACCCGCCAGCTGATGTTCCGCTGGTATGGCAACTCGCTGCGGCAGAACTTCCGCGCCACCGCCCTGCTCGGCCGCGCCCGCCTGGGGCTGTTCACCCTGTACGTGCTGCTCGACCAGCGCGTATCGATGTGGACCTGCCTGATGGGCCTGACCGCCTCGGTGGTGGCTGGCCTGGTGTTCGGCATCCAGTACCTGCTGGTGTACCTGTTCTGGGTACTGATCTCGCGCAGCCTGGTGACGGTGCTGTTCGTCTTCGCCGGCCACCCGGTCAGCCCGATGTACCCCTTCGTTCTTTATTACAACCAGATCGTCGGTTCGCTGATGAAGGTCTACGCGATGTTCCACATGGACCAGCAAAGCTGGACGCGGCAGAAGACCACCCTGGCCACTGGCAGCGTCGACTTCGACGCCAGCCTCAACCGCTGGTCCTCGAAGGCGATGCTGTGCTCGTCGATCGCGATCTTCTTCGGGGTCATCACCGTTCTTCTAGAACTCTCGCAACGTTAAGGAAAGGCGCCTGCACATGAGTACCACGAACATTCCCGCGGCCCCGGGCAAGACAGCGGCCAACATCGTCCACGAGGCGGTCGACGAGCGCCAGTACGTGCGCACCCGGATGAACGCACGGGTGCGCCTGTCCAGTGCCGGCCAGGCCCCGTTCGAAGTGGCCCTGCAGGACATTTCGCTGGGTGGCCTGGGCCTGACCCACGACGCACCGCTGAAAGTCGGCACGCTGTACGACGCCTCGATCCGCCTGCGCCTGAACCAGGTCGACCTGAACATCGACAGCAAGATCCGTATCGTCTCCCAGCGTGGCAGCGAAGTGGGGGCGCAGTTCGTCGAGCTCGATGCACAGAAGCGCGACATCCTGCGCTACCTGATCAGTGCCTACATGTCCGGCGAGATCGCCGACATCAATGGCCTGTTCAATGTCATGCAGCGCGAGAACTACATCAAGGAGCGCAAGCACAAGCACGTCAGCGCACGTACCCCGGGCGCCCGCCTCAAGGCCCTGACCGGCACCTTGCTGTACACCGCCGCCGGCGTCGCCGCACTGGCCTTCGTCGGCTACAAGGGCTACCTGCTGTTCTTCCGCATCCCGGCGCTGCAGGCCCAGGTGGCGACCAACGCCCAGGTCATCAGCATGCCCGACAACGGCTATGTGAAGTACCTGCTGCCCGCCGGCGCCACCGAAGTGCAGGCCGGCCAGCCGCTGGCCAGCATCTCCACGCAGCTGGCCACCAGCTTCACCAGCCCGGCCGACATGAAGGCGGTTGCCGACCTGTCGCCGGGTGACCTGCAAACCCTGCTCGGCCGCGCCACCATCGAGACGGTGATCAACAGCCCGTGCGACTGCACGGTCTACTACCCGAGCCAGCGCCTGGATGGCTACGGCTACAAGGACGCCCCGCTGCTGCACCTGCTGCCCAAGGACCAGGGCCTGTTCGTGCGCGCCAACGTGCCGTTCGACAAGCTCGCCGATGTCGACCGGGTGAAGTCGGTGGACATGCAGGTGTTCGGCCTCGACCAGCATTACAGCGGCAAGGTGGTCGACGCCCGAGTCGACGAGGTCAACCGCAACCTGGCGCTGACCATCCAGCCTGACAGCCCACTGCCGGCCGCGGCCTACCAGAAAGCGGTGGCAGTCGACCTGTTCATGGGCCTGCCGTTCGGCGCAGCGCGCTAAACGGCCGAGGACGATGACGCCATGACCGCCAATATGCCCCCCCGCCTGCTGCTGGCCGGCCTGGCCCTGGCCTGCGCCAGCACGGCCAGTGCCGGGCAGAGCCTGGAGCAGATCCGCTACGCGCTGTACAAGGACCCGTCGGCCGAGGTCACCACCGACCTGCGCGAACTGGCTGCCCGTGGCGACCTGGCCAGTACCCTGCTGCTTGGCGATGTACTGGCCGGGCGCGAAGATGCCAGCCGCGCGGAAGTGGTGGCGCTGTACCAGAAGGCCTTTGCCGACGGCCATGGCATGGTCCCGGCACTGGCTTCGCTGGCCCGCCTGATCGACCGCACCCCGAACCTGCGCGAGGCGCAGCGGCCGTGGATGGCGCAGGCACTGACGCGCTACCCGGCCAACCTCGACCCACGCAACACCAGCACCACGCTGGAAGTGTTCCTGACCTACCCGGAGCTGGTCGACACCGCCCAGGCGGCCCAACTGCTGGCCCTGTACGAACAGGCCTGCCTGCTCAACTGCCGTCCCGAGCTGTACCACGCCGTGCTTGCCGAACGCCAGGGCGACCGCGCCAGCGCCGAGCGCTGGTATCGCCAGGCCGTGCGCGTGGACGTGCGCGCCCTGGACCGCTACTACGCCTTCCTCGGCGAGCAGCAGGACCGCCTGTTCCCGCCCTTCGCCGACCAGCTCGAACCTGAGCGCGAGCAGTTGCCGGTGGAGATCATCCACCGCGTCGCCGCGCTGCTCGACAGCATCACCAACGTGCAGCGCGCCGAACTGGACGCCGACCGCTACGAGAACCAGGCCGCTGCACCGGCTGCCGAAAAGCTGCCGCCAACGCCCGAGCAACTGGCCCGCGAAAAAGCCCAGGACGACGCGCTGAACCTGGCCACTGCCCGCGTCCAGCGCTGGCGCGATGTGGCCGTGGCCCGTGGCTTCGTGCCGGCCATGGTGTCCAAGGCCAACTACATGATCTCCAACCCGACCGAGCACAACGCCGAGGAAACCCAGGCGCTGATCGACCATGTGCGCGAGCGCGAACCGACCCGGGCCAAGGCCCTGCAAGCGCAGTTCTACATGGTCAACAACTGGCTGACGATGGACCCGGACAAGGCCCGCGCATTGATCGACGAGCTGCATGCCAGCGGCTACCCCGGTGCCGGCCTGCTGCTGGGCGAGTACTACAGCAAGGGCGTGGAAGACCAACCTGACCAGGAAAAGGCCCTGGCGCTGTTCCAGGCCGAAGCCGACAAGGGCAACACCGCCGCCTGGTACCGCATGGCCACCCTGCACGCCTATGGCCGTGCCCTGTGCCACGACCCGGTCAAGGCCTACACCTACGCCCGCGTCGCCCTCGACCTGGGCGAACGCAGCGCGCGCAGCCTGATCAAGCGCCTGGAAAAGACCCTGCCAAAGGATGACATCGAGCGCGCCCTGGCCGCTCGCAACGGGCTATTCAAGGAGGCCACCCTGTGAAAGCGCATCACCCTCTGTTCGGCGCCCTGCTGGCCCTGGCGCCGCTGCCAGCGGCCCTCGCCGCAGAAGAAATCACCGGCCCCGAAGCCGACAGCAACGCACCGGTGCGCGTCGCCGCACTGGATGGCAGCGAGCCGGTGATCACCTCGGAAGTGTTCAACAAGCTCACCGTGCAGACCGGCTACGGCCCCGAGGACTCGCAGGTCGGCAGCGACCGTGAGATGTTCTACAGCCTGCGCTACGAGCCGTCGTTCGCCTGGTACTCGCCGGAAAAGCGCTGGGCCAAATGGATGGTCTACGGCCGCCTGTGGTTGAACTACGATTCCAGCCAATCGAGCAACCTGACCAACGAAGCGTCCAACGCCAACGAACGCGAGCAGCCCGAAGGCTGGTACGCCGAACTGCGCGAGCTGTACGTCAAGCGCAACCTGATCGGCGACGACCCGCGCTTCTCCGCCTCGTTCGGCCGCCAGCGCTTCTATGACGACTACGGCATCTGGTGGGATGACAGCCTCGAGTCGCTGCGCTTCAACTACCAGGACACCTTCAGCGAGGCGTTCTTCGCCGTCGGCCAGAAGTTCCACAACTACAACACCGACGTCAATCGCCTGGCCGACAGCGAAGAACGCACCACCTACCTGATGGGCCAGTACGCCTACCGCTGGAGCCAGAACAACCAGGTCGGTGTGCGCCTGATGCACGAGAACGACCACAGCGGCCACGACGCCGGCGACCGTTACGACTTCAAGGGCATGCGCTACGGGCTGTTCTTCAAGGGTGACAACCTCGCCTACCCGGTGCTCAGCGACTACCACCTGGAACTGGCGGCGCTGGACGGCAAGATGGACAACACCGACGGCAACGGCGTCACCACCACCGGCCACAGCAGCAACGGCTGGGCAGTGCTGGGCGAAGTCGGCAAGCGCTTCGACAGCCTGGCGTGGACCCCGCGCTTGGCGCTGCGCGGCGGCCTGACCGACAAGCCCAGCGACGAGAATGATGGCTTCCGCCTGAACGCCATCCAGTCCGACCGCATCACCCGCACCGGCTCCTACAGCACCCGCCTGACCAGTTCGTTCGTCGCCCTCGACCTGCGCAACCTGAGCTACTACGGCTTTGCCGTGGAGACCCGCCCCACCCCGCGCAGCGCGCTGGACCTGCGGGTAACCCAGCTTGAATTGCGCGACGCCGACGGCACCCTGCCGATCCGCATGAACGGCGACCAGCGCTCAGCGCGCAACCGCGCCATCAACCAGGGCACCAACGGCAACGGGCGCAACGTCGGGCAGATGATCGACCTCAACTACTACTGGAAGATGTTTCCGGTGGCTATCGATGGCAAGCACCTGGATGTCAACGCGCTGGTCAGCGCCAGTTACCTCAATGCCGGCAGTGCATTGGAAACCGGCGATGACTACCAGCTGAGCGTCGGCGTGGTGATCAGTTACTAAGGAAGGGCCGTGCCATGATCTTCGCCTCCAATGTGTTCCTGTTCCTTTATCTGCCGCTGTTCCTGGCCGTGTATTTCCTGGCCAAGGCGCAGTGGCGCTCGACGGTGATCGTGGCCGCCAGCTACATCTTCTACGCCTGGTGGCGGCCGGACTTCCTGCTGCTGTTCGTCGGCATCACCTACTGGAACTACTGGTTCGGCCTGCGTATCAAGGCACGCCTGGATGCTGGCGACAAGCGCCTGGCCCTGCGCCTTCTGTGGATCGGCGTGGCCGGCAACCTGTCGACCCTGGGCTACTTCAAGTACGCCAACTTCGGCGCCGAGGTGCTGGCCATGCTGCTGGCGCCGCTGGGCATCAACACCTGGACGCTGGAGAACATCTTCCTGCCGCTGGGCATTTCGTTCTACGTGTTCCATGCCCTGAGCTACATCGTCGACATCTACCGCAAGGACGCTACGCCCACGCGCAACTTCATCGACTTCGCCGCCTTCGTCGCGCTGTTCCCGCACCTGGTGGCCGGGCCGATCCTGCGCTACAGCCAGCTGGCGCCGCAGCTGCGCGAACGCACCCATTCGCTGGAGCTGTTCTCGCTGGGCGTGTGCCGCTTCATGCTCGGCTTCATCATGAAGGTGCTGATCGCCGACCGCCTGGCGCCGATCAACATGCTGTTCGTCAGCGAAGGCGCGCTGCAGTTCAGCGACGCCTGGTTCGGCCTGGTGATCTCGACCCTGCAGCTGTACTTCGACTTCGCCGGCTACAGCCACATGGCCCTGGGCCTGGCGTTGATGATGGGCTTCCGCTTCCCGGAGAACTTCAACCAGCCCTACGTGGCGCAAAGCATCACCGAGTTCTGGGCACGCTGGCACATGACCCTGGCGCATTTCCTGCGCGACTACGTGTACATGCCGCTGGTGCGTAAACGCGTGGCCGGCGCCCTGCCCGCGCTGATCTGGACCATGCTGCTGTCGGGCCTGTGGCACGGCGCGAGCTTCGCCTTCATCTGCTGGGGCCTGTTCTTCGGCGTGGGCATGGTCATCGAGCGCAAGTTCAACCTGGCGACCAAGGTCACCACGCCCTACCACCTGGGCCGCAACCTGCGCACCGGGGTGCTGATCCTGCTGAGCATGCCGCTGTTCTTCACCATGGACCTGCGCCACAGCATCGACATCTACAAGGCGCTGTTCGGCTTCAACGGTTTCGGCTCATTGGAGCTGTACGTGCTCGGCGCCTCGAAGATGGCCATGGCCTTCGCCCTGGTGGCGCTGGCCTGGCTGGTGCTGGCCGGGATCAACAACGTGCGTTTCTACGCCGGCAACAAGGAAGGCTACTTCATGCGCCATGTCGGCGCGCTGCACAGCGTGCTGCTGTGGGGCGGTTTCCTGCTGGCGCTGAGCAGCCTGGCGGCCAACTCGTTCTCACCCTTCCTGTATTTCCAGTTCTAGGAGCGTGCCATGTACCCGGTGATGAATTCGGCCAGCAAGGCCAATGGCATTCTGTTCGTGGTGGTGCTGGCGGCGATGTTCGTCTATTCGCTGCCGCCGGTGTTCAGCTTTGCCCGCACCTCGACCGACACCTGGAACCTGTTCGTCGACGGCAAGCTGCTGCGCAAGTTCGAGCAGGCCTACGACAAGCGCTTCTTCCTGCGCGAGCCGTCGGTGCAGATGTGGGCCGATGCCCAGTTCCACCTGTTCGGCGAAGGCACCAAGGGTGTGGTGCTGGGCAAGGATGGCTGGCTCTACACCAACCAGGAATACCGCGTGCCCAACGACCTTGAGGCCAATGTGGCGAGCCAGCTGGAGCAGATTGCCAAGGTCCGCACGCAACTGGCCGAGCACGGCAAGCAGCTGGTGATCCTGCCACTGCCGATGAAGCTGGATGTGTACGCGGCGCATGCCCAGCATGCCTTCGACCCGCGGGTGACCAGCCTCTACGACCACTTCGTCGGTGAGCTGCAAAACCGCCAGCTGGACGTGGTGCCGTTGCGCGCGGCGTTCCTCGCCAACCTCGAAGGCCCGCAGCTGTTCCTCAAGTCGGACACCCACTGGAGCCCGGAAGGCGCACGGCTGTCGGCCTACGAACTGGCGCGCCAGCGCCCGCAACTGCTGGGTGACCAGGTGTATGTGTCGCACAAGGCCGGTGAGAAGAACATCAAGGGCGACCTGATGAACTACATCCAGTTCGACCATGCGCGCCTGGCGCCACAGTTTGGCCCCAACCCGATCGCCCTGTACGAAACCCTCAAGGCCACGCAAGGCGCCGAGGACCTGTTCGCCGAGGAAAACCAGAGCCTGCTGCTGGTCGGCACCAGCTACAGCAAGATCGACGACTGGAACTTCGTCGGCTTCCTCAAGGAGGCCCTCAACCGCGACCTGCTGAGCATTGCCGTGGAAGCCCGCGGCCCGTTCGAGGCGATGAACCAGTTCCTTGCCAGCGACCAGCTGGCCAACACGCAGATCGACACCGTGGTCTGGGAATTCCCCCTGCGCACCCTGCTCGCCCACCGCCCCGGCTCGCTCAGCCGCAGCGCTGCGCCCCAGCATTTCTGACCATTCAAGGAGAGCCTGATGAAACTTACCCAGCTGTTCACCGCCATCGCCCTGGCCGCTGCCAGCCATGCCGCCCTGGCCGCCGAAGGCAACGCCGACCTGTACGATGCCGTGGCCCCGGCCGACTCGGCGTTCGTCCGCGTGCTGAACCTGTCCGACAGCAACATCGACGTCAGCCTCAGCGGCAAGGTCAACCCGCAGCGGGTGGCCGCCGGCCAGCTCAGCGGCTACCGCTTCACCCCTGCCGGCCTGCACAAGATCGCCGTCGGCGGCAAGTCGATCGAACCCCAGCTCAAGGCCAATGCGGCCAGCACCGTGGTCTACGACGGCAAGCAGTTGAAACTGATCAGCGACAAGTACGTCAACGAGCCGAAGAAGGCGCAGATCGCCTTCTACAACCTGACCACCAACCAGACCGCGCTGAAGACCGCCGATGGCAAGCACGAAGTCGTCGAAGCCCTCGGCAACGGCGAGACCGGCACGCGCATGGTCAACGAGATCAAGATCGACTTCGCCGCCTACCAACAGGACACCAAGGTCGCCAGCTTCGACGAGCAGTTCCTCAAGAAGGGCCGCTCGTACAGCTACGTGCTACTGCCCGGCAACCGCAGCATGACCCTGGCCAACAGCATCGACCCGACCGAGTGATGAATGCCCTGCAAGGATGAATGGCACATGAAGACCCTTGTACCTTTTGGCCTGAGCGCTGCCCTGGCCTTGCTCAGCCTGCCCGGCCAGGCCGCGCAGCCGGCCCAAGCGACCAAGCCTGGCTGCGAGAACCTGCAGTGCATGGTTTGCCCGGCCTTGAGCGACCCGCAACGCTATGCCGAAGGGCGCATGAAACTGATGCGCGAGATCGTGCCTGGCAAGGACCGCTGGCTGTTCCGTTCGGCCGTCGACCTGACCAATGACTTCGGCATCCCCGCGCCGATGCGCCCGGAGTTCGCCCGCCTGATGCAGGCCTTCGAACGCCAGGGCATTCATGTGGCCATGGCGATCCAGCCGACCCGCGGGCTGATGCACCGCGACAAGCTGTTCGCCGACCAGTTGCATGGCTTCGACTATGCCCGCGCCAGCAACAGCCTCAGTGCCTACCTTGGCCAGTTGCGCCAGGGCGGCGCAGTGGTGGCGCCGATGATGCAGCTGGTGCAGCAACCGCCGAAGGGCGAGTACTTCTTCCGCCGCGACCACCACTGGACGCCTGCCGGCGCCGAGGCCACGGCGAAACTGATGGCCGAGGAAATCCGCCGCCAGCCGTTCTATGCCGGGCTGACCAAGAAGGAGTACCGCACCGAGCCGGGCGTGATGGTGCCCAAGGACGGCACCCTGAACCTGGCGATGAGCAGCATCTGCGGCAACAACTACGGTTTCCAGTATGTGCGCGGCTACCAGACCATTCCGCTGGCTGCCAGCGCCGATGCGCTGTTCGACGAGGCGCCGGACCCGCAAGTGATCCTGGTCGGCGACAGTAACGCCGCGGCCCGTGAGGACGAGAGCAAGCAGTTCAACTTCGATGGCTACCTGAAGCAGTACCTGAACGTCGACATCCTCAACTACGCCCTGCCTGGGGTGGGCGAGGATGGCTCATTGCTGGAATACCTGTTGTCGAGCGACTACAAGCCCAAGGCGCCGCCCAAGCTGATCGTCTGGGAGCTGCCGGCCAACTACCGGCTCGACTCGCCGTTGATGTATCGCCAGCTGGTGCCGGCGGTCCAGGGTGGTTGTTCGGCAAGCCGGGAAGTGCTCGGCGCGAAACTGCAGCGCCCGGCGTTGAAGGTGGGTGAACGCATCGAGCTGCTGAGCAATGCCGGCAGTGGTCGCCAGGCGCTGTCAAAGGGCTTCCTAGACATTCGCTTGAGCGACAAGAACGTCAAGGACTTCTACATCATCGTCTACTACGACAACGGTGCACGGGACAAGGTGTGGTTCCGCCGTGACGCGGTGGTCACCGGTGGGCAGTACTACCTGGAGCTGAGCAAGGCACCGGAGTTTGCCGGGGCCAACCTGTTGTCGGTATTCATGGAGCCGACCAAGCCAGGAACTGCGGCGACCGATGTGGAGACTCGCCTGTGCCTGTGAAGACTGTATTGCCATGCCTGGGGCTGCTCGCCCTGGGGCTATCAACCCCCCAGGCCCAGGCAGCCCAGTCCATCTGGCCCGCCCACAGCACCCCACAATCGGCCATGATCGCCGACTACCGGACCCTGGCCTGCCCCCAGGAACCGCCGGCGCCCTACATCGGTAGCCTGCGCCTGGAAAGCAAGTACGACCAGCGTGACGCCAGCAAGTCGACCCTGCGCAGCATCCCCGATGCCAACAGCGAAGAGGTCGCAAAGCAGGTCAAGCAGTTCGTCGGCGGCCTGATCTACGCCAGCAAGCGCTTCCAGCGGGCGAAGAAGCCGCAGGACGCCAACCTGGCCCTGGCCTGCCAGGATCAATGGCTGCAGGCGTGGGCCGAAGCCGGTGCGCTGCTCAACCCCGATGCCAGCGGCACCGGCAGGGCTGCCCGCAAGTGGGCCCTGGCAGCCATGGCTGGCAGCGTGCTGCTGACCCAGTCCGCCGCCGACGGCAAGCTGCAACTGAGCGCAGCGCAGCGCAGCTGGTTCACCCGCCTGGGTGAGCAGGTGATCGCCGAATATGACCCACGCCGCGGTGCTGCCGGGATCAAATTCAACAATCACGACTACTGGGCGGCCTGGGCCGTAGCCGCCACCGGCATGCTGCTCGACCGCGACGACTTCATCCAGTGGGCCGACGGCAACCTGCGCCGCGGCCTGGCCCAGGCCGTGCGCTCCGGTGATGCCAGCTACGCCTATCTGCCGCTGGAAGTGGAGCGCAGCAAACTGGCCGCCACCTACAGCCAGTACGCGTTGGTACCACTGGTGCTGCTGGCGGAATCGGCTCGCGCCAATGGCCTGCCATGGAGCGCCGACGATCAGCAGACCCTCGACCTGCTGGCCAACTTCGCCGCCCGCAGCGTGCTCGCCCCCGATGAGCTGCCCGAACTCGGCGGCAACGCCCAGGTGGAGGTCGCGCCCTACAAACTGGCCTGGCTGATCCCGTTCCTGCAACGCAACCCCGGCCATGCCCTGGCGCGCCAGCTGTACGACAGCGAAGACGGCGAGGTGGACAACTACAGCCAGCTCGGTGGCCCGATCAAACCGTTCTATCCCCCACTGCCCGGATCAAGGAGCTGACCCATGGCTGCCCTCGCCCGCTTTTCCCTTACCTGCCTGGCCGCCTTGTGCCTGGCCGGCGCGGCCCAGGCCGCCAGCCAATCGCTGCCGGTCAACCAGACCGTGGACACCCTGCCCCGTGAGCAACGCCAGCTCAAGGCCGACCAGTTGCGCCAGCAGGTACGCCAGGCCGTGGCCTTCCAGCAGGCTGAACGGCAACGCCCGGCCGGGCGCGCCAGCGTCAGCCTGCAGCCGATGTTCTCGTCCCAGGCCGGCAGCTGGCCGTTCGAGCCCTTCGTCAATAATGGCCTGTTCCGCGCCATCGCCGGTTACCAGGCACACCACCCGCAGGTGGTGATGCTGCGCGGTGGCAGCATCACCCTGGCGCAGTTGCACGACGCACTGAGCGACCCGCGCATCCTCAAGCGCTACAAGGATGGCTACCTGCTCAGCTACCCGCTGATGATCGCCGGCGACGCCGGGCTGGTAATGGAAGGCACCAGCCTGTACCTGTCGAGTCTCTCTGGCACGGCGCTGATCAACCAGGGCTGGCTCGGGCTCAACCAGTCCAGCCTGGAGAGCATGGCCGGCGACACGCCGGGCAGCACCGATCGCGCCTGGCGCCCGTTCGTGGTGGCCTGGGCCGGCAGCCATACCCAGGTGATCGGCTCGACGCTCAAGCGCCTGGGCTACAACGCCAACCTTTCCCGTGGCCTGAGCACCGCCTTGAGCACCCAGCAGGCGGCCAGCACGCGCCCGGCCACGGTGATCATCCGCAACAGCCAGTTCAGCGAGATGTCCAGCGCGGTGGAGCTGCAGCACAGCCAGGCGACCATCACCGGCAGCCAGTTCGAGCAGTCGCAGCAATTCGCCATCGATGTGCAGAACAGTCAGGTCAAGCTGCAGGGTAACCAGCTGCGCGGCATCGACAACAACAGCGGCGTGCGCCTGCGTGGCCAGACCCGCGCCCTGGTCGAAGGCAACCTGATCCTCGGCGCGACCAAGGCCGCCATCGAAATCAGCGAGCAACAGGGCGCGGTACTGCTGGCAGGCAACCGCATAGGCGACAGCCGCGGCAATGGCATCCAGCTGCGTAACCTGGCACCTACCGTGGCAGCGCCGCTGGTGATCGACGACAACCTGCTGGCCAGCAGCCAGGGCAGCGCGGTGGATGCCAGCGAGGTGGGCGCCTTGGCGCTGCTCGACAACCGCATCGGCAACACCACGGAATATGCGATCAGCGTGCGCAATGCCACGCCACTGGCCGGGCCGCTGGTGCTCAGCGGCAACCGCCTGGGCCAGGTCGGCAAGGCACTGGTGCGGGTGGAGGGTGTGCAGGATGTGGTGCTGGGGGGCAACAGCTTCGATGGCAAGCCGTTGTTGCAGAACCTGTTGATCGGGGATTTGTTGCCGTTGCAGGGCCAGTTGCTCGAGGCCACGGTTCGCCAGGGTGAGACTGTGCGGGTGAGGCAGCAGTGATCCAGCATTTGCTTTAACTGCACCGGCCTCTTCGCGGGTAAACCCCCGAAGAGGCCGGCACAGGTCAACCGATAACCCGCTGCATCCTCACAAAACAATCATCCTCACCCATCTCGACAAACCCGTGGCGCAGGTACAGTTGCCGCGCCGGGTTGCTCTTGAACACCATCAGCCTCAACAGCGGCAGCCGCCGCTGCGCCGCCCAGCCAGCCAGCGACTCCAGCACCTGGCTGCCCACCCCGCGCCCACGCTGTTCCGGCACCAGGTGCAACTCACGAATGAACAACGCCTGCCGATCCTGGCTCAGGCTGCAGAAACCCAGCACGGTTTCGCCTTCCTTGATCAGCCACTGTTCACGCCAACCCCAGGCTTCATCGAACGCTTCCTCGATCCACAGCAGGCCGTATTCGCGGTAGTACGGCAGCATGGCGCGGCGGGTGAGGTCGCGGGCAAACGCCAGGCTTGTAGCCTCCGCGGGAACTAGCTCGACACGCATGGTACAGCCCTCTGCTACCTGAGCCAGGGTGCAAAACTATCACTTTTGCCAGTTTCGGAAAACGCTCGATGCGATAAAGATAAGTGTGCCCGCAATTTCCCACGCAGGAAGAAATCATGAAAAACACCACGGCACATTTAAAGAATAGCGAGTTCCTGAAAAACGGTGCGAAAGCCAGCGGAACTTATGAAATAAAAGGCCAACAGAAAAAAGAATTCAATGCCACGAAAGGGGCACTGTATCTTCTTGGCCCAGACGATCCAAAACAACAAGTATTGTATTTCGGCGTGACTTTCACAGTTAAAGACGATGCAAAAAAGAGCGAGCAGTCTCTGAGCCTGGCATTCAAAATGCCCCGACTGATCCCCGTGGATGTTGAATATGAATTCCCTGAAGGCCCTATAGATATCAAAGCCCTGTTGATTCACCCAAGCGCTGAGGCTGACAAGGCAGAACAGGAAGCTGTCAAGGGTAAACTTAAATGCGTTGCACGCGACGACAATGGCGTAATAGCCACGGCCCAGTGTGCATTTGAAAGCAGCCAGTGGATTGCCGCCATATCATTCCAAGTCGACACCCTCACAGTGTCCCGCTGAAAGCGCCTTTTCACAGAGATTAAAACGCAATTCCACAGGTTCTACGCGCCTTGGAACGTCGCAGCTCCACTCCGCGGGGGGGGGGGCCTTACAGCTACCCCCTCCTCTCTATTACTCGTAACGCAGGTAACACACCGGCGAACTTCCCACCTCCTTTCGATCCGCCTCACCTTCAAGCCAGTCCGCTAGCACGCGTGCATTGTTATGTTCCCTGTCCTTGCCCGCATACAGCAGGGTGAGGTTGCCTTTAGCTGCAAGGTCCAACAGGGGATACCAGTGCTCAGGATGCGCCGCCAGCTCCTGCTGATAACGCTGGGTAAACCCGGCGAAATCCACCTCGCCCTGGTGGAACGCCTTGCGCAAATCAGGGGATGGCGCCACGTCGCGAAACCACTCGGCATGCAGTTCGTCCTTGCGTTTGTTGCGCGGCCACAGGCGGTCGACCAGCACGCGCTGGCCATCTTGCTGCTCTGGCGCGTCGTAGACGCGCTTGCAACGAATCATGGGGTTCTCCTGCCCTTACCGTCTGTCTCGAGACTAGGTGATTCCTTGATCAAGGTCATATCCATGCGAGGAATTGTTTCTATGCTCAGAGCCACTTTCGCCGACGCCAATCGGAGCCCCCATGGCAACCCCGTCCCTGGCCAGCCAGCAGCCACTGGTCCACAGCGATGCTCGCCCGCAGCTTTCACACAAACCCGGGCGCGCCACCCTCGTGCTGTTCTTCGGCCTGCTGCTGGCCGGCATCACCTACACCGCCTGGAGCCTCAAGCAGGACGTGACCGCCAGCGGCACGGTGATCACCACCGTCACGCCGTTCCTGCTGCTGGGCCTGGCGCTGCTGATTGCCTTGGGCTTCGAATTCGTCAACGGTTTCCATGACACCGCCAACGCGGTGGCCACGGTGATCTACACCCACTCGCTGCCGGCACCGGTGGCGGTAGTCTGGTCCGGCTTGTGCAACTTCCTGGGCGTGCTGCTTTCCAGCGGCGCAGTGGCGTTCGGCATCATCGCCCTGCTGCCAGCAGAGCTGATTCTACAGGTCGGCTCCACGGCTGGCTTCGCCATGGTCTTCGCCTTGCTGCTGGCGGCGATCATCTGGAACCTCGGTACCTGGTGGCTGGGGTTGCCGGCGTCCTCGTCGCACACCTTGATCGGCTCGATCATCGGCGTTGGCGTGGCCAACGCACTGATGCATGGGCGTGATGGCACCAGCGGGGTCGACTGGGCCCAGGCCAGCAAGGTCGGCTATGCCCTGCTGTTCTCACCGCTGATCGGCTTTGCCTGTGCCGCCTTGTTGCTGCTGGCGCTGCGCGCACTGGTCAAGCGCAAGGCGTTGTACCAGGCGCCGGAAGGCTGCACGCCGCCCCCGTGGTGGATCCGCGGGATTCTGATCCTGACTTGCACCGGCGTGTCATTCGCCCATGGTTCCAACGACGGGCAGAAAGGCATGGGCCTGATCATGCTGATTCTGGTCGGCACCCTGCCGATGGCCTATGCACTGAACAAGACCATGCCCAGCGAGCAGGCGCTGCAGTTCTCCGCTGTTGCCGAAGTGACCCGCCAGGCATTGGTGCACACAGCACCTGGGCCGGCCCCCGGCGACCCGCGCCAGGCGCTGACTGCATTCATCGCCGAGCCCAAGGCCACCCCCCAACTGGTGCCGGCACTGGCCGCGCTCACCGGCATGATCGGTGACCAGGTCAAAGGCTACGGCTCACTGAAGCGCGTGCCGGCCGAAGCCATGGCCAACGTGCGCAACGACATGTACCTGACCAGCGAAACCATCCGCCTGATCGAGAAGAAACAGTTGGTGGCGTTCGACGCCGATACCCGCAGCCAGGTGCTGTTGTTCAAGACCCAGCTGGACGACGCTACCCGCTACATCCCGCTGTGGGTCAAGGTGGCCGTGGCCATCGCCCTGGGCCTGGGGACCATGGTCGGCTGGAAACGTATCGTGGTGACGGTGGGCGAGAAAATCGGCAAGACCCACCTGAGCTATGCCCAGGGGGCTTCGGCGGAAGTGGTCGCCATGTGCACCATCGGTGCGGCGGACATGTTCGGGCTACCGGTGTCGACCACCCACGTGCTGAGCTCGGGGGTGGCGGGTGCCATGGTCGCCAACGGTTCGGGGATTCAAAAGCGCACGCTGATCAACCTGCTGATGGCCTGGGTGCTGACCTTGCCGGCGGCGATGCTGTTGGCCGGGAGCCTGTACTGGCTGCTGAGCCAGATTTTCTGATCAGCCGGGGATTTTCAGGCCACGTTGCACCGCTGGCCGCTCGAGGAATTTCGCCAGCACCCGCTGCACGTCCTTGAACGCATCGAAGCCCACCAGCTCGCGAGCGTTGTAGCGCTCCACCAGGTTGCGCACCCAAGGGAAGATGGCGATGTCGGCGATGCTGTATTCATCGACCATCCACTCACGCCCCTTCAGGTGCCGGTCCAGCACACCCAGCAGGCGCTTCGATTCGTTGACGTAACGGTCACGCGGGCGCTTGTCTTCGTATTCCTTGCCGGCAAAGAAATGGAAGAAGCCGACCTGGCCGAACATCGGCCCGATGCCGCCCATCTGGAACATCAGCCACTGCAGCGTCTGGTAGCGCTGGGCCGGGTCCTGGCTCAGTAGCCGCCCGCTCTTCTCCGCCAGGTACTGCAGGATCGCGCCCGACTCGAACAACGGCAGCGGCTGGCCGCCCGGGCCGTTGGGGTCGAGGATCGCGGGGATCTTGTTGTTGGCACTGAGCGAGATGAATTCGGGACTCAGCTGGTCATCGTTGTCGAAGCTGACCTTGTGCGGCTCGTAGGCCAGGCCGATCTCCTCCAGCATGATCGAGACCTTGACGCCATTGGGCGTGGGCAGCGAGTAGAGTTGCAGGCGCTCGGGATGCTTCGCGGGCCATTTACGGGTGATGGGGAAAGCGCTCAGATCGGTCATGGTCAACCTTGGGCTTGGATGGGAACCTGTCACTCTAGAGACATCCTGGCTGGCTGACCATCACCCACCGTTGATCAGCTGGCCTGGCCATGCGCCTTGAGCTTGAGCTTTTCGGTGTCCACCCGCACGAACACCGAGTCGGCGCTGACCGTCAGTACATCGCCCGCCCAGACCTCGCAGATAACCCGGGTCTTGCGCCCGACTTCACCTTCCACGCGCGCCTTGAGCAGCAGCTCGACGCCCATTGGGGTGGGTTTGAGGTAATTCAGCCCAAGGCTGCCGGTGACACAATCAATACGCGGCAGGCTGCCCGCTTCGCGGCCTTCGGCGCGGTAGTGGTAGGCCATCGCGGTCCAGTTGGAATGGCAGTCGACCAGCATCGCCAGCAGGCCGCCATAGACCAGGCCGGGCCAGCCGATGTAGGTGCTGTCGGGTGAGTGCCGGCACAGCAGGTGGATACCGTCGGCGTCCCAGTGGCTTTGCAGGTGCAGGCCGCAGGGGTGGGAACAACCGCAGCCGAAGCAAGTGCCTTCGGGGGCGGCGAGGGCCTGGAGGGAAAGGGGGTAATCGTTCATACGCTGCCTGTGGTTGTTGGAATGGGGGCGCGAAACGCCCCCATTAAAACAGAAACCTCAAGCCGGCTGGGCAACCACCTTGCCGCCCTTCTGGGTCAGCGACACCAGCAGGATGAACAGGGTCACGCCAGCGGTCATCAGCGTCTCGTAGCGGTAGGCATCGCTGAACAGCATGTAGCCCAGGACCATGACGATGGTGCCGATCACCAGCCAGGTCAGCCACGGGAACAGCCACATCTTCAGTTCCAGCGGGCGCCCCTCACGTTCGGCCCGGGCGCGCATGCGCAGTTGCGACACGGCGATCACCAGGTACACCAGCAAGGCGATGGCGCCAGTGGTGGACAGCAGGAAACCGAACACCTTGCCCGGCAGCACATAGTTGACGAAGCAACCGACGAAGCCGGCCAGGGTCGAGAGGATCACCGCCACGGTCGGCACGCCAGCACCGGAAATGCGCTTGGTCATGCTCAGCGCCTGGCCGCGGGCACCCAGCGAATAGAGCATCCGCGAAGCCGTGTAGAGGCCGGAGTTCATGCAACTGGTCACCGCCACCAGCACCACCAGGTCGACCAGCAACTTGGCGCCCGGCACGTTGAGCACTTCCAGCACACGCTGGAACGAGCCCACCGCTTTCAGGCTTGGGTCGTTCCAGGCCACCAGCGACACCACCAGGAAGATCGAGGCCAGGTAGAAGATCGCGATGCGGTACACCACCAGGTTGGTGGCACGGCGGATCTTGTCTTTCGGGTTGGCGGTTTCGTCAGCGGCAATGGTGACGATCTCGGCACCGAAGAACGAGAAGATGGTGATCAGCACGCCACCGAGCACGGTGCCGAACCCGTTGGGCATGAACCCGCCGCTGTCCCACAGGCGGCTGATGCCGGACACCTCGGCCAGCGGCCAGAAGCCGAACACGGCCAGGCTGCAGACCGCGATGAAGGCGATGATCGCGACCACCTTGACCAGCGCGAACCAGTACTCGAACGCGCCGAAGTTCTTCACGCTGACCAGGTTGCTGCCCGACAGCACGACCATGATCAGGAAGGCGAACAGCCAGGACGGCACACCCGGGAAGTAGGCATGCAGGATGTCTGCACCGGCGATGGCCTCGACCGGAATGATCAGCACCCAGAACCACCAGTACAACCAGCCGATGGTGAAGCCGGCCCAGGGGCCGATGGCCTCCGAGGCGTAGGTGGAGAACGAACCGCTGTTAGGGTTGGCGATGGCCATTTCACCCAGCATGCGCATCACCAGCAGCACCAGCAGGCCGGTCATGGCGTAGGAGATGAGAATGGCCGGGCCCGCAGTGGCGATGGCGTTGGAAGAACCGATGAACAAGCCGGCACCGATGATGCCGGCAATGGAAATCATGGACACCTGACGCGAGGTCAGGCCGTGCTGCAAGGAACGCTGTTTGTTGTTGTGTAGCGAAGCCATGGAGAACCCTCGAATGGGTCGGCCGGCGTGCGGCTGGCGAGCCGTAGTCGGCTGAAAAGTTGGAGCAGAATTCTTGTAGGTCGTGGTGCTGTTTTTTGTTTTTTTATATCGCCGGTCGCGCTGTTACCTCCTCTTCGCCGTACCGGTTGTAAACGTTGATCGAGGTCAGTATTAATCTATAGGGCGAGGTCAACAAACGACCTTTTCGAAGCACATGATTCCAGTACGGAATGAACTCCATCCTTTTTTGCTCGGTACGCGCCTGCCATGTCCAAACGCCTGATGCCCTCGACCACCGCCCTGCAGTGCTTCGAAGCCGCCGCCCGGCACCTGAGCTTCACCCGTGCGGCACAGGAGCTGCACCTGACCCAGAGCGCCGTCAGCAAGCAGGTTGCGCAGCTCGAGGACATGCTGTCGCATTCGCTGTTCCAGCGCATTCGCCGGCGCCTGCACCTGACCCCGGCAGGGGCGCTGTACCTCGCCGAAGTGAACAAGATCCTTACCCAGATCGACATTTCCAGCCGCTACATCCTCAGCTACGGCGACGAGACCGAGGTGCTGCGCATCGCTACCCAGCCGACCTTTGGCGCGCGCTGGCTGGTGCCCAGGCTCAAGGGCTTTGGCGACCGCCACCCGCGCATCCACCTGGACATCCGCAACGAACTGGAACCGTTCGACCTGGTGCAGGCCAAGGCTGATATCGCGTTCTTCTTCGGCCAGGGCACCTGGCCGGGGGCCACCTGCATCGAGCTGTTCAGCGAGGAAGTGGTGCCGGTGTGTGCGCCCGAGTTGCTGGCCCGGCACCGATTCGACAGCGCCGAGGCGCTCACCGAACACCGGCTGCTGCAATGCGCATCACGGCCGGAGGCGTGGCACGAGTGGTTCCTGGGCTTGGGCCTGCACAGCCAGAACAGCTACCACGGGCCGCGTTTCGACACGTTCTACCTGTGTATCCGCGCGGCCATCGCCGGCTGTGGCATTGCCCTGATTCCGCGCTACCTGGTGGCCGAAGAATTGAGCGAAGGCAAGCTGGTGGTGGCCTGGGACCACCCGGTGGCGAGCAATGGCCGGCATTTCATCGCCCATGCAGAACATGCCGCCGAAGTCCCCAAGGTCAAGGCCTTCGTGCAGTGGATTCGCGAGCGGGTGGCTGAGGAAGATCGGTAGAGTTCACGAATCCAGGGAATGACCGCAATCGAATAATTCGTTTGCGGAATAATACCGCGGCGCGCTTGGATAGTAAGAAACTCGAACAAGGTCTGCGTGCCCATGAATCTGGAAAGTATCAGCCAATCCATCGCCATCGTTCATCCGATCACACTTTCCCATGGCCGCAATGCCGAAGTCTGGGACACCGACGGCAAACGTTACATCGACTTTGTCGGCGGTATCGGCGTGCTCAACCTGGGCCACTGCAACCCGGCCGTGGTCGAAGCAATCCAGGCCCAGGCCAGCCGCCTGACCCACTACGCCTTCAACGCCGCGCCCCATGGCCCGTACCTGGAGCTGATGGAGCGCCTGCGCCAGTTCGTCCCGGTCAGCTACCCGCTGGCCGGCATGCTCACCAACAGCGGCGCGGAAGCGGCAGAAAACGCCCTGAAAGTTGCCCGCGGCGCCACCGGCAAACGCGCCATCATCGCCTTCGACGGCGGCTTCCACGGCCGCACCCTGGCCACCCTGAACCTCAACGGCAAGGTCGCGCCGTACAAGCAGCGGGTCGGCGAATTGCCGGGGCCGGTGTACCACCTGCCCTACCCCAGCGCCGATACCGGCGTGACTTGCGAGCAGGCGCTCAAGGCCATGGAGCGTCTGTTCAGCGTCGAATTGGCGGTGGAGGACGTGGCGGCGTTCATCTTCGAGCCGGTGCAAGGCGAAGGCGGCTTCCTCGCCCTAGACCCCGCGTTTGCCCAGGCGCTGCGGCGCTTCTGCGACGAGCGCGGGATCCTGATCATCATCGACGAGATCCAGTCCGGCTTTGGCCGCACCGGCCAGCGCTTCGCCTTCCCGCGCCTGGGGATCGAACCGGACCTGCTGTTGCTGGCAAAGAGCATCGCCGGCGGCATGCCGCTGGGCGCCGTGGTCGGGCGTCAGGACTTGATGGCGGCACTGCCCAAGGGCGGCCTGGGGGGCACCTATTCGGGCAACCCGATCGCCTGCGCGGCGGCGCTGGCGAGCCTGGCACAGATGACCGACGAGAACGTCGCCACCTGGGGTGAGCGCCAGGAGCAAGCGATCGTTGGCCGCCACGCCCGCTGGAAGGCCTCTGGCCTGAGCCCGTACATCGGCCGCCTGACCGGTACCGGGGCCATGCGCGGCATCGAGTTCGTCAACGCCGACGGCAGCCCGGCGCCAGCCCAGTTGGCCAAGGTGATGGAAGCGGCGCGGGCCAAGGGGCTGCTGCTGATGCCCAGCGGCAAGGCGCGGCACATCATTCGCCTGCTGGCACCGCTGACCATCGAGGCCGAGGTGCTCGAGGAAGGGCTGGATATCCTCGAGCAGTGCCTGGCTGAACTGAACTGAGGCTTACAGGCCCAGTTCTTCAGGGGTGAGCATGTCGGACTCGAAGGCGATCCAGCCGCCTTCGAGTTCGGCGTGGCCGTTGACGATCGGGCCGTAGTAGGTCAGGCCGTTCTCCAGGGTCACGCAGATGTGCGTGGCGTTTTTTTCGGGGGCCGCGAGCGTACCGACGAAATGCACCTTTTTCAGGGTTTCGGTCACCGCTTCCAGACCGACGCGCATGCCCGGGTTTTCCGAAGCTTCGGTGTCACCCCCGCGGTCTTCGGCGCTGATTGTCACGGTGGCGGTGTAAGGGTACTTGATGCTCAAGCGGGGTTACCTCAAAAGGGTGTCTGGGTAGATGGGCGCGTAGAGTACGCGCAAGAGGCCGGGCCTGCAAAAGATGCCCCGATCTGTTAGGGTGCCCGCCGATGCACGCCACACCACACGAGGACACCTGAGTGAGCGCCGAACAACCCCTGATCGCCGACCTGTTCGAGGTCGACAAACGCCTGACCCTCAAGCCCGTCGTGGATTTCAACAGCTACCTGCGCAACGCCTTCGGCGAAGGCCCGTGCCACTGCTACCGCTGCGCCGAAGGCAGCGACCAAAGCAGCTACAGCCACGCGCACAACTTCACCTTCGAAGGCCGCCCGTGGCACCGCCGCTTTGCCAGCACCGCCGGCAGCGACGTCGCCCAGGTGCTTAAAAAGGCGTGGCTGTCGTACACCAAGGCCGACCTTGCACTGATCGGCGTGCTGGACCTGGCCACCCTCAAGACCTTTACCGAAGCCGCCCTGCACGAGCGCCTGCTGGCCCTGCTGCCGGCCAGCGGCCTGGCCCGCGAAATCGACGGCCAATGGATGCTGCAAGCCCAGGCTGACTGACGGCCCGGCGGTCAGGCAGGATTCCCCCGCTCTGCTACCGTGGGGGAATCCGCCCATCCGCAGGTAGTCCGCCATGGCCCGTACAACGCCCATCGAGCTGTACCGCAATATCGGCATCGTCGCCCACGTCGACGCCGGCAAGACCACGACTACTGAACGCATCCTGTTCTACACCGGGGTCAACCACAAGATGGGTGAGGTGCACGATGGCGCCGCGACCATGGACTGGATGGCCCAGGAACAGGAACGCGGCATCACCATCACCTCGGCGGCGACCACGGCCTTCTGGCAAGGCTCGACCAAGCAGTTTGCCGACAAGTACCGCTTCAACATCATCGACACCCCCGGCCACGTCGACTTCACCATCGAAGTGGAGCGTTCGCTGCGCGTGCTCGATGGCGCGGTGGTGGTGTTCAGCGGCGCCGACGGCGTCGAGCCGCAGTCCGAGACAGTCTGGCGCCAGGCCAACAAGTACCACGTGCCGCGCTTGGCCTACATCAACAAGATGGACCGCCAGGGCGCCGACTTCCTGCGCGTGGTCAAGCAGATCGACCAGCGCCTGGGCCACCACCCGGTGCCCATTCAGCTGGCCATCGGCAGTGAAGAGAACTTCATCGGCCAGATCGACCTAGTGAAGATGAAGGCGATCTACTGGAACGACAACGATCAGGGCACCAGTTACCGCGAAGAAGACATTCCCGCCGAACTGCAGGCGCTGGCCGACGAATGGCGCGCGCACATGATCGAGGCCGCCGCCGAAGCCAATGATGAGCTGACCATGAAGTTTCTCGAAGGCGAGGAGCTGAGCATCGATGAAATCAAGGCTGCCTTGCGCCAACGCACCATCGCCAATGAAATCGTCCCGACCATTCTCGGCTCGTCGTTCAAGAACAAGGGCGTGCCGCTGATGCTCGACGCGGTGATCGACTACCTGCCTGCGCCCTCGGAAATCCCAGCGATCAAGGGCACCGACCCGGACGACGAAGAAAAGCACCTGGAGCGTCACGCCGACGACAAGGAGCCCTTCTCCGCCCTGGCCTTCAAGATCGCCACCGACCCCTTCGTCGGCACCCTGACCTTCGCCCGGGTGTATTCCGGCGTGCTCAGCTCAGGCAACGCCGTGCTCAATTCGGTGAAAGGCAAAAAGGAGCGCATTGGCCGCATGGTGCAGATGCACGCCAACCAGCGTGCCGAGATCAAGGACGTGTGCGCGGGTGACATCGCCGCGCTGATCGGCATGAAGGACGTCACCACTGGCGACACTCTGTGCGACATGGACAAGCCGATCATCCTCGAACGCATGGACTTCCCCGACCCGGTGATCTCGGTGGCGGTGGAGCCGAAGACCAAAGGCGACCAGGAGAAGATGGGCATCGCCCTGGGCAAGCTGGCCCAGGAGGACCCGTCGTTCCGTGTGCGCACCGATGAAGAAACCGGCCAGACCATCATCTCCGGCATGGGCGAACTGCACCTGGACATCATCGTCGACCGCATGAAGCGCGAGTTCAATGTCGACGCCAACATCGGCAAGCCGCAGGTGGCCTACCGCGAGAAGATCCGCAACACCTGCGAAATCGAGGGCCGTTTCGTTCGCCAATCCGGCGGGCGCGGCCAGTACGGCCACTGCTGGATCCGCTTCGCCCCTGGCGATGAAGGCAAGGAAGGCCTGGAGTTCGTCAACGAGATCGTCGGTGGCGTGGTGCCACGCGAGTACATCCCGGCGATCCAGAAAGGCATCGAAGAGCAGATGAAGAACGGCGTGCTGGCCGGTTATCCGCTGATCAACCTCAAGGCCGCCGTGTTCGACGGGTCTTACCATGACGTCGACTCCAACGAGATGGCGTACAAGATCGCAGCGTCGATGGCCACCAAGCAGCTGTCGCAGAAAGGCGGCGCGGTGTTGCTGGAGCCGGTGATGAAGGTCGAGGTGGTGACGCCGGAGGAGTATCAGGGCGATATTCTCGGCGACTTGAGCCGGCGTCGCGGGATGATCCAGGACGGTGATGAAACACCGGCGGGCAAGGTGATCCGCGCCGAAGTGCCGCTGGGCGAGATGTTCGGCTATGCCACTTCGATGCGCTCGATGACCCAGGGGCGGGCGAGCTTTTCGATGGAGTTCACCCGCTATGCCGAGGCACCGGCGAGCATTGCTGATGCCATCGTGAAGAAGAACCGCGGGGAATGAGGTTCTCTTGTGCCGGCCTCTTCGCGGATTTCGCCGGCAAGAGGCCGGCACAGGCAGCACACATCTTCAGTGCTGCTCACCAGCCCGCTTGAGCAGCTTCTTGCAACGCTCCGACAGGTGCACCACGCGCAAGTGCTTGCCCGCCTTGGCATAACGCTCACGCAAGGTCTTCAACGCCGCAATCGCCGAATAATCGACAAAGCTCAAATGCTGGCAATCGAGGGTAACCTTGGCCGGGTCATTGGCCGGGTCGAACTGATTGAGAAACGGCATGGTCGAGGCGAAGAACAGCGTGCCATGCACCTGGTAACGCTTGCCGCCTTCGCCGTCCTCGTGGCTGTCGGCATACAGCTCGCGGGCATGCTGCCAGGCAAAGTTCACGGCCGCGATGACGATACCGAACAGCACCGCCGCAGCCAGGTCGGTGAACACCGTCACCACGGTCACCGCGATGATCGCCAGCACATCGCTCACCGGCACCTTGTGCAGCACCCGCAGCGAGGCCCAGGCAAAGGTCTGCTGGGCCACCACGAACATCACCCCGACCAGCGCCGCCAGCGGAATGCGCTCGATCAGCGGTGACAGGAACAGTACGAACAGCAGGATCATCACTCCGGCCACTACCCCCGACAACCGGCCACGGCCATTGGAACTGAGGTTGATCACAGTCTGGCCGATCATCGCGCAGCCGCCCATGCCACCGCACAGGCCGGAAATCATGTTGGCGGCACCCAGGGCCACGCATTCGCGGTCCGGGTAGCCGCGGCTTTCGGTGATTTCATCGGTGAGGTTGAGGGTCAGCAGGGTTTCCAGCAGGCCGACCATGGCCATCAGCACCGCGTACGGGGCGATGATCTTCAGGGTTTCCAGGTTCCACGGCACCGCTGGCAGCGCCAACTGCGGCAGGCCACCGGCGATGTGCGCCATGTCACCGAGGGTGCGGGTCGGCAGGTCGAGCATATACACCAGCACGCCAACCCCGAGAATCGCCACCAGCGCCGGCGGCACCGCACGGGTCAGTTTGGGCAACACGTAGACCACCAGCATGGTCAGCGCCACCAGGCCGATCATCAGGTACAGCGGTGCGCCACTGAGCCAGTGCCCACCGTCCTTGAAGTGCTCGAGCTGGGCCAGGGCGATGACGATCGCCAGGCCGTTGACGAAGCCGAGCATCACCGGGTACGGCACCAGCCGCACCAGTTTGCCCAAACGCAGCAGGCCGAACAGGATCATCACCACCCCGCCCAACAGGACTGTGGCCAGCAGGTATTGCACACCGTGCTGCACCACCAAGGCAACGATCACCACCGCCATGGAGCCCGCAGCACCGGAAATCATCCCGGGGCGGCCGCCGAACAGCGCCGTCAGGGTGCAGATGATGAAGGCGCCATACAGGCCCATCAATGGATTGAGGTGGGCCACCAGGGCGAAGGCGATGCACTCGGGCACCAGGGCGAACGAAGTGGTCAGGCCGGCGAGCAGGTCGGCACGTAGTCGGGCGGGTTTCATGGGCATCCTGTGGTGCTGTCCGGGCGGACGGTACAAAAACAAGGGGCGCGATGTTACGGAAATTGTCTGACAGCGGCCACAGAAAGGCGTGTCATCGGCCTGCGCGGGTCAGCCACTGCGCCATGGACGCGTCCTCCAGGGCATACTCGCCTCGGTTGGCCTTCCATACCAGTTCCTTGTCGCGCAGGGCATCCAGGGCCTTCTGCACATTGGGCGTGCTGGCGTTGACGTCGGCCCCGGCCTGCTCCAGCTTGCGCGCGACATCGATCAAGGTCTGCTCGGTGAACGGCGAGAATGGCTGCCGCCCGTGTGCGCGTTCGGCCATGACTTCAAGCACAGCCCGTTGCAAGGGTGACAGCTCGCTACAGGCACTTTCGTAGTCACTCCATACCCCGGCCTGGTGATTAAGCGCCCCAGTGCGCAACAACTCGCCCAGGTTGGCCGCCTCGCCCAACCCCACACTGACCTCGGCCAGCAAGTTGTTGAGCATTTCCGGCCGCCGTCCCACCAGCTCGAAGGCGTATTCCAAATCATCGGGTTTGAACTGATTGCTGTCGGCCAGTCGGCGGTTCCACAGCTCGGTAATGAAGCCGACATACTCGCGCCCAAGCAGAGGGAACGGAGTGATGCTGACACCGAATAATGGCTGCTTGCTCTTGAGCACCAGGTTGGCGAGCTTGTCACGGCTGGAGCCGGTAAACACCAGGCGCAGACCGTCCGGGCGGTCCCCGCGATTGAGGTGGTCACGCGCCGCCTTGAGGGCGAACATGGCATTGAGGCCGTCTTCGCTGTTGAGCGCGTGCTGTGCTTCATCGATGATCAATACCACCATCTGCCCTGATACCTGGTGCAGCACCGCCAGCGCCTGGGCCAGGGTGGTGCCGGCGGGCAGTTGCGGGCGAGTGAAGTCCCAGCTGAGGGTGCGCAGCAGGTTGATCTTGTCGATGCCGGCCTTCTTCGCGGCCTTGGCCAGCGCACTCTGGAAACTACCCAGGGCTGTGCCGATCGCGCCGCTGATCAGGTCGGCCGGAGCGGCGTCGCGGTCCGACCACAGGTCGACATACACCGGCAGCCAGCCACGCTGCACGCACTCGGGGATGAAGTCGTTGTTGAGGAAGGTGCTCTTGCCGGTACGCCGAGGTGCAGCCAGGAACATACCCGAGCTGTAATCGACCAACGACTCGCCGGCGAGGTCCTGGGCCAGGGCTTTGGCCAACTGATCGCGACGCAGCAGCGGACGGGAGGGTGACATGCCATTATCCTAAATTATCTTCACAACTATAATTTATAGCCTACAAGATAAAATGAGATAAAACACCCTTCTCCCCTTCCATGGCAGCCATGCATACGGACAGCTGTGATCCAGGCCCGGCAAACACCTGACAAATTTGCCATCATGTTGATTCCATCTGCGGAGATCATGGACATGCCGCTACGCCCCCTCTTCACTGCCCTGCTGCTGGCCGCCAGCCTCACTGCCCAGGCCGCCACCGAGGTGGTGCCCCTGCAGCATCGCAGCAGCGCCGAACTGTTGCCCGCCGCCCAGGCCTTCATCGGCCGCGACGGCACGGTCAGCGCCTTCGAGAACAAGCTGATCGTCAATGCCAGCCCCGAGCGCATCGATGACCTGCGCACCCTGCTGCAACAGCTGGACACCGCGCCCAAGCGCCTGCTGATCAGCGTCGACAACAACGACAGCAATTACCAGGACAACCGCGGCAACGGCCAGGTTATCCGCTACGGCACCAGCAACCGCGACGGCGGTTTGCAGCAAATCCAGGCCAGCGAAGGTCAACCGGCACTGATCCAGATCGGCCAGAGCATCCCGATCACCAGTACCAGCACCGACGGCTACGGGCGCATCCAGAGCGACACCGAGTACCGCAATGTGACCCAGGGTTTCTACGTTACGCCAAGCCTGAGCGGTGACACGGTTCGTCTGCAAATAAGCACCAATAATGACCGAGTGAGCCAGGAACGTGCTGATGTAGTGAAAGTGCAAAGTACCGACACGACAATCACTGGCAGGCTCGGCGAGTGGATCACCCTGGCCGGCTACAACCAGCAGAGCCAAGCCGACCGCAACCCCTCTAGCCGCACTTACAGCACGCAACGGGGTGAAAACATGACTTTGCGCGTCAAAGTCGACCTTCTGGACTGATCCCAGGCAATTCAAGGCCTCGACCAAAGGCCTTGAAACTGACCGCCAAGTCGCATTAGACCAAAGATGTAGTAAGTGAAAAAAAGCACTACAAAGCAATTGACAGGGTCTTTTTCCCAAGGGCATGATGGCCTCGCTCCCGCTAATCAGGGGCCCTGGCAAGGGCCTTCGAGGCGTACTCCTGCCACCCCTGGAGGCACCTCGTGTCTATACGGCCCACAAGGCGGTTCGACGGGATTGCGACTGCAACGAAGAAGTTGTCCCGAGGGACGGAAGCGCATCACCGCAGTTCTGGCAATCGCGTAGCACCGCAGCAAGGCAACCACGAGCCGACCTGCCGGAGCACACTTGCGCCTGACCTGCACCACCTTCCCCTTCGAGCCTTCGCGTTCGCCGCCGCCTTCCCCCGGACAGGACAGCCGCCAGGTCCCTGATCGGCCCCGAGCATCAGCACAATTAACCCAAGATCGATGCGACGAGGTTTATTTCCATGGCACTGACACGCGAACAGCAAATTGCAGCCCTCGAGAAAGACTGGGCCGAGAACCCGCGCTGGAAAGGCGTGACCCGTACCTACACCGCCGCTGATGTCGTTCGCCTGCGTGGCTCCGTGCAACCTGAGCACACCTTTGCCCGCCAGGGTGCAGAAAAACTGTGGAAGCTGGTCACCGAAGGTGCCCACCCGTCCTTCCGCCCAGAAAAAGATTTCGTCAACTGCATGGGCGCCCTGACCGGTGGCCAGGCAGTGCAGCAGGTCAAGGCCGGCATCCAGGCCATCTACCTGTCTGGCTGGCAGGTGGCCGCCGACAACAACTCGGCCGAGTCCATGTACCCTGACCAGTCGCTGTACCCGGTCGACTCGGTACCGACCGTGGTCAAGCGCATCAACAACGCGTTCCGCCGCGCCGACCAGATCCAGTGGAAAGCGGGCAAGAACCCAGGCGATGAAGGCTACATCGACTACTTCGCACCGATCGTGGCCGACGCCGAAGCCGGTTTCGGTGGCGTGCTGAACGCCTACGAACTGATGAAGAACATGATCGAAGCGGGCGCCGCCGGCGTGCACTTCGAAGACCAGCTGGCCTCGGTGAAAAAATGTGGCCACATGGGTGGCAAGGTACTGGTGCCGACCCAGGAAGCCGTGCAGAAGCTGGTGGCCGCGCGCCTGGCAGCCGACGTTTCGGGTGTGCCAACCATCATCCTGGCCCGCACCGACGCCAACGCCGCTGACCTGCTGACCAGCGACTGCGACCCGTACGACCAGCCGTTCGTGATCGGCGAGCGTACCCGCGAAGGCTTCTACAAAGTGCGCGCCGGCCTCGACCAGGCCATCGCCCGCGGCCTGGCCTACGCCCCGTACGCTGACCTGATCTGGTGCGAAACCGCCAAGCCGGACCTCGACGAAGCCCGTCGCTTCGCCGAAGCCATCAAGAAGGAGTACCCGGACCAGATCCTATCGTACAACTGCTCGCCTTCCTTCAACTGGAAGAAGAACCTGGACGACGCGACCATCGCCAAGTTCCAGCGCGAGCTGTCGGCGATGGGCTACAAGCACCAGTTCATCACCCTGGCCGGCATCCACAACATGTGGCACGGCATGTTCAACCTGGCGCACGACTACGCCCGCAATGACATGACCGCCTATGTGAAGCTGCAGGAGCAGGAATTCGCTGACGCCAGCAAGGGCTACACCTTCGTGGCGCACCAGCAGGAAGTCGGCACCGGCTACTTCGACGACATGACCACTGTGATTCAGGGTGGCGCTTCGTCGGTGACTGCGCTGACCGGTTCGACCGAGGAAGAGCAGTTCCACTGATAGTGGGTTGCTGACCGAGGCCCGGGGCTTGCCAAAGCCCCGGGCCTTTGTTTTTGCTGTACCGGCCCTGTCGCGGCTATAGACAAAGCAGAATTCGCGATAAGGGCTATGCTTCTGGCAGCCCAGCAGCAAGGACCGCCCATGCCCCGTCCAAGCCACCTGATGATGCTCGCCCTGGCCGCCGCTGCCCTCTATATATATGCACTGGCCAGCGACAACGCCCTGCTCGGCCTGCTGGCCAAGCCCATTCCAGTCATGGCGTTGATGGCCTGGCTATACACAGCCCCCGTCACCCCCTATCGCCGCTGGATCACCCTTGGCCTGGCCTTTTCGGTACTCGGCGACATCCTCCTGGCAATCCCTGCCGACCTGTTCGTATTCGGCCTGGCCGCCTTCCTCTGTGCCCACCTGGCCTACCTGCGCGCCTATTGCGGCAAGACCACGCGCCTCGCCCTGCCCGCACTGCTGTTGAGCGCCATCACCGGCATCACCCTGTTCGGCGTGCTTGCCAGCCACGGCCTTGGCCCGCTGCTGCTCCCGGTGTCGGTCTACGCACTGGCGATCAGCGCCATGCTCTGGCGCGCCCTGGCCTGCGGCGGTGTTGCCGCATTGGGCGCCTGCCTGTTCGTGTTCTCCGACAGCCTGATCGGCATCGACCGCTTCGTCAGCCCGTTCGCTGCCGCGCCGTACCTGATCATCCTCGCCTACTGGCTCGGCCAGTGGGCGATCGCTTCGTCAGCCCGTCATCGCGCAACCGATAAAGTATTGACCCAGAGCGGTGCGCGCGGCGTCGGAAGCTGCTAGAACACGAGTCTTTCGCATTTACAAGTAGGGGGAATCTGCAGATGAACTTTACAAGGCACAGAACAGCCAAAATCAAAGGCATCAGATCAAATGATATTAATTATCATTACGAAGCTTGTAATTCGTTACCAGTCGCAAGAAACATAATTAACAAAACCGCATGCAATGCCCGAATCTCAAGGCTTTCAGCCAGTTAGGAGCGGGTATTGTTCTAAATCCTACGAATAAATTTGCAACGGAAATTTTACTTGCACCGGGTTTACCCATAAAATCAGCGCGATTGATTCAGCTGCGACATTTGGTCACTGCACCTGCGACACCACGTCGCCGCTCTACTTATTTCAGACTGCAGAGCTGGGTCTCTGTATAAGGATTTCTAGCATGTCCGATTCGGCAGGACTCATCGCCCACAACTGGGGCTTTGCCATCTTCCTTCTGGGTGTCGTCGGCCTGTGTGCCTTCATGCTCGGCCTCTCCAGCCTGCTCGGTAGCAAGGCCTGGGGCCGCGCCAAGAACGAACCCTTCGAATCCGGCATGCTGCCCGTCGGTAGCGCCCGCCTGCGCCTGTCCGCCAAATTCTATCTGGTCGCGATGCTGTTCGTGATCTTCGATATCGAAGCCCTATTCCTGTATGCATGGTCTGTGTCCGTCCGAGAAAGTGGCTGGACCGGATTCGTCGAAGCACTCGTTTTCATAGCAATTCTGTTGGCTGGTCTTGTCTACCTATGGCGCGTCGGAGCTCTTGACTGGGCACCCGAAGGTCGCCGCAAGCGGCAAGCGAAGCTGAAACAATGAGGCTTTGGCAATGCAATACAATCTCACCAGAATCGATCCGGATGCGCCCAACGAGCAATACCCGGTAGGTGATCGGGAAACCGTCACCGACCAGCTGCTCGAGGACCAGGTCCACAAGAACATCTTCATGGGCAAGCTTGAAGATGTGATGCGTGGCGCGGTCAACTGGGGTCGCAAGAACTCCCTCTGGCCGTACAACTTCGGCCTGTCCTGCTGCTACGTGGAAATGACCACGGCCTTCACGGCACCCCACGACATCGCCCGCTTCGGCGCCGAAGTCATCCGGGCCTCGCCGCGTCAGGCCGACTTCATGGTCATCGCCGGTACCTGCTTCGTCAAAATGGCGCCGATCATCCAGCGCCTGTACGAGCAGATGCTCGAGCCGAAGTGGGTCATCTCCATGGGTTCGTGCGCCAACTCCGGTGGCATGTACGACATCTACTCGGTCGTTCAGGGGGTCGACAAGTTCCTCCCCGTGGACGTCTATGTGCCTGGCTGCCCGCCACGCCCTGAGGCTTTCCTGCAAGGCTTGATGCTGCTGCAGGAGTCGATCGGCCAAGAACGACGCCCGCTTTCCTGGGTGGTTGGTGATCAAGGCATTTACCGTGCCGAGATGCCAGCCCAGAAAGACTTGCGTCGTGAACAGCGCATTGCGGTAACCAACCTGCGCAGCCCCGACGAAGTCTGATCCAGCGACCTGCCGCCCGCTCCCGAAGGAGCCGGCGGCCTGGCTTCATTCTTAACGCTGACCCAAAGCGACCGAGACCATGACAGCGGACAACGCTATTTTCATTCCGCCCTACAAGGCTGACGACCAGGATGTGGTCGTCGAACTGCACAACCGTTTTGGCGCCGACGCATTCGTCGCCCAGGAAACCCGCACCGGCATGCCCGTGCTGTGGGTCAAGCGCGCCCAGCTCAAGGAAGTGCTCAGCTTCCTGCGCGGCGTGGCCAAACCGTACAGCATGCTGTACGACCTGCACGGCGTCGACGAGCGCCTGCGCACCCAGCGCCGTGGCCTGCCAGCCGCCGATTTCAGCGTGTTCTACCACCTGCTGTCGGTCGAGCGTAACAGCGACGTGATGATCAAGGTGTCGCTCAGCGAAGGCGACCTGAACCTGCCAACCGTCACCGGCATCTGGCCAAACGCCAACTGGTACGAGCGCGAAGTCTGGGACATGTTCGGCATCGACTTTGCCGGCCACCCGCACCTCAGCCGCATCATGATGCCGCCGACCTGGGAAGGTCACCCGCTGCGCAAGGACTACCCTGCCCGCGCCACCGAGTTCGACCCCTACAGCCTGACCCTGGCCAAGCAGCAGCTTGAAGAGGAATCGGCGCGTTTCAACCCGGAAGCCTGGGGCATGAAGCGTCAGGGCGCCAACGAGGACTACATGTTCCTCAACCTCGGCCCGAACCACCCTTCGGCCCACGGTGCCTTCCGTATCGTCCTGCAGCTGGACGGTGAAGAGATCGTCGATTGCGTACCGGACATCGGCTACCACCACCGTGGTGCCGAAAAAATGGCCGAGCGCCAGTCCTGGCACAGCTTCATCCCCTACACCGACCGTATCGACTACCTCGGCGGGGTGATGAACAACCTGCCGTACGTGCTCGCGGTCGAGAAGCTGGCCGGCATTCAGGTGCCACAGAAGGTCGACGTGATTCGCATCATGCTGGCCGAGTTCTTCCGCATCACCAGCCACCTGCTGTTCCTGGGTACCTACATCCAGGACGTCGGCGCCATGACCCCGGTGTTCTTCACCTTCACCGACCGCCAGCGCGCGTATACCGTGATCGAAGCGATCACCGGCTTCCGCCTGCACCCGGCCTGGTACCGCATCGGTGGCGTCGCCCACGACCTGCCCCGCGGCTGGGACAAGCTGGTCAAGGACTTCGTCGAATGGCTGCCCAAGCGCCTCGACGAATACACCAAGGCTGCCCTGCAGAACAGCATCCTCAAGGGCCGTACCATTGGCGTTGCCGCGTACAACACCAAGGAAGCCCTGGAATGGGGCACCACCGGTGCCGGCCTGCGCGCCACCGGTTGCGACTTCGACCTGCGTAAAGCCCGCCCCTACTCCGGCTACGAGAACTTCGAGTTCGAAGTACCGCTGGCCCACAACGGCGATGCCTACGATCGCTGCATGGTCCGTGTCGAGGAGATGCGCCAGAGTATCCGCATCATCGACCAGTGCCTGCGCAACATGCCGGAAGGCCCGTACAAGGCGGATCACCCGCTGACCACGCCGCCGCCGAAAGAGCGCACCCTGCAGCACATCGAGACCCTGATCACGCACTTCCTGCAAGTCTCGTGGGGCCCGGTCATGCCGGCCAACGAGTCGTTCCAGATGATCGAGGCGACCAAGGGCATCAACAGTTACTACCTGACGAGCGATGGCGGCACCATGAGCTACCGCACCCGGATCCGTACCCCGAGCTACCCGCACCTGCAGCAGATCCCTTCGGTGATCAAAGGCAGCATGGTCGCCGACCTCATTGCGTACCTGGGCAGTATCGACTTCGTTATGGCTGACGTGGACCGCTAAGCATGAACAGCACGCTTATCCAGACAGACCGTTTCGCCCTGAGCGAAACCGAGCGCTCGGCCATCGAGCACGAAATGCATCACTACGAGGACCCGCGCGCGGCGTCCATCGAAGCCCTGAAGATCGTCCAGAAGGAACGTGGCTGGGTGCCGGACGGCGCCATCCACGCCATCGGCGAAGTGCTGGGCATCCCGGCCAGCGATGTCGAGGGTGTGGCCACCTTCTACAGCCAGATCTTCCGTCAGCCGGTTGGCCGCCACATCATCCGCGTGTGCGACAGCATGGTCTGCTACATCGGCGGCCACGAATCGGTGGTCAGCCAGATCCAGAGCGAACTGGGCATCGGCCTCGGCCAGACCACCGCAGACGGGCGTTTCACCCTGCTGCCGGTGTGCTGCCTGGGCAACTGCGACAAGGCCCCGGCGCTGATGATCGACGACGACACCTTCGGTGACGTGCAGCCGGCTGGCGTTTCCAAACTGCTGGAGGGTTACGTATGACCATTACTTCCTTCGGCCCGGCCAACCGCATCGCGCGTTCGGCCGAAACCCACCCGCTGACCTGGCGCCTGCGTGACGACGGCGAGCCGGTCTGGCTGGCCGAGTACCAGTCGAAGAACGGCTACGCCGCTGCCCGCAAGGCACTGGCCGACATGTCCGCCGACGACATCGTGCAAAGCGTCAAGGACTCCGGCCTCAAGGGCCGTGGTGGCGCAGGCTTCCCCACTGGCGTGAAGTGGGGCCTGATGCCCAAAGACGAATCCATGAACATCCGCTACCTGCTGTGCAACGCGGACGAAATGGAGCCGAACACCTGGAAGGACCGCATGCTGATGGAGCAACAGCCCCATCTGCTGGTCGAGGGCATGCTGATCAGCGCCCGCGCCCTGAAGGCCTACCGTGGCTACATCTTCCTGCGTGGCGAATACACCACCGCGGCGAAGAACCTCAACCGCGCCATCGACGAAGCCAAGGCCGCCGGCCTGCTGGGCAAGAACATCCTCGGCAGCGGCTTTGATTTCGAGCTGTTCGTGCACACCGGTGCCGGGCGCTACATCTGCGGTGAAGAAACCGCACTGATCAACTCGCTGGAAGGCCGTCGCGCCAACCCGCGCTCCAAGCCGCCCTTCCCTGCCGCCGTTGGCGTCTGGGGCAAGCCGACTTGCGTGAACAACGTCGAAACCCTGTGCAACGTTCCGGCCATCGTCGCCAACGGCAACGACTGGTACAAGTCGCTGGCCCGTGAAGGCAGCGAAGACCACGGCACCAAGCTGATGGGCTTCTCCGGCAAGGTGAAGAACCCGGGCCTGTGGGAACTGCCGTTCGGCGTCACCGCCCGTGAGCTGTTCGAAGACTACGCCGGTGGCATGCGCGACGGCTTCAAGCTCAAGTGCTGGCAGCCAGGCGGCGCCGGTACCGGCTTCCTGCTGCCCGAGCACCTCGACGCACAGATGTACGCCGGTGGCATCGCCAAGGTCGGCACCCGTATGGGTACCGGTTTGGCCATGGCGGTCGACGACAGCATCAACATGGTCTCACTGCTGCGCAACATGGAAGAGTTCTTTGCCCGCGAGTCGTGCGGCTGGTGCACGCCATGCCGTGACGGCCTGCCGTGGAGCGTGAAGATGCTGCGCGCACTGGAGAAAGGCCAGGGCCGCGCAGAAGACATCGAGACGCTGCTGGGGCTGGTCAACTTCCTCGGCCCAGGCCGTACCTTCTGTGCTCACGCACCGGGTGCCGTCGAGCCATTGGGCAGTGCCATCAAATACTTCCGCTCGGAGTTCGAGGCAGGTGTCGCTCCAGCGGGTGCTGGTGATGCTTTGCGCCCGAACCTGGCGAAGCCGATCGTGGTCGGCGCATAACAAGATGATTAGGCGGGTGGCCGGTGCCACTCGCCAGCTTGCCGGCAGGCCCGAGCGATCGTGGCGTGTCGCAAGCTCACCGATTTCCATTAGCCACGCCCGCTCACGCGGGCCAACGAAGAACTTTGAACAATGGCCACTATCCACGTAGACGGCAAAGCGCTCGAAGTCAACGGTGCGGACAACCTGTTACAGGCGTGTCTGTCACTCGGCCTCGACATCCCTTATTTCTGCTGGCACCCGGCGCTCGGTAGCGTCGGCGCCTGCCGGCAATGTGCGGTCAAGCAGTACACCGACGAGAACGACACCCGTGGTCGTATCGTCATGTCCTGCATGACCCCTGCCTCCGACGGCACCTGGATCTCCATCGACGATGACGAGTCCAAGGCGTTCCGCGCCAGCGTCGTCGAATGGCTGATGACCAACCACCCGCACGACTGCCCGGTGTGCGAGGAAGGCGGTCACTGCCACCTGCAGGACATGACGGTAATGACCGGCCACAACGAGCGCCGCTACCGTTTCACCAAGCGTACCCACCAGAACCAGGACCTCGGCCCGTTCATCGCCCATGAGATGAACCGCTGCATCGCCTGCTACCGCTGCGTGCGCTACTACAAGGACTATGCCGGTGGTACCGACCTGGGCGTGTACGGCGCCCACGACAACGTGTACTTCGGCCGCGTCGAAGACGGCGTGCTGGAAAGCGAGTTCTCCGGCAACCTGACCGAGGTCTGCCCGACCGGCGTGTTCACCGACAAGACCCACTCCGAGCGCTACAACCGCAAGTGGGACATGCAGTTTGCCCCAAGCATCTGCCACGGTTGCTCCAGCGGCTGCAACATCAGCCCGGGCGAGCGCTATGGCGAACTGCGTCGCATCGAGAACCGCTTCAACGGTTCGGTCAACCAGTACTTCCTGTGTGACCGCGGCCGCTTCGGCTACGGCTACGTCAACCGCAAGGACCGCCCGCGCCAGCCACACCTGGCCGACGGCACCAAGCTGAGCCTGGACGCCGCCCTGGACAAGGCCGCCGACCTGCTGCGCGGCCGCACCATCGTCGGTATCGGCTCGCCACGCGCCAGCCTCGAAAGCAACTACGGCCTGCGTGAGTTGGTCGGCGCCGACTACTTCTACTCCGGTATGGAAGCTGGCGAACTGGCCCGCGTGCGCCTGGCCCTGAACGTGCTGAACAACAGCCCGCTGCCAGTGCCGACCCTGCGCGACATCGAAGACCACGACGCCGTGTTCGTGCTCGGTGAAGACCTGACCCAGACCGCTGCCCGTGTGGCCCTGGCCGTGCGCCAGTCCACCAAAGGCAAGGCCGAGGCCATGGCCGAAGCCATGAAGGTGCAGCCGTGGCTCGATGCCGCCGTGAAGAACATCGGCCAGCACGCGCTGTACCCGCTGTTCATCGCCTCGCTGGCTGAAACCAAGCTCGACGACGTTGCCGAAGAATGCGTGCACGCGGCCCCCGCCGACCTGGCCCGCATCGGTTTCGCCGTGGCCCACGCCATCGACCCGAGCGCACCGGCAGTCGCCGGCCTGGACGACGAAGCCAAGGCCCTGGCCCAGCGCATCGCCGACGCCCTGGTCGCCGCCAAACGCCCACTGGTGATCGCCGGTACCTCGCTGGCCGACCCGGCGCTGATCGAAGCCGCCGCCAACATCGCCAAGGCCCTCAAGCTGCGCGAGAAGAACGGTTCGCTGAGCCTGGTGGTGCCTGAGGCCAACAGCCTCGGCCTGGCCATGCTGGGTGGCGAGTCGGTCGATGCCGCACTGGACGCCGTCATCAGCGGCAAGGCCGACGCCATCGTCGTGCTGGAAAACGACCTGTACGCCCGCGTAGCGGCCGCCAAGGTCGACGCAGCCCTGGCCGCGGCCAAGGTGGTGATCGTCGCCGACCACTCCAAGACCGCCACTGTCGACCGCGCCCACCTGGTGCTGCCGGCCGCCTCGTTCGCCGAAGGCGACGGTACCCTGGTCAGCCAGGAAGGCCGCGCCCAGCGCTTCTTCCAGGTGTTCGACCCGCAGTACCTGGACAGCAGCATCCTGGTGCACGAAGGCTGGCGCTGGATGCACGCCCTGCGTGCCACCCTGCTCAACAAGCCGGTCGACTGGACCCAACTGGACCACGTCACCAGCGCCTGCGCCGAAGCTGCCCCGCAACTGGCTGGCATCGTCAACGCCGCACCAAGCGCCGCGTTCCGCATCAAGGGCATGAAGCTGGCCCGTGAGCCGCTGCGCTACTCCGGCCGTACCGCCATGCGCGCCAACATCAGCGTGCACGAGCCACGTACCCCGCAGGACAAGGACACCGCGTTCGCCTTCTCCATGGAAGGCTACTCGGGTTCGGCCGAACCGCGCCAGCAGGTGCCGTTCGCCTGGTCGCCGGGCTGGAACTCGCCGCAAGCCTGGAACAAGTTCCAGGACGAGGTCGGTGGCCACCTGCGTGCCGGTGACCCAGGCGTGCGCCTGATCGAATCGCAAGGCGATCGCCTGAACTGGTTCAACGCCATCCCGGGCGCCTTCAACCCGGCCCGTGGCAGCTGGACTGCAGTGCCGTTCTTCCACCTGTTCGGCAGCGAAGAGACCTCCTCGCGCGCCGCCCCGGTGCAGGAGCGCATCCCGGCCGCCTACGTGGCCCTGGCCAAGTCCGAAGCCGACCGCCTGGGTGTCAACGACGGCGCCCTGCTGAGCCTTAACGTTGCCGGTGTGGCCCTGCGCCTGCCGCTGCGCATCAATGAAGAACTGGGCGCTGGCCTGGTTGCCCTGCCCAAAGGCCTGGCCGGCATCCCGCCTGCCATCTTCGGTGCATCCGTCGAAGGTCTGCAGGAGGCAGCACAATGAGCTGGTTCACCCCCGAAGTGATCGATGTGATCCTCACCGTGGTCCGGGCCGTCGTGGTCCTGCTCGCGGTGGTGGTCTGCGGCGCGCTGCTCAGCTTCGTCGAGCGGCGCCTGCTGGGCTGGTGGCAGGACCGTTACGGTCCGAACCGCGTCGGCCCGTTCGGCATGTTCCAGATC
Source organism: Pseudomonas sp. TWI628 (assembly GCF_039673865.1). Taxonomy (NCBI): domain Bacteria; kingdom Pseudomonadati; phylum Pseudomonadota; class Gammaproteobacteria; order Pseudomonadales; family Pseudomonadaceae; genus Pseudomonas; species Pseudomonas sp. TWI628. The sequence continues at coordinate 28,031 of NZ_JBDJMM010000001.1, read as the reverse complement.
GCTGCCGACATGCTGAAGATGTTCTTCAAGGAAGACTGGAACCCGCCCTTCGTCGATCGCATGATCTTCACCCTGGCGCCGGTCGTGGCCATGAGTGCCCTGCTGATCGCCTTCTGCGTGATCCCGATCACCCCGCTGTGGGGCGTCGCCGACCTGAACATCGGCCTGCTGTTCTTCTTCGCCATGGCCGGCCTGTCGGTCTACGCGGTGCTGTTCGCCGGCTGGTCGTCGAACAACAAGTACGCCCTCTTGGGCAGCTTGCGTGCCTCGGCACAGACCGTGTCGTACGAAGTGTTCCTGGGCCTGGCGCTGATGGGCGTGGTGGTGCAGGTGGGTTCGTTCAACATGCGCGACATCGTTGAATACCAGGCCCAGAACCTGTGGTTCATCATTCCGCAGTTCTTCGGCTTCTGCACCTTCTTCATCGCTGGCGTCGCCGTGACTCACCGTCACCCGTTCGACCAGCCGGAAGCGGAGCAGGAACTGGCCGACGGCTACCACATCGAGTATGCCGGCATGAAATGGGGCATGTTCTTCGTCGGTGAGTACATCGGCATCATCCTCATCTCGGCGCTGCTGGTGACCCTGTTCTTCGGCGGCTGGCACGGCCCGTTCGGCATCCTGCCGCAACTGTCGTTCCTGTGGTTCGCCCTGAAGACCGCGTTCTTCATCATGCTGTTCATCCTGCTGCGCGCCTCGATCCCGCGCCCGCGTTATGACCAGGTGATGGACTTCAGCTGGAAGTTCTGCCTGCCGCTGACCCTGATCAATTTGCTGGTGACCGCTGCGATCGTGCTCTACAACACGCCAGCCGTCGCGGCCCAGTGAGGATTTGACCCATGTTCAAGTATATCGGCGACATCGTTAAGGGCACCGGCACCCAGCTGCGCAGCCTGGCAATGGTGTTCTCCCACGGGTTCCGCAAGCGCGACACCCTGCAGTACCCCGAAGAACCCGTGTACCTGCCGCCGCGCTACCGCGGCCGCATCGTCCTCACCCGCGACCCCGATGGCGAGGAGCGCTGCGTGGCGTGCAACCTCTGCGCGGTGGCCTGCCCGGTCGGCTGCATTTCGCTGCAGAAGGCCGAGACCGAGGACGGCCGCTGGTACCCGGAGTTCTTCCGCATCAACTTCTCGCGCTGCATCTTCTGCGGCCTGTGTGAAGAAGCGTGCCCGACCACCGCGATCCAGCTGACTCCGGATTTCGAAATGGCCGAGTTCAAGCGTCAGGACCTGGTGTACGAGAAAGAAGATCTGCTGATCTCCGGCCCCGGCAAAAACCCTGACTACAACTTCTACCGTGTTGCGGGTATGGCGATCGCTGGCAAGCCGAAGGGCTCTGCACAGAACGAAGCCGAGCCGATCAACGTGAAGAGCTTGCTCCCATAAGGACCGAAAGATGGAATTCGCTTTCTACTTCGCATCCGGGATCGCCGTGGTCTCCACCCTTCGGGTGGTGACCGGGACCAACCCCGTGCACGCCTTGCTTTACCTGATCATTTCGCTGATTTCCGTGGCCATGATCTTCTTCGCCCTGGGTGCGCCGTTCGCCGGCGCCCTGGAAGTGATCGCCTACGCTGGCGCCATCATGGTGCTGTTCGTCTTCGTGGTGATGATGCTCAACCTCGGGCCGGCCTCGGTCGCCCAGGAAAGGGGCTGGCTCAAGCCCGGCATTTGGGCCGGGCCAGTGATCCTGGGCGCCCTGCTGCTGCTGGAGCTGCTGTACGTGCTGTTCGTCTCGCCAAGCGGCGCGGCCATCAGCGGTACCACCGTCAGCCCGAAAGAAGTGGGTATCAGCCTGTTCGGCCCGTACCTGCTGGTGGTCGAACTGGCGTCGATGCTGCTGCTCGCTGCAGCCGTCACCGCCTTCCACCTGGGCCGCAACGAGGCGAAGGAGTAAATCATGGGTGCTATCCCTCTCGAACATGGTCTGGCAGTCGCCGGCATCCTGTTCTGCTTAGGTCTGGTTGGCCTGATGGTCCGCCGCAACATCCTCTTCGTGCTCATGAGCCTGGAAGTCATGATGAACGCCTCTGCCCTGGCGTTCATCGTCGCCGGTGCCCGTTGGGTCCAGCCCGACGGCCAGGTGATGTTCATTCTGGTGATCAGCCTGGCAGCCGCCGAGGCCAGCATTGGCCTGGCGATCCTGCTGCAGCTGTATCGCCGCTTCCACACTCTCGACATCGATGCTGCCAGTGAGATGCGCGGATGAACCTTCTCTTCCTGACTTTCGTCTTCCCCCTCGTCGGCTTCCTGCTGCTGTCGTTCTCGCGCGGGCGGTTCTCGGAGAACCTGTCCGCGCTGATCGGCGTCGGCTCGGTGGGCCTGTCGGCCGCCACCGCCGCCTATGTCATCTGGCAGTTCAACGTCGCCCCGCCTGAAGGCGGCGCGTACAGCCAGCTGCTGTGGCAGTGGATGTCGGTGGACGGCTTCGCGCCGAACTTCACCCTGTACCTGGACGGCCTGTCGGTCACCATGCTCGGCGTGGTCACCGGTGTCGGCTTCCTGATCCACCTGTTCGCCTCCTGGTACATGCGCGGCGAAGCCGGTTACTCGCGCTTCTTCTCGTACACCAACCTGTTCATCGCCAGCATGCTGTTCCTGATCCTCGGCGATAACCTGCTGTTCATCTACTTCGGCTGGGAAGGCGTGGGCCTGTGCTCGTACCTGTTGATCGGTTTCTACTACAGCAACCGCAACAACGGTAACGCGGCACTCAAGGCGTTCATCGTCACCCGTATCGGCGACGTGTTCATGGCCATCGGCCTGTTCATCCTGTTCGCCCAGCTGGGTACCCTGAATGTGCAGGAACTGCTGGTGCTGGCACCGCAGAAGTTCAAGGCTGGCGACACCTGGATGGTGCTGGCGACCCTGATGCTGCTGGGTGGCGCGGTCGGTAAATCGGCCCAGCTGCCCCTGCAGACCTGGCTGGCCGACGCGATGGCGGGCCCGACTCCGGTTTCGGCACTGATCCACGCGGCAACCATGGTGACCGCGGGCGTGTACCTGATCGCCCGTACCAACGGCCTGTTCCTGCTGGCGCCGGACATCCTGCACCTGGTCGGCGTCGTCGGTGGCGTGACCCTGGTACTGGCCGGCTTTGCTGCGCTGGTACAGACCGACATCAAGCGTATCCTCGCCTACTCGACCATGAGCCAGATCGGCTACATGTTCCTGGCCCTGGGCGTGGGTGCCTGGGACGCGGCGATCTTCCACCTGATGACTCACGCCTTCTTCAAGGCCCTGCTGTTCCTTGCCTCCGGTGCGGTGATCGTTGCCTGCCACCACGAGCAGAACATCTTCAAGATGGGCGGCCTGTGGAAGAAACTGCCGCTGGCCTACGCCAGCTTCGTGGTCGGTGGCGCTGCCCTGGCAGCCTTGCCGATCGTGACCGTGGGCTTCTACTCCAAGGACGAGATCCTCTGGGAAGCCTTCGCCAGCGGCAACACCGGCCTGCTGTACGCCGGTCTCGTGGGCGCCTTCATGACCTCGCTGTACACCTTCCGCCTGATCTTCATCGCCTTCCACGGCGAAGCGAAGACCGAAGCCCATGCTGGCCACGGCATCAGCCACTGGCTGCCGCTGGGTGTGCTGATCGTGCTGTCGACCTTCGTCGGCGCCTGGATCACCCCACCACTGGCCGGTGTGCTGCCGGAAAGCGCCGGCCATGCCGGTGGCGAAGCCAAGCACGCGCTGGAGATCACCTCGGGTGCCATCGCCATCGCCGGTATCCTGCTGTCGGCCCTGCTGTTCCTCGGCAAGCGCCGCCTGGTCAGCGCGATCGCCAACAGCGGCATCGGCCGTGTGCTGTCGGCCTGGTGGTTCGCCGCCTGGGGCTTCGACTGGATCTACGACAAGCTGTTCGTCAAACCTTACCTGCTGATCAGCCACGTCCTGCGCAAGGATCCGGTTGACCGCAGCATCGGCCTCATCCCTCGCCTGGCGCGCGGCGGCAACGTCGCCATGAGCAAGACCGAGACTGGCCAGCTGCGCTGGTACACCGCTTCGATCGCCGTTGGCGCAGTGCTGGTACTCGGCGCTGTGGTAGTGGCAGCGGTATGACCATGAACTTTGCGAACCTTGCGACTCTGCGAAAGGAAACCAACCCGTCATGATTTTGCCTTGGCTGATCCTGATCCCCTTCATCGGCGGCCTGCTGTGCTGGCTGGGTGAGCGCTTCGGCGCCACCCTGCCGCGCTGGATCGCGCTGCTGACCATGTCCCTGCTGCTCGGCATTGGCCTGTACCTGTGGGGCACCGGCGACTACACCCTGGCCCCCGCTCCGGGTGGCGAGCCTGCCTGGGCCCTGGAATACAAAGTCCAGTGGATCCAGCGCTTCGGCATCAGCATCCACCTGGCCCTCGATGGCCTGTCGCTGCTGATGATCCTGCTCACCGGCCTGCTCGGTGTGCTGTCGGTACTGTGCTCCTGGAAAGAGATCCAGCGCCACGTCGGTTTCTTCCACCTCAACCTGATGTGGATCCTCGGCGGCGTGGTCGGTGTGTTCCTGGCCCTGGACCTGTTCCTGTTCTTCTTCTTCTGGGAAATGATGCTGGTGCCGATGTACTTCCTCATCGCGCTCTGGGGTCACAGCTCGGCGGATGGCAAGAAGACCCGGATCTACGCGGCGACCAAGTTCTTCATCTTCACCCAGGCCAGCGGCCTGATCATGCTGGTGGCGATCCTCGGCCTGGTGCTGGTCAACTACAGCAACACCGGGGTGATCACCTTCAACTACAGCGACCTGCTCAAGGCCGACCTGCCGGCCGGTACCGAGTACCTGCTGATGCTGGGCTTCTTCATCGCCTTCGCGGTGAAGCTGCCGGTGGTGCCGTTCCACTCCTGGCTGCCTGACGCTCACGCCCAGGCACCGACCGCAGGTTCCGTGGACCTGGCCGGTATCTTGCTGAAGACGGCGGCCTACGGCTTGCTGCGCTTCGCCCTGCCGCTGTTCCCGAACGCCTCGGCCGAGTTTGCACCGTTCGCCATGACCCTGGGCCTGATCGGTATCTTCTACGGTGCCTTCCTGGCCTTCGCGCAAACCGACATCAAGCGCCTGATCGCCTTCTCCAGCGTCTCGCACATGGGCTTCGTGCTGATCGGTATCTACTCCGGCAGCCAGCAGGCCCTGCAAGGTGCGGTGATCCAGATGCTGGCCCACGGCCTGTCGGCTGCCGCGCTGTTCATCCTGTCCGGCCAGCTGTACGAGCGCCTGCACACCCGTGACATGCGTCAGATGGGCGGCCTGTGGCACCGCATCGCCTACCTGCCAGCCATCAGCCTGTTCTTTGCCGCCGCGTCGCTGGGCCTGCCAGGCACCGGCAACTTCGTCGGCGAGTTCCTGATCCTGATCGGCAGCTTCGTGCATGTACCGTGGGTCACCGTGATCGCCACCACCGGCCTGGTATTCGGCTCGGTGTACTCGCTGATCATGATCCACCGCGCCTACTTCGGCCCGGCCAAGGCCGACACCGTACTGGCCGGCATGGACGGTCGCGAGCTGATCATGGTGCTGGGCCTGGCGGTACTGCTGATCCTGCTGGGCGTGTATCCGCAGCCGTTCCTCGACACCTCTGCCGCCACCATGACCGGCGTGCAGCAGTGGCTCGGTTCCGCTTTCACTCAACTCGCTTCGGCCCGGTAAGAGCGCTATGGAATTCACCACTCAACACTTCATCGCATTGGCGCCGATGCTGATCACCACCATCACCACCGTGGTGGTGATGCTGGCGATCGCCTGGAAGCGCAACCACTCGCAGACCTTCCTGCTGTCCACCGTGGGCCTGAACCTGGCCCTGCTGTCGATCTTGCCGGCGCTGAAGGTTGCGCCACTGGCGGTCACCTCGCTGATCACCATCGACAAGTTCGCCTGCCTGTACATGGCGATCATCCTGGTCGCCACGCTGGCCTGCGTCACCCTCGCCCACGCCTACCTCGGCGAAGGCTCCAAAGGCTTCCCGGGCAACCGTGAAGAGCTGTACCTGCTGCTGCTGATGTCTGCCCTCGGTGGCCTGGTGCTGGTCAGCGCCAACCACCTGGCCGGGCTGTTCATCGGCCTGGAGCTGCTGTCGGTACCGGTCTACGGCCTGGTGGCGTATGCGTTCTTCAACAAGCGCTCGCTGGAAGCCGGTATCAAGTACATGGTGCTGTCGGCCGCAGGTTCCGCGTTCCTGCTGTTCGGCATGGCCCTGCTGTACGCCGACGCTGGCAGCCTGACCTTCGACCAGCTGGGCAAGGCCCTGGCCGCCACCAGCATGCCAAGCCTGCTGGCCCAGCTGGGCCTGGGCATGATGCTGGTCGGCCTGGCCTTCAAGCTGTCGCTGGTACCGTTCCACCTGTGGACCCCGGACGTGTATGAAGGCGCCCCGGCGCCGGTCGCCGCGTTCCTGGCCACCGCCAGCAAGGTTGCCGTGTTTGCCGTGGTCGTGCGCCTGTTCATGCTCTCCCCTGCTGCCAGCAGCGGCGTTCTGAGCACTGTCCTGGCCGTGATCGCCGTGGCTTCGATCCTGATCGGTAACCTGCTGGCGCTGACCCAGAGCAACCTCAAGCGCCTGCTCGGTTACTCGTCCATCGCCCACTTCGGCTACCTGGTCATCGCCCTGGTCGCCAGCAAGGGCCTGGCCATGGAAGCCATGGGCGTGTACCTGGTCACCTACGTGATCACCAGCCTTGGCGCCTTCGGTGTCATCACCCTGATGTCCTCGCCTTACGGCGGCCGTGACGCCGACGCGCTGTACGAGTACCGCGGCCTGTTCTGGCGCCGCCCGTACCTGACCGCAGTGCTGACCGTGATGATGCTGTCGCTGGCAGGCATCCCGCTGACCGCCGGCTTCATCGGCAAGTTCTACATCATCGCCACCGGCGTCGAGTCGCAGCTGTGGTGGCTGGTCGGTGCCCTGGTGATCGGTAGCGCCATCGGTGTGTACTACTACCTGCGCGTCATGGTCACCCTGTACCTGGTCGAGCCGAACCTGCGTCGCCACGACGCCCCGCTGAAGTGGGAACAGCGCACCGGCGGCGTGATGCTGCTGGCCATCGCCATTCTCGCCTTCGTCCTCGGTGTGTACCCGCAGCCACTGCTGGACATGGTTCAGCACGCCGGCCTGCAACTGCTTGGCTGATCACAGCTGAAAAACAAACACCCCGCATATGCGGGGTGTTTTTTTATCTGCGTTTGGTGGCCGCCTCGATGGGCTTTCCCAGCCCAGAGCCACCAGGCGAGCCTTCATTGCGCGCCAGGACAGCAGACTTGCGCAGTTCCTTAGTGGCCAAGGGCAAGTGCACTTCCGGGTTGGGCATGCCACTGGGCGAAAGTTCGTGGGTCATTTCAAACTCCGCCCTCACCGACCAGCCGCAGGCCTCATTGATACATTGCAAGTAGGCTACGCGCAGAAAGATATGCCGACCTTCACTGGTCCGAATGCGCATACGGCTGTTGCAGTGGGGGCAGACAAGCTTGTAGGTACTCACGCAATGTACCTGCGCGTGCTGCTTGAACCATCACGCTGTAGGAAAAGCCCGCTATCGGCGCGAGCATCGACTACGGTTTTAGAAAGGTTTTTCATCATATTACTTCTCATGCCAAGATATCTCCTCAAATCGAATGGCAAATATTCATAACGAGTATTCTAAGCCCAGGGAATGTTGTTAAACCAGTCATGGATATTTGTTATGAGTAGCCACTTGTTTGCATCGGTGCTGGCACGCCTTAAGCTACTGACCGGCTCGGATACCGACGTTCAGCTGGCAAGGGCTCTGGCAGTCAGCCCGCAGACCCTGAGCAGCTGGAAGGTACGCGACAGCATTCCATACTCACTTTGCATAGAGCTTGCCCAGCAGCACCGCTGCTCGCTGGATTGGCTGCTTCTGGGTGAGCGCGATGACAGCCGTGCGCTGGAAAGCCAGGACAGCTGGCAGAGCGACATGCTCGACCGGCTGCGCGAGCTTTCCCATTCAGATCGCCAGTCAGTGCTGCTGTACATCGAAGACAAACAACGTATCCGTCAACTCGAGCGGCAATTGCAGGAGCTGACAAAGCGCTCGCCTGCTGCACAGTAAGGTCAGCCTCGGCGGCGCCAGCGCTGGATGAGCTCGCGCAGGTCTACCGAGTCCAGCCAGACCAGCACCTTCAAGGTAATCGGGATAACCACTACCGCAGCGGCGAACGCGGCCATGCCACGGGATAGCATTGGCGCCATCGCGTGCAACAGCGGCTCGAACAGGTAACCGACCCCCAGGGTCAGGAACACCAGCAACACCTGCTTGCGGGCAGACAGGCGCTTGCGCGAAACGATGATGAACCGGTCCCGGGCCGCGCTTACCAGCAAGGCCCCCAAAAGCGCACCGAACAACGCCCTGCCCTCGGTATCCAGCAATTCGTAGAAGGCAGCGATGGCGGCCTCCATCAGATAGGGCTCATCCATGTGCAGTTCCTCCGCCGGCTGCCGGCTCGGCACGCAGGTCACGCCTTACCGCAGCCGCGATGAAGTACCGATAGCAGACTGACAGCGCCCTGCCGCTGGCATGCCCGGCCACCTCTTCAAGGCGCCGGTAACCACGGCAACGCAATGCGCTACGCCAGCTGGCGAATTCGCTGGCGGCATCGATGGCGGCGCAGCGCGCGGCCAAGGCAAGGCGCGCCTCACTGACCTCCTCGCCAAGCTGCAGGTGTGCACGTAACACGCTCAGTTCGATGCGTGGCCAGAAGGGATCGTGACAATCAGGAAACCGTGAAGCACTGAACGAAGGCTCGATTGAAGATTGCGGAGTTATGTGTTCTGCACGCATGTCGTTCCTCACTACTCGGCCAGCATGCCGTAGCGGATGGCTTTGATGACGGCTGCGACGCGCGTGGGAACATCGAACTTGCGCAGCAGGTTGGAGACGTGAAAGTTCACCGTCGACTCTTTGCACTGCAGGATCTGGCCGATCTCCCATGAAGTCTTGCCGTAGGCGCACCACAACAGCACTTGCTGTTCGCGCGGTGTCAGGTGAATCGGCGCATCGGTATGGCTTTCAGGTGTCCGTCGAAGGTTGGTTTCCATCACTGAGTTCCCCAAGTAGTCGCCAGAGTGGGCAGCGCGGAGTGCTGCCGCCAATAGGGCCACCTTACGGACGCCGGCCGTGCCGGCTCCAGCGATGCAACTTGTAGAGAACCGTCTTACACATCCGTCCAACACGTACTACACAGGAAAATTTCTTATCGCCGTGCTTCGATCGGCTTTTCGCGCGTCACAACGCCGTTGTCCGTCCGCCTATCGCCTGGAGTTGTACGATGCGTCCCGTTTCACCCCTCTCGTCTTACCTTGGTCTGCTGGCCCTCTTCACCGTCAGCCCGCACGCCACGGCAGCGCCTGCCGTCGAACTGGGCCAGGTGCTGATCAATGACGAGGAACAAAGCGAACTGGACGACGCCCGCGAACGCCTGCAAGCAGTGCCTGGCGCCAGTAACCTGGTGGACATGCAACGTGTCGGGCAAGGCCGGGTCGCCAGCAATCAGGATGTGCTGGCCTACCAGCCCGGCGTGTTTGCGCAGTCGGCGGGTAACGATGGCATCAAGTTGTCGATCCGCGGCTCGGGCATCAACCGTGCCCCTGGCGCCCATGGCTCCGGGGTCTACACGATGTTCGACGGCCTGCCCCTTACCGGCCCGGGCGGTACGCCCTACGAGCTGTTCGAACCCCTGTGGCTGAGCCGCGCCGAAGTGCTGCGCGGGGCCAATGGCTTCGATCAGGGCTCGCTGGCCCTGGGCGGGGCCATCAACTACGTGACCCACACCGGCTACGACGCTGCGCCGCTGCAGGTGCGCTATGAAGTCGGCAGCCGTGGCTACCAGCACCGCCACATCAGTTCCGGGCAGGTGCTGGGCAACCTCGACTACTACGTGGCCCTGACCGATTCGGAGTACGACGGCTACCAGGCGCACAGCAGCGGCAGCGCCAAGGGCATCGCTGCCAACGTCGGCTACCGTTTCAACCCCAACCTGGAAACGCGCTTCTACCTGCGTTATCGGGAAACCGAAAACGAATTGGCCGGGCGCCTGACCAAAGACCAGATCAAGCACGACCCGCGCGCCGCCAACCCGGGCTATCTGTCGCGCAACGACAGCCGTCCGCAACCCGGCAGCACCTGGGTGGGCAACAAGACCACCTTCTTCCTCGACGATGATTCGCGCCTGGAGGCCGGACTGGTCTATCACGACTACCCGATGGACCTGCGCGAGGGTGCCATGCGCCTGAAGGTGGCCTACACCGATGTCAGCGGCACGCTGAACTACTTCCGTCGTGACACCCTGCTCGGCCATGAGAGCAAGACCACCCTTGGCTGGCGCACCACCAAGCACCTGCCCAACAGTGGCGCCTCGCAGTTCTCGCGAGTCAATGACGTGGTCGGCGCGCGCACGCGTGACTTCACCTACCAGGGTTCGGACACCGTGCTGCATGCGGGCAATGATCTGGAACTGATCCCCAACCTGTGGCTGACCACGGGCCTGGCGATGATCTATACCCGCCGTGAAAGTGATGTGACTTACCCGGCCACCGGCGGCAAAGTCAGCCAGCATGATTGGGACTATGCCCCGCGTGTGGGCCTGCGTTACGACATTCGCCCGGACCTGCAGGTTTACGGCAATCTCAGCCGCTCGGTGGAGCCGCCGCACCCATGGTCGCTTATCTGGAGCGCGCCAACCAAGTTCCAGCCCATCGAGATGCAAAATCAGACAGCCACCACGCTTGAACTCGGCGCCCGCGGTGATTCGCTGATCGGCCGCTGGGACCTTGCCTGGTACTACGCCCAGGTGCGTCATGAACTGCTGGCAGTGGAGCTCGCCCCAGGCATCACTGGCGAATACAACGCCAGCCCCACCGTGCACCAAGGCCTCGAAGCCGGCCTGGACAGCCTCCTCTGGGAGCAACCCGGCACTGGCAAGCTGAGCCTGCGCCAGGCTTATACCTTCAGCGACTTCCACTACCGTGACGACGACAAATTCGGCGACAACCGCCTGCCCGGCATCCCCATGCACTACTACCAGGCCGAACTGCGCTACGACTGGCCGAGCGGGTTCTACGCCGGGGTCAACACGCAGATGGCGTCAAAGGTGCAGGTCGACTACGCCAACAGCTACCATGCCGACGAATATGCCCTGCTTGGCGCGCGCCTGGGCTGGGACTCGCCGAAGCAGGACTGGCAGGCCTGGCTGGACCTGCGCAACCTGACCAACAAGCGCTACGCAGCAACCGTGACCCCGGGGTACAACGATGGCGGCCAGGACATTGCCCGCTCGACACCGGGCGAAGGCTTCGCCGTGTACGCTGGGGTTTCGTACAGCTTCCGCTGAAAACTACTCAGGACGGTAACTGCACCTGTGGCTTGGTCGCAGCGAAAATCGCCCAGCTGGAAACGAACAACGCCGCGATCAACGGCCCGATCACGAAGCCGTTGAGCCCGAATACCGCCAGCCCGCCCAGGGTGGACACGAGAATCAGGTAATCGGGCATCCGCGTGTCCTTGCCCACCAGGATCGGTCGCAACAGGTTGTCTACCAGGCCGATCACCAGCATGCCGAACGCGGTCAGGATCACCCCCGGCAGAATCGCCCCGGTCAGCAGGAAATAGGCCGCCACTGGTGCCCAGACAATCCCCGCCCCCACCGCCGGCAGCAGCGACAGGAACGCCATCAGCACCGCCCACACCAGCGCACTGGGAATATCCAGCACCCAGAAGATAAAACCGCCCAGCGCACCCTGGGTGACGGCCACCAGCACATTGCCCTTGACCGTGGCCCGCACCACCCGGTTGAACTTCAATTGCAGGCGGCGCTTCTGGTGTTCCGGCAGCGGCACGGCAAGGCGCACCCGGCGCGCCACGTCGGCCCCCTCGCGCAGGAAGAAGAACAGCAGGTACATCATGATGCCGAAGCTCACCAGGAACTCGAAGGTGCCCTGGCCAAAGTTGAACGCCTGGCTCGCCAGCACCTGGCCGCCCTGGGTCGCCCACTTGGTGATCTTGTCGCGCAGGCCGTCCAGGTTGCCCATGCCCATGCGGTCCAGGCCATGCTGGGCAAAGGCCGGAAGCATGTCCTTGCCGCGCTCGACGTAGCCGGCGATGTCCAGCTGCCCGCTCTCGATTCGCTGGTACAGCGTGGCGCCTTCCTGCACCAGCAAGGCACTGGTGATGATCACCGGCAGCACGGCGACCAGCAGGCACACCAGCACGGTGCAGCCCGCCGCCAGGTTGCGCCGGCGGCCGAAGCGGATCAGCAGGTGACGCTGCAATGGCGCAAACAGGATGCCGAGAATCACCGCCCAGAAGATCGCGCCGTAGTACGGCAGCAGGATCCACACGAAGGCAATGGTCACAAGTGTCAGGAGTACTGCCAGGGCTTTGTTCTGCAGGGCGTCGTGGTTCATGGCGGCTCCTTGGGTGTCATGGTTATTAGTGCATGCCATCTGCGCAAAAGTGCCACCCTGACCTTGATTCAAATCAATACCACGGCCCCGCTCAGCCGGTAGCATCCGCGCCTTTGCCCCGGTGCGCCCATGACCCTACCCGCCAAGCCCGAACTGCTTGCCCCCGCCGGCAGCCTCAAGACCCTGCGCTATGCCTTCGCCTACGGTGCCGACGCGGTCTACGCCGGCCAGCCGCGCTACAGCCTGCGGGTGCGCAACAACGAGTTCGACCACGCCAACCTGGCGCTGGGCATCAGCGAGGCGCATGCCTTGGGCAAGCGTTTCTATGTGGTGGTCAACATCGCGCCGCACAACGCCAAGTTGAAGACCTTCCTCAAGGACCTGGCACCGGTGATCGCGATGGCACCCGATGCGCTGATCATGTCCGACCCCGGGCTGATCATGCTGGTGCGCCAGCACTTTCCACAGATGCCGGTGCACCTTTCGGTACAGGCCAATACGGTGAACTGGGCCAGCGTGCAGTTCTGGCAACAGATGGGCTTGAGCCGGGTGATCCTGTCGCGCGAGCTGTCGCTGGAGGAGATCGAGGAAATCCGCCAGCAAGTGCCAGACATGGAGCTGGAAGTGTTCGTCCACGGCGCACTGTGCATGGCCTACTCCGGCCGTTGCCTGCTGTCCGGTTACCTGAACAAGCGCGATGCCAACCAGGGCACCTGCACCAATGCCTGCCGCTGGAAATACCAGGCCACCCCCGCCACGGAAAACGCCACCGGCGACATCGTCCGCGAAGTCGAGCCGACCCTGGGCCTTGGCGCCCCCACCGAGCAGGTGTTCCTGCTGCAAGAGAGCAACCGCCCAGGCAGCGAGATGCCAGCCTTCGAGGACGAGCATGGCACCTACATCATGAACGCCAAGGACCTGCGCGCCATCCAGCACGTCGAGCGCCTGGCTGCCATGGGGGTGCACTCGCTGAAGATTGAAGGCCGGACCAAGAGTCACTTCTACTGCGCCCGGGCCGTGCAGTCCTACCGCAAGGCCATCGACGACGCCGCAGCCGGAAGGCCGTTCGACAGGGACCTGATGGACAACCTCGAATCGCTGGCCCAGCGCGGCTACACCGAAGGCTTCCTGCGCCGCCATGTGCACGATGAATACCAGAACTACCTGCGCGGCAATTCGCTGTCCGAGCGCCAACAGTTCGTCGGCGAGCTGACGGGGGTGCGCGTCGATGGCCTGGCCGAGGTCAAGGTGAAGAACCGCTTCGCCCTGGGTGACCACCTGGAGTTGATGACCCCACGTGGCAACTACCACTTCGACCTGCACCGCCTGTTCGACCGCCAACAGCACGCCATCGAGGTGGCGCCCGGTGACGGCCATGTGGTGTACCTGCCGATTCCCGAGCAGGTTGCGCTGGAGTACGGCCTGCTGATGCGCGACCTGGGCGACGCTGAACAGGCTGCCTGACAAGGCTGTAATCGGCGCCTCAGCCAACTGACAGGCGCAACCGGCGAGGATCGTGGCTCTACCGCATGAGGCCACGCCATGTTGCGCAACCCTACCCGCCGCACCTTCGTCAAAGGCCTGGGCGCCGCCACCACACTGGCCGGCCTGGGCCTGTGGCGGCCACTGGCCCAGGCCAGCGATGGCCGCGAGCTGGCCGGCCAGCACTTCGAGCTGTTGATTGGCCAGACGCCGGTCAACATCACTGGCCGGCCACGCACCGCGCTGACCGTCAATGGCAGCCTGCCCGGCCCGCTGCTGCGGTGGCGCGAAGGCGACACGGTGACCCTGCGCGTGCGCAACCGCCTCGACCAGGACACCTCGATCCACTGGCACGGCATCCTCCTGCCGGCCAACATGGACGGCGTGCCGGGCCTGAGTTTCGCCGGCATCGCGCCGGGTGGCGACTACCTGTACCAGTTCACCCTGCGCCAGAGCGGCACCTATTGGTACCACAGCCATTCCGGCCTGCAGGAGCAGGCCGGGGTCTATGGTGCGATCGTCATCGAGCCGCGCGCGCCGGAACCGCATGCCTACCAGCGTGACCATGTGCTGCTGTTCAGCGATTGGTCCGACCAGGCGCCCGAAGCGTTGCTGGCGACGCTGAAAAAACAGTCCGACGCCTTCAACTACCACAAGCGCACGCTCGGCGACTTTGTCAGCGACATTGCCGACAAAGGTTGGGGCAATACTGTCGACGAACGCCTGGCCTGGGCGCGCATGCGCATGAGCCCGACCGATCTGGCCGACATCAGCGCCGCCAGCTACAGCTACCTGCTCAACGGCCAGCCCCCGGACGGCAACTTCACCTGCCTGTTCCAGCCCGGCGAAACCGTGCGCCTGCGCCTGATCAATGCGTCGGCCATGACCTACTTCGACTTCCGCATTCCAGGCCTTTCGTTGACCGTAATCGCCGCCGACGGCCTGCCGCTGACGCCAGTGACCGTTGATGAACTGCGTATCGCGGTGGCCGAAACCTACGACGTGCTAGTGACCGTCGGCGACCTGCCCGCCTATACCCTGTTCGCCCAGAGCATGGACCGCAGCGGCTACGCCCGCGGCACCCTGGCCCGCGCCATGGGCCTGCAGGCGGTGGTGCCAGAGCCAGACCCGCGCCCGGTGCTGAGCATGGCCGACATGGGCCACGGCAATATGGCCGCGATGGATCACAGCAACATGGCCGGCATGGACCACGCCAGCATGAACAGCCTGCAAGGCCACCCCACCAGCGAAACCGACAACCCGTTGGTGGACATGCAGACCATGGCGCCTCGCGCCAACCTGGCCGACCCCGGCATCGGCCTGCGTGATAACGGCCGCCGGGTGCTGACCTATGCCGACCTGCGCAGCCCCTACCCGGACCCGGATGGCCGCGAACCTTCACGGGATATCGAGCTGCACCTGACCGGACACATGGCGCGCTTCGCCTGGTCGTTCGACGGGGTCAAGTTCAGTGATGCCGCACCGTTGCGCCTGACCTACGGCGAGCGGGTGCGCATCACCCTGGTCAACGACACCATGATGACCCACCCCATCCACCTGCACGGCATGTGGAGCGACCTGGAGGACGAACATGGGCGCTTCCTGGTACGCAAGCATACGATCGACATGCCGCCTGGCAGCCGCCGCAGCTACCGGGTCACAGCCGACGCCCTGGGCCGCTGGGCCTACCACTGCCACCTGCTCTACCACATGGAGACCGGCATGTTCCGCGAGGTACGGGTCGATGCATGAGATCAACAACCGGCGCCTGGTAACCGCTGTCGCCCTGACCGCACTGCTGGCCAGCGAACGGGCCATGGCCGAGCCCCCACACCTGGCGGGCCATCAGGTGCATGATCGCGCCGTCAATTGGGCAGTGATCGTCGATCAGCTGGAGTACCAGAACTTCGAAAGCAGCAGCGCCCTCAAGTGGAACGCCACGGCCTGGGTCGGTGGTGACATCGATCGCCTGTGGCTGCGCAGCGAGGGTGAACGGCAACAAGGCAAGACCCACAAGGCCGAGCTTCAGGCGTTGTGGGGCCATGCGATCAGCCCCTGGTGGGAGTTGGTCGGCGGCCTGCGCCAGGACTTCAAGCCGGCCAGCGGGCAGACCTGGGCCGCCTTCGGCATCCAGGGCACCCCGCTGTATGGCCTGGAACTGCAAGCCACCGCCTATGCCGGCGAGCGACAACAGAGCGCGCTGCGCCTGGAGGCCGCTTACGCTATCCTGCTGACCAACCGCTGGATCCTCGAGCCGAACCTGGAAGCCAACTTCTACGGCCGCAACGATACCGGCCACGAACAGGGGGCGGGGCTTGCCGACAGCGAAGTCGGCCTGCGCCTGCGCTACGAAATCAGCCGAGGCTTCGCGCCCTATGTCGGGGTAAGCTTCGAGCGCCTGCATGGCAACCGCGCCAGCCAGGCCCGTGAGGACGGCGAAGACCTCGGCCAGACCCGTCTGGTGGCAGGCATCCGCCTGCGTTTCTAAGGAGTTGTTCGACCATGCTGCGTAAACACCTGATCACCTTCGGCCTGCTGGCCATCACCGGCCTGGCCCAGGCCGGCGAAACCATCGATGTCTACCGCGACCCCAACTGTGGCTGCTGCAAGGCCTGGATCAGCCACCTGCGCGACAACGGCTTCACCGTCAACGACCACGTCGAACCGAACATGAGCGCCGTCAAGCAGCGCCTGGGCGTGGCGCCGCGCCTGGCGTCGTGCCACACCGGGGTGATCGACGGCAAGTTCGTCGAAGGCCATGTGCCCGCCGAGCAGGTGCGCCTGCTGGCCAAGCGCAACGACCTCAAGGGCCTGGCCGTGCCGGGCATGCCCATGGGCTCGCCTGGCATGGAAATGGGTGACCACAAGGATGCCTACCAGGTCATCGGCGTGACCCAGGATGGCCAGGATACCGTGGTCGCCAGCTACTGATGCTGAGCCTCTGGGCGCTGTTTCTCAGCGCCTTCGGTGCCGCCACCCTGCTGCCGCTGCAATCGGAGGCGGTGCTGGTCGGCCTGCTGCTGCGCGAGCCCGATGCCTGGCTGACCTTGCTGCTGGTGGCCACCGTGGGCAATGTGCTCGGTTCGCTGGTCAACTGGCTGCTCGGTCGGGCCATCGAGCACCTGCGCGAGCGGCGCTGGTTCCCGTTCAGCGCCAGCCAGCTGGAACGCGCGCAACAGCGCTACCAGCGTTGGGGGCAATGGTCGCTGCTGCTGAGCTGGATGCCGGTGATCGGCGATCCGCTGACCCTGATTGCCGGCATCATGCGTGAGCCGTTCTGGCGTTTTCTGCTGCTGGTGACCCTGGCCAAGGGCGGGCGTTATAGCATCGTGGCGATGATTACCCTGGGCTGGTTTCATGCCTGGTAACACCTTTAACGTTTAAGGTGTTCCGCTGACTGCTAAAGTCGCCAATTCCTACATGGTCCTACATGGAGTGCCCCCATGCTGCGCGCAACCGCCCTGGCCCTGGCCTGCCTCGCCGGCGCCCCGGCCATCGCTGCCGAATCGCCTGCCTACGGCAAACAGCTCGAAGGCTTCAGCTACCCTCACCCACTCCAGCATTTCGACTTCCAGTCCCAGGGCCAGCACCTGCAAATGGGCTACATGGATGTGCCGGCCCAGGGCCAGGCCAATGGCCGCAGCGTAGTGCTGATGCACGGCAAGAACTTCTGCGCGGCCACCTGGGAGACCACCATCGACGCCTTGAGCCAGGCGGGCTACCGGGTGATCGCCGCGGACCAGATCGGCTTCTGCACGTCGAGCAAGCCGGCGCATTACCAGTACAGCTTCCAGCAACTGGCGGTGAACACCCATGCCCTGCTCGGACAGCTGGGTGTCAAACAGGCTATCGTGCTCGGCCACTCCACCGGCGGCATGCTCGCCACTCGCTATGCACTGATGTATCCGCAACAAGTCGAGCGCCTGGCGATGGTCAACCCGATCGGCCTGGAGGACTGGAAAGCCCTCGGCGTGCCCTACCGCACGGTGGACCAGTGGTATGCCCGCGAGCTCAAGCTCGATGCCGAAGGCGTGCGCGAGTATGAGCGCAAGACCTACTATGCAGGGCGCTGGAAGCCCGAGTACGAACGCTGGGTGCAGATGCTGGTGGGGCTGAACAAGGGGCCGGGGCATGAGGCAGTGGCGTGGAACTCGGCACTGATCTACGACATGATCTTCACCCAGCCGGTGTACTACGAGTTCAAGGACCTGAAGATGCCGACCCTGCTGCTGATCGGCGACCAAGACACCACGGCGATCGGCAGCGACATTGCTCCGCCTGAAGTGAAGGCCAAGCTGGGCAAGTACAAGGAACTGGGGCCGCACGTGGCCAAGCTGATTCCACACGGCGAGTTGGTGACCTTCGAGGGCATGGGGCATGCCCCGCAGATCGAGGAGCCGCGGCGCTTCAACCGCACGCTGGTGGAGTGGCTCGGGCGCTAAACGGGCCAATGGGGGCGCTGTGCGCCCCTACAATTTCCAGACCTGCGCTTCGCTCCAGCCGAGTTCGGCGAAGTCCAGCGCCCGCAGGTCGGCTTCCTCTTCACAGAAAAACTCATCCAGCTGCGGCGGCCTTACCGCCGTATCACTGAGCATCGCATGCACCTGCCCACGGTGATGGATCTGGTGCTCGAACAGGTGCGCGAGCAGGCGCAGGCGCTGTTCGCGCTGGATCCGCTCGGGCCGCACGATGCTCACATAGCGCGTCAGCTGATCATCCTGCAACAGGCTGCAATAGGCGATCAGCCGGTGGTCGGCCTGGGCCTGCTCGGCATGCAGGTCGGTACAGGTGGCGAACGGTTGCTCAGGCTCGAAGAAACGCTCGCCGTCCGGGTTCGGTGCTTCACCGCGCTGCTCGCACTCGAGCATGTCCAGATAGAACCAGTCCACCGTCAGCAGATGGTTGAGGGTGGCCTTGATCGACGGGAAGAAGCTGCAACGGGGGGCGACGAACTCATCAAAGGTCAGTTGCAGGCAGGCCTTGTACAGGCGGTGGTTGGCCCATCCATTGTTGTAGGCCTGGGTCAGCAGATGATGCGACAGCGGCTCCATGGCTCGGCTCCTTCAGGCGAAGCGTTGCAGTTGCATCTCCCGCAGCCGGCTCAGGGTCCGTTGGTACGGGAACGCCAGATACCCTTGAGTGTAGAGCGCATCGAGCGGAACCTGCGCCTCCAGGTACAGGGCCACCCGGCGGTCGTAGCATTCGTCGACCAGGGCGATGAAACGGCGCACGGCGTCATCCTTGGGTGACAGCATCGGCAATTCCCGGTCGCCTGCCACGACACGCGCTGCACCATCTTCTGTGCCGCGGGCGATGCGCCCGGCCTGCTGTTCACCGCCCAGAGCCGGGATACCTTCGACCAGGATCGCCGGAAACTGATCGCACAAGGCCATGAACTCCATGGCGGCCAAGGGCCGTTCGCAGAGTTCGGTAAAGTGGCACCAGAGGGCTTGGGTGCTTCGCCGGATCACCTCGACCTGCCGCGAGCCGATCAGCAGGGGGGCGTTGCTGCCGGGGTCATCCGGGCTGAGCTGCACGAATACGGCTTCCAGCGCGCCGCCTTTGCTCCCCGCTTCGGCCACCCAGTAACGCTGGCACTGGGCGCCCGGATGCAGGCGATGGTCCTGCTCGCCGGCCACCGAAAGCACCTGCATGTGCCGCTCGATGGCGCTGATGGCCGGCAGGAAGCGCTCGCGATTGAAGCCGTCGCGGTACAGTTGTTGCGGCGGCTGATTAGAGGTGGCGACCACCACCACGCCGTGATCGAACAGCACCTGGAACAGGCGGCCGAGGATGATCGCATCGCCAATGTCGCTGACGAACAGTTCGTCGAAGCACAACACACGAATCTGCCCGGCCAGTTCCCGCGCCAGCGCCTTCAAGGGGTCGGCAGTGCCGTTGAGCTGGAACAGGCGCTGGTGGACCCAGGCCATGAAATGGTGGAAGTGCTGGCGCCGGGACGGGACGCTGAGGCAGCGGTGGAACAGGTCCATGAGCCAGGTCTTGCCGCGGCCGACCGGGCCCCAGAGGTAGAGGCCCTGGGGGCGATGCCCCTGTTCTATGGCCTGAAAGCAGGTCTGCAGGGCATCGACTGCGCGCCCTTGAGCCGGGTCTTGGGCATAGCCCTGCTCGCTGAGTGCTTGGTTATAGAGGGTTTTCGGATCAATGGGCATGGCAGTTCGCTTGGCCTGTCAGAGCCCTATTGTCTGCACTGGCTCTATCGCCGGCAAGCCGGCGATAGAGCCAGAGAAGGCATCCGTTGCCTTCAGCCCTCGCTCAACCCCACCTTCAGCAGTGCGCCATCCTTGGCATCGGTCAGCACATACAGGTAGCCATCCGGCCCCACCCGCACATCACGGATGCGCGCCTTCAAGTCGCCCAGCAAACGCTCTTCGTGGACGATCTTGTCGCCATCGAGCTGCAGGCGGATCAACTCCTGGGTCGCCAGCGCGCCAATGAACAGGTTGTGATCCCAGGCCTTGAAGGTCGGGCTGTCATAGAAGGCCATGCCGCTGATGCCGGGTGACTTTTCCCAGACATGGTGCGGGTCGACCATACCGTCGACATGCTTGCCCTCGGCTTCCGGGATGGGCATCAGCGAGTAGTTGATGCCGTGCGTGGCGATCGGCCAGCCATAGTTCTTGCCCGGCTCCGGGATGTTGATCTCGTCGCCGCCACGCGGGCCGTGTTCATGGGTCCAAAGCTTGCCGGTCCAGGGGTTGAGCGCTGCGCCCTGCTGGTTGCGATGGCCGAACGACCAGATTTCCGGGCGCACGTCCTGCTTGCCGACGAAGGGGTTGTCCTTCGGTACTTCGCCATCAGGCAGGATCCGCACGATCTTGCCCTGCAGCTTGTCCAGGTCCTGGGCTGTCGGGCGCTGGTTGTTCTCGCCCAGGGCGATGAATAGGAAGCCGTCGCGGTCGAATACCAGCCGCGAGCCAAAGTGATTGCCTTCGGAGAGCTTGGGTTGCTGGCGGAAGATCACATTGAAGTGCTCCAGCCGTGCACGGTCCTCGGACAGCTGGCCACGGCCCACTGCCGTGCCGGCCTTGCCATCACTGCCCTCCTCGGCGTACGACAGGTAGACCGTGCGGTCCTTGGCAAACCCAGGCGACAGCACCACGTCGAGCAGGCCACCCTGGCCTTCGGCCCAGACCTTGGGCACGCCGCTGATGGGTGGGCCAACCTTGCCCTCGGCGCTCACCACGCGCAGGTTGCCGGGGCGCTCGGTGACCAGCATGTCCTTGCCGCCCGGCAGGAATGCCAGTGCCCAAGGGTTGCGCAGGCCATCGGCCACGGTGCTGACCGTGAGTTGCCCCTCTTCGCTGGAAAATTGCTGCTCAGGGGCAGCATGGGCCAGCAGCGGCAACAGCGCAGCAGCGGTCAAGGCAGTCAGCCAGTGGGTTCGGGTCATGCAGGATTCCTTTCTATGGGTCAGGGCGCACGCTGGCTATCACGCGGTGGCCGCGTCGGCTCCAGATTGGGCGCCTGCTGCTGGCGGCGCAGGTTGTCACCATTGCCGATGCCGCGGTTGTCCAGGCTTGGCGTGCGGTAGATGGGCTGGGTGGACGGGCCGCGCACGGGCGGTGTGGCCGGCATGCTGCCCTGGCGGCTGTTGGGGTTGGCGCGCTGGATCGGACTGTTGTACGGGTTGTTGTTGCTGGCGGCGAGCTGCAGTGGCTGCGCAGGAGCTGCCTGCACCGACAAGCCCAGCGTCAAGCCGATGATCAAGGTTGGCACTCTAAGACCCATGCTTCACCTCCTGTACGAAAAAGCGCGCCTTGTGCGTTTGGATAGCCTAAGGCGCGAAGGGTTCGCGGCAAAAGTGTGAATGCGATTCCTGATGTTTCAGTATGGGCCTGATGGCGCAGTGCATCAGGCCCGCCGATCACCGGGCGGCATCGACCTTGTACCGTGCCGCGTACAGGCACAGCATCTCCATGGCCAGGGTGGCTCCGGCCAGCGCGGTGATATCAGCGTGGTCATAGGCCGGCGCCACCTCCACCAGGTCCATGCCCACCAGGTTGATGCCGCGCAGGCCACCGAGGATCTCCAGCGCCTGCACCGTGCTCAAGCCACCGCATACCGGGGTGCCGGTGCCGGGCGCATAGGCCGGGTCGAGGCAGTCGATGTCGAAGGTCAGGTACACCGGTCGGTCGCCGACCCGTTGGCGGATCGCTGCGATGATCGCTTCGGTGCCCTGGCGATGCACCTGCCGGGCATCGAGGATGGCGAAGCCCTGGCTGTCGTCATTGGTGGTGCGCAGGCCGACCTGCACCGAGCAGGACGGATCGACCAGGCCCTCGCGTGCGGCATGCCAGAACATGGTGCCATGGTCGATGCGGCCCTCCTCGTCCGGCCAGGTGTCGCTGTGCGCATCGAAATGGATCAGCGCCAGCGGGCCATGGCGCCGGGCATGGGCCTTGAGCAGCGGGTAGCTGATGAAATGGTCACCGCCCAGGGTGAGCATGGCGCAACCGGCTTCAAGAATGTGCTCGGCGTGGGCCTGGATGCTGTCCGGGACCGACTGCGGGGTGCCACTGTCGAAGGCGCAGTCGCCATAGTCGATCACCGCCAGCTGGTCGAACGGGTCGAACGCCCAGGGCCAGTGGCGTGCCCAGGCCTGCTGCACCGAGGCGGCGCGGATTGCGCGCGGCCCGAAGCGCGCGCCGGGGCGGTTGCTGGTGGCGGTGTCGAATGGCACACCGCTGACCACCACATCCACCCCACGCAGGTCGCGACTGTAGCGGCGACGGGAGAAACTGGTGATACCGGCGTAGGTACTTTCTGCTGCGGTACCGTACAGGCTGTCGCGGGTCATGGCCTGGTCGTTGTTCTGGGCTTGTTCCACGGTGGGGCTCCTTGGTATTTATCGGTCACTGGCGGCTGCGGAAAGCCGTCCACAAGCGGTTGCGCTGGCGCAGGTCGGACAGCGCCATGCTGCGGTCGGCATACAAGCGCTCACGCACATTGGCAGGAGGGTAGATATCCGGGTCATTGCGCACGGCGTCATCGACCAGAGGCGTCGCTGCCTGGTTGGCATTGGCGAAGAACAGCGTATTGGTCAGCGCTGCCACCGACTCCGGTTTCAACATGAACGCGATGAACGCCCGGGCGGCTTCCGGGTGCGGGGCGTCCTTGGGTATGACCAGGTTGTCCTGCCACACCAGCGTGCCTTCACGGGGGATGCGGTAGATCAGCTCGAAGGGCTTGCCGGCGCGGCGCGCCTGGTCGGCGGCCATGGCCGCATCGCCGTTGTAGGTCAACGCCAGGCACACGCTGCCGTTGGCCAGGTCGCTGATCTGCCGGCCATTGGCGACATAGCTGATCGACGGTTGCAGCTGGTTCAGCAGCTTCTGCGCCGCCGCGAGGTCGGCCTTGTCCTGGCTGTAAGGGTCTTTGCCAAGGTAATTGAGGGCGACGCCGATCACTTCCTGCGGCGAGTCTGGCATGGCGATGCCGCACGCCTTGAGGCGGCTGGCGTACTCAGGCTTGAACAGCAGGTCGAGGCTATCCAGCGGCACATCGCCCAAGCGCTGGCGCACGGCCTCGACATTCACCCCCAGGCCCAGGGTGCCCCAGGTGTAGGGCACCGCGTAACGGTTGCCTGGGTCGGCCTCGGCCAGCTTGGCCAGCAGGTCCTTGTCGAGGTTGGCGTAGCCGGGCATGCCTTGCGCGTCGAGCGGTTGCAGGGCATTGGCCTTCAGCGCCCGGGCCAGCACGGTGGCTGACGGCACGACCACGTCGTAGCCGCTACGGCCAGTGAGCAGCTTGGTTTCCAGGACTTCGGTAGTGTCGAAGGTGTCGTAACGCACCTTGTAGCCGGTTTCCTTTTCGAAGCGCTGAAGGGTTTGCGGGGCGACGTAGTCAGCCCAGCTGTAGAGATTGACGACCTTTTCTTCGGCCTGCAGCGGCAGGGCCAGGATCAAGGACAACAGGCACAGCGATCGACGCATGACGGGCACCTCGGCAAGTGGGTGGATGCCGCCAGCATGCCAGCCGGGTAACATTGCAAGAATGGCAAGTTTGCAAAGCTGACATTCATCAGGAGCAATGTGATGCTCGGACAACTGCACGACCCCGACCTGCACTTGCTGCGGCTGTTCGTCACTGTAGTAGAGGCCGGCGGCTTCAGTGCCGCCCAAGGCGTACTGGGGCTGAGCCAGCCCACTATCAGCCAGCGCATGGCGCAGCTGGAAACGCGCCTGGGCTACCGCCTGTGCAGCCGTGGCAAAGGCGGTTTTCGCCTGACCGACAAGGGCGAGCGGCTGCTGGAGGCTGCCCGTGGCCTGTTGCTGAACATCGAGTTGTTCCGACAGCAGGCCAACGGCGTGGCCGGGCGCCTGCTGGGAACGGTGCGGGTGGGGATGGCCGAGAACCAGGATGCGGCCGTGAGCCTGCGCCTGGCCACGGCTATTTCACGCTTTCGCGGGCGTGAGGAAGCGGTGCAGGTGGAGCTGATCAGCGCACCACCGGCGGAGCTGGAGCGGCTGCTGTTGGAGCAACGGCTGGACTTTGCCATCAGCTATTTTTCCGGCAACCAGGCAGCCTTCGACTATCAGCCATTGTTCGAAGAACGCCAACGCCTGTACTGCGGCAAGGGGCATGCGCTGTTCGATCAGGCCGAGGTAACGCACGAGCAATTGCTGGAGGCGGACCAGGTGCGCCATCCCTACCGCTTTCTCAAAGACGGCGAGCCGTTCCAGAGCCGGCGCAGCATGGCGGTGGCGGAGCAGATCGAGAGCGTGCTGACGTTGATTCTTTCGGGGCGGCATATTGGCTATCTGCCGTGTCACTGCGCGGCGAGCTGGGAAGATCAGGGGATGTTGCGGGCGCTGGATCCGCTGCTGGATTTCGTGGTGCCCTTCACCTTGGCTCGGCATCGGGCACAGGTGCCTGGGGAGGCGCAGCAGGCGTTTTTGGAGGACCTGCTGGTGGTGTTTATCGGGTGTTAACGAGAAACGGTCTCGCTCACAAGACCCAACACTTTCAACGCGACCGTGCATTTGCCACACTGCAGGCACCACTTCGTCGGCAAGGACCTTACCCATGGCTGCCCGTTTGCGCCGCTCCCTTCGCCTGCCGCTGGTACTGATGCTGGCTGGCGCGCTCAACGCCTGCGCACTGTTCCAGGCTCGCGACCCGCTCAATATCAGTGTGATCGGCATCGAGCCGCTGCCGGGCCAGGAGCTGGAAATGCGCATGGCGGTGAAGATGAGGGTGCAGAACCCCAACGAGTCGGCCATCGACTACAACGGCGTTGCGCTGAACCTGGAGGTGAACGGTCAGCCGCTGGCAGCTGGGGTCAGTGATCAGCAAGGGCACATCGGCCGTTACGACGAAGCCGTGATCGTGGTGCCCGTGAGCATCACGGCGTTCGCCTTCCTGCGCCAGGCCTACGGCCTGGGCAAGCTCGATTCACTGCAAGGGATGCCTTACAAGCTGCGCGGCAAACTGGCCGGCGGGCCGTTGGGCACCGTGCGCTTCACTGACGAGGGCAAGCTGGACCTGCCCAAGGAGGGCAGCCTGTACAGGTAGGGGATGGATCAGCGACTGGCGCTGGCGGCAGCCATCATCTTGTTGACCTCGCTGCGGACCATGCTGGCGAATTCCGGCGGCGACATAGCGTCCAGTTCGGCACGCACCCATTCAGCCCACTTGCCTTTGCGGCGTGGCTTTTCGGCGATCAGCCGCGCAGCTTCGCCTTTGGCTTTGCCCAGGTTGTTCTGCCACATCTCGAACAGCCGGGCCTTTTCCGCCTCGATCTGCGCCCGTTCCTCGAAGCTCATGTTGGCCAGATTGAAAGTCATGAAGGTTCCTGCCTGTTGAAAATGGCCGCTATCTTACACCCTGGCGTCGCATCATCGGCAAAGCCATCGCAACTTTCCCGGCGCGCTGGCATCCATTGTTCAACCACCCCATCGACGAGGACGTGTTCATGGCCCGAAAAACCGCAGCACTGGCCGACAGTGATCAGATCAAGGACCAGGTTTTCAGTGAGCTGCAGTCATTGATCGAAGAGTCAGAAAAACTGCTTAGCGAAAGCGCCGCGCTGGTTGGCGAAGAAGCCGAGACCCTGAGAGCGCAGGTGAGCCTGAAATTGCGCCAGGCCCGTGAGGCCGCCGGCCAGGTGCGCGCCAAGGCGCAACCGGTGGTCGACGCCACCCAGGACTATATCGGTGGCCATCCATGGCAGACCGTGGCTGTGTCCGCAGGCTTCGGCCTGGTAATTGGCCTGCTGCTGGGGCGCCGCCACTAGGTGTTCAGGCCGCCTGCGCCATCGGGATACCGCTGTGGAAACGGAGCTCCTGATCGGGAGACTGGATCAGCTCCGCTTCCGCTGCGCGCACCAGTTCGACGCGACGGGTGATGTCCGCCTCGTCCCCGTACTGGTGGGCCAGTTTCAGGTAACCCTGATAGTGGCGGGCTTCGCTTTTCAGCAAGCCGTGATAGAAGGTGCCGAGCTCTTCATCAAGGTGCGGCACCAAAGCGGCAAAGCGCTCGCAACTACGGGCTTCGATGAATGCTCCGACCACCAGTGTATCCACCAGCTTCACCGGCTCGTGGGCGCGCACCAGACGGCGCAGGCCAGACGCATAGCGCCCTGCCGAGACCGGCCGCAGCGGCACGCCACGGCGCTTCATCAGCCGCAGTACCTGCTCGTGATGCACCAGCTCTTCACGGGCCAGGCGCGACATCATGTTGATCAGGTCCAGGTGAGTGTTGTACTTGGCGATCAGGCTCAGGGCGGTGCTGGCCGCCTTGAACTCGCAGTTCTTGTGATCGATCAGCAGGGTTTCCTGGTCGGCGAGTGCCGCTTCGATCCAGGCATCTGGGGTCGGGCAGCCGAGGAAGGCATCGATTTCGGGGATCAGCGACATAAGCGAACAACCACACTGGACAGGCAAGACCGGCGATTATACCGGGGGCGGCAGGTAGCACCAGTGGCTATGCTTGATGTACGTCAAGCGGCGACGCGGGAGGCGCCGACTATAGTCAGGCATTGGTCGCAACCTTTGAACGGAGTTAACGCCCATGCAAGCTGTCCGCAGCATCCTCGTCGTCCTCGACCCCGAACATGCCCATAGCCGTGCGCTGACTCGGGCCAAGCTGATCGCCGGCGTGACCGGTGCTCGCCTGCATCTGCTGATGTGTGACAAGAAGCATGATCACAGTGCGTTGCTCAGCTTGCTCAGCAGCCAGTTGCATGATGATGGCTATGATAACGTGACCCATGAACAAAAATGGCAGGAAAGCCTGCACGAGTCGATCATCTATGTGCAGCAGGCAGAAGGTTGTGAGCTGGTGATCAAGGAGCACCGGCCCGACAACCCGTTGAAAAAGGCCCTGCTGACGCCTACCGACTGGAAGCTGCTGCGCCAGTGCCCGTGTGCGGTACTGATGGTCAAAAGCGAACGATCGTGGACCGGCGGCGTGATCCTGGCAGCGGTGGACGTGGGCAACCAGGACGAAGATCATCGCCACCTGCACGCCAGCATCATCGACCACGGCTATGCGATTGCCGGTTTGGCCAAGGGCGACCTGCATGTCGTCAGTGCGCACCCCTCCCCGATGCTGTCGGCGTCAGACCCGGTTTATCAGCTGAGTGAAACCATCGAGAAGCGCTATCGGGAGGCCTGCAGTGCGTTCCAGGCCGAGTTCGATATCAGTGAAGACCGCCTGCATGTCGCGGAAGGGCCAGCAGATGTGCTGATTCCCCATTTCGAGAAGCAACTCGATGCCGTGGTCACGGTAATCGGCACTGTCGCGCGCACCGGGATTTCCGGGGCCCTGATCGGTAATACTGCGGAAGTGGTGCTCGATTCGCTGGAAGGCGATGTGCTGGTGCTCAAGAGCGAAGAAGCGACGGCGCACCTGGCGGAATTGGCCCGGGGCTGAAGGTTTCCTGGGCCGGAAAGACAAAACCCCTACCTGCATGCGCAGATAGGGGTTTTGCGAAATGAATCTTGACGATGACCTACTCTCACATGGGGAAACCCCACACTACCATCGGCGATGCATCGTTTCACTGCTGAGTTCGGGATGGGATCAGGTGGTTCCAATGCTCTATGGTCGTCAAGAAATTCTGTAGCCAGAATGTCCAGATGGACAGCCCAGCGAATTCGGATATGCGATATTTGTG